>CAMJXE010000042.1 GCA_946409645.1 uncultured Bacteroidales bacterium
GTCCTGAATCATATCGAAGTAGGCGTACTTGAGCACGCGCCACAGTCGGTTGCCGCTTTCCACTTTGCAGAATGTCTCGGAAGCCTGTCCGCCCTCGTCGGCCTTCACGAAACGGTTCACCAGGAAGCCGCCGCAGATGCCGGTGACCAGTGCGGCTACGGGGCGCACGATGGCGAAGCCCAGCCCCATCAGCGAGAAGGTGGCAAGAATGGAGTCAATGCCCGTCTGCGGCGTGGCGATGAGGAACGAGGCCACCGCCCCTTTCGAGGCGCCCTCGTTCTTGAGCCCGACGGCTGTGGGGATAACCCCGCATGAGCAGAGCGGCAGCGGGATGCCTAACAATGCCGCCCACAGCACCGAAAGCTTGTTGTCGCGGGACAGATACTTGGCATAGAACCGCTTCGGCACGAACACGTGCAGGACTCCAGCGATAAGGAATCCCAACAGCAGATAGGGGCTCATAGCGTTGAGCACAGACAGAAACGCATTGCAAAACTCTCCCGCAGTCATTTTATTGTCAAAGGGTTAGAAGAATTTATACCAATTCTTGTTTTTGTGGCAAAGATACTTTTTTTTCTAAAGTAACATAGTCCAAAATCAGGTATTCGCAGATCGACTTTTCAGCCCCATCCGCGCCAACATCTTGATGCCATACACCGGCCAGTAGGGCACCTTTTCGATGCCCGTGCGCACCCGCGGGATGTCCAACAGCAGGAACGCCATCGTCATAAAGCCCGCCGCCCATATTATCTGCCCGAAAATCTGCTTCAGCGTCACCGACATCATCGAATGGAGGTAGTAGCCGTTCATGAACCCGTTCATGTCGAACTGCTGCATATCTACGCCCGTCAACGTTAAGTACGAGCCGTAACGCGACATATTGTCGGCCATAAAATACTGGAACAGCGAGGTGTAGAGTCCGTAGCCCGAAGCGCCGGCAAGGTACATGTGGATGACGTTGAAGATGAACAGTGCCATGAAGAAGTGTTCGAGCTCATGCACCGACTCGTGAAGCGACCACATCAGCGACACCGCCAGCACCGCGTAAGCGCACCCCCGGAACACCAACGCCCACCGATAGGCCGTGATGGGCACGTTGAGGTCCATCAGGAAGTACATCCGTATCGCATATATCGTGATGCAGCCGAAGCCGATGGCAAAAAGTTTCCATACTTTCCATTTTCGATGTCCGAGCCAGAAGAGGGTGATGACGACGCCGGCATACACGCCCGGTAACGACCACAGACATAATCCCGTCTTGGTGTGCTCCTCCAAACCGCGCACCTCGCTCCAGTAGATCTCCTCCAACGTGTGCTCCGCACCGAGCAGCAGTTCCGCCACCACGGTGACTAACAAGATGGCCACCACGTTTTTATAACGGAAGATCTCCAACGAGATGTAAGGTTTCTCCACCGTCTTGAGGCGATAGAGGATGAAAGCCAGCAGGATGAGCGCGATGGAGACAATCCAGCGCAGGCGTGGTGACCGGAACCACATCAGGTAGTCGCCATAGACGAGGAAGTAGCTGACCATCAGCATCAGCACGCTCATCAGCAGCCCGGTGGTGATGTCGATGCCCTTGAGCGGCATCCGCTGCGGCATCGGGCAGAAGGGTTTGCAAAGGGTGAGTTGCACGAGGATGACGAAGCACATCGTGCCGATGGTGAGCACGTGCATCATCTGCCACGGTAGGTGGAAGGCGACCACCGCCGCAAGCCACGCGCTGCCTGTGATGGCGGTGAGCAAGACGATGTGCAGCACGGGGAAGAAGACCCCGAAGTCGCGCGGCGGTGTGATCCACAGCTGGATGTTGCTCATGCACTCGAAGGTGCCCTGTATCTTCGCGATGCCCGCGATGAAGCAGACGGGCAGAAGGATGGCCATATTGGTGGTGCTCATCGTGATGAAATTGCAGATTCCGATTACCGCCGCCGCGCCGCAGAGCAGCTGCTGGTTGATGAAGCGGAACTTCATCCGGAAAAGCATCGGGAACCAGACCGCCATACCCGCCAGGCCGGTGTAGAGCAGCATCAGCAGGTCCTCGATCATCAGGTTGGTGGTGCCGCGCACGGCTTCCAACGCGCCGAGATAGACCCCGCCGGAGAACTGGATGCACATCACCTGCGCGAGGTAAATCCACGGTTGGATGCGCCGCGGCACGAACGCCCGGAACATGGGCATCATAAAAGGATGGTTGGTCTGCATGACGTTAGTATTTCACCTCACACTCCACACTGTAGCCCGCCTTGAGCCGTTTCAGTTCCTCCGCGCTGTTTTCGTCGAGGGCGATGCGGACGGTGAGCCGTTGTTCAACCTTGACGAAGTTGCCGGTGGCATTATCAACGGGCAGCAGCGAGAAGGCACTGCCGGTGGCATCGGAGAGACGCTCCACACGGCCCTTGTACGGGTGGTCCGGAATGGCGTCCACCACTATGTTGACTTCCGCACCGGTTTTGATGTGAGGCAGCTGGCTTTCGCGATAGTTGGCCTCCACCCATTTCTGGTTCTCATCGACGATGCTGACAAGGGTCTGTCCGGGGTTGACCAATTCGCCGACGTTGATGTCGCGTGCGCCGACCACGCCCGAGTGGGTGGCGATGATGTAGCAGTACGACAGATTGAGCTCAGCCAGCTCGACGGCCGCCTGCGCCAACTTCACCGCCGCCTCGGAGGCGGAGCGGCCATAGCCCTGTTCGTCGGCCACATTCTGCTGCATATCGATAGTATGGCAGATCTGTTCGTAGCGGGCTTTGGCGGCAAGGTAGGCGGTATGGGTCTGGTCGTACTGGTGCTGCGAAACCCCGCCGGTGAGCAGCAACTGTTCGTAGCGATAGTCGTCGCGCTGTAGGTTCTCCATATTCACGCGGGCCTCCTCGCGCAACGATTGCGTGGCGTTGATGTTGCTCGCGGCGCTGAGTACCGACGAGCCAGCTTGCATGCTTTGTTGTTCGGCACGGGCGAGGTCGCTGCGAGCCTGCGCGAGACGGAGTTTGTACTCGCTGTCCTCCAGGATGACGAGCGTGTCGCCCTCGTTGACGTGCTGGTACGCCTCGAAGCGGATTTCGCGGATGAAGCCCTGCACGCGGGTGTTCTGCGGGGCGATGTACTGGCACACGTGGGCGTTGTCGGTGTATTCCACGTGCCCGAAATGGGTGAATTGAAGCACCACGTAAACAATTCCCGCTATCAGAAGCAGGATAATCACAGCGTTGTAGATGTAGGAACGGAGTTCTGTCTTTTCCATAAAGCAGTCCTATAATTTGTTAATAATCAGTGGAATATTATAGGGCTACCCCTCGCCTTTACCAAGGCTCAAAAACGGCGGCAAAAGTACGAAATTTTTCGTTTTGAACGTCTGGGGACAACACTTCCAATCGTTGTAAACAGCTGCCTTCATCATTCCGTTGGCGACAACCTCCACCCATTGACATTCCATCGCCACTGCCAAGTAGATGCCAAGGGTATGCCTGATATAATGGGAACCTCATGGGTAGGAGGAAGCAGAAAAAAAAAATCGCGGCCGGAAGACCGCGACTTGAAAGATTTATCGGAAAATCACCTTCCGTGTCTGCTTTTGGCCGTGGGAGGTCAGCCGCAACATGTAGATCCCGTTCGGCAGGTTGCCGCGTTCCAACCTCAGCGTCGATTCTCCCGCCGCCAGCCGCTGCGTTCTCAAAACACGCCCGCTGATATCCAGCAAATCGACTACCATCTCTTCATTGGCATTCTTCACTGACACCACCACATAGTCGTGCGCGGGATTGGGCGCGACGGAGAAATCCATACCATTGTACTCATTCACACCGGTCAGCACTGTCAAATGCAGCGTGATGATGCTGTCACAACCGTTGACCGTGGTCAGGTTCTGCGTGTAAGTGCCCGCCGCGCTTTCGTTGAAACCGTACTGCGTGTAGGTTTTCCCTGCCGTGATGCTGTCGTTGATGGTGATGTTGTACGTCGGGTTCACCGTCAGGATCAGCGTGTAAGCGGTGTCGTTGGATGTGTAGGTGTAGCTGCCGGCTGTGGTGTAGTTGCCGTCGCCGAACTCAAAGCTCTCGCCATCGCAAATGCTCTCGTCCAGAACGACATAAACGGTATCGACCACCACCGTGGTGTCCTCCGGCGTATAGAAATCCAATGTCACGTTGTCCATGAAAAGGTTGTATCCGTAGTCGGAAGTGGCCTTGAAAATCAGATACACCGCCTCATTCTGCGCGGGCACGGCCACGGAAACGGTGTCCCAGCCGCTCATGGAGGGATCGTATCCGAAAACGGTGGTCAGGAGCGTCGCGTTGGCCGTGTCTGCCGAGGTGTTGACAAAAACCTCGATTTTGTCATTTGCCTGATAGATGTCCTGCTTGAAGTAGGCAAACGAGAGGGTCATGTCTTGCGGGATGGCCAGAGCGGGCGAGGTCATCGTGCCCCAGCTGCCCGACGGGAAGCTCCAACAGTCGTATTTCATCATCGCACTTCCGGAGTATGGCGCACAAGTCGGATTGCTGCCGGTGGCGACCATCTGCCATTCCTGTCCGGCCGAAGAGGCATCTAACGACCAGCAACCCAGTCCGTTTTCGAAACTGTCGGTCCACGGGAATTGCGTGACTGTCTCGCAAGGCGTTGAAAAGGTGAAAACCTGCGAGGGTGCCGATTCGCCGCCGCCATCACAAAGGGTGACGATATAGTATTGATAAACAGTGTTATAGGGAAGATTATACAGCGCGTAATAGTTGTCCGTATAAACTTCGACGGAGTCGAACTGGGAATCAACGGAGGTCTTGTAGTAAACTCTGGCGCCGTAGGCATTGTTCGTGTATGTCCAAGAGATGGTGGCATCGAGACTGTCCACGCTGGCCGAAATCTGAACGGGCGGCGTGCAGTCGGGGGTTTCAAACACGGCCACGTTGTCGATGAAACAGCTCGGGAAAACATGGGTGGAGTTGGCCTTGCTGAACCAGAAGGCGATGTGACGGCCCGAGTCGGCGTAGGTGGCGAAGTTGATCTCCTTGGGCTCCCAGCCGCTGACACTGCCTTCGCGCCACACGGTATCCACCGGCACAAAGGTCAGCGTGTCGGACGGATCCGACATCACGCCCACCACCATGCGGGTGATGTTCTGCTGGGCGGACTTGAAGTTGAACGACATCGAGATATTTTGCATTGACCAGACGCTGTCCAAGACGGGCAGAACGAGGAACGACGAGTAGGTGTCCATCAGCATAAACATCACCGATTGGTTGGGGTCGCTCATGCTGCCGCCGTTGATGACGGGATAGTAGCTGCCGTAAGCTTGGTTGTACTCCTGCGAGATTTTCGTCCAGCAGGTGGGGATAGAGGAGAAATCTCCCGGATAGCCCTCGAAATCTTCCAGCATCGGGAGGGTCAGCACGCAGTTGGTGTCCGGGGTGACCGGTTCGCCGGAATTGAAAGTAAAGAAAATGTTCGGACGGTCGTAGTGGTTGCCGTGGGTCCCTTCGGGAATGGAGTCCATCACCGTGGTGAATGAGACCTGCATTCCGTCCTGCACCCGGTTCCAGCAATTGTTGACCGTCCCGTTGTTGACGTAAATCTCTGTCTCACAGTCGCCCATGCCTGGATAGGGGTCGCAGGCCTCGCCTTCCACCAAGACAATCAGATTGCCGCCGCCGTAAGAGAAAGTCTGCGTGAAGACGAACTCTTTCCAGTAGTCGTCCCATTGGATGTCGCAGCCGAGGGAGTCATACACCAGTGTGGCGGCGCTCACCATGGAGCCCCATGTCTGCGACAAATCGATGGACGGATCGGAGGTCTCCAACAAGTAGATCTTGATCCGTTTGTCACCGTCGTTGACAGGATAATTGCCGTATGTGATGTGATACGACAAGGATTCTATATCGCCAGCCGAATGGTTGATTTCATTGCCGAGATACAGCGCGGCCGACAAGTGGTAGCCGTAAGCGCCCGGCAACGCCGAATGGATGGATGTCGTTGTGCCGCTGCCGATGGTGTCGGAAGTGGTCGTTTGGGCGCTTAGCGCGAAGAAGGACAGCACAAAAGCCGTCAAAACCAGGATTCTTTGAATGGATAATCTTTTTGCCATATTTTTAACAATTGTGTAGTTTCATTTTTCTTGCGGCAAAAATACTATTTGTCCACCCGTTCAAACTCCCCTGTTTATGGGAATTTTGATGATAGACTACTTATTTTTGGCTATGGCCGGAATCCCTTGTTCCGGACGATGTTGCTGTGTTTCGTCATCCACCTTTGACAATGACTTAAGATAAATCGAGAGAAGATAGTTTACTTTGATGAATCCCTCGCCCGAAAATAGCCACTTATTGGGATATTCCCACGCTCAAGAAATCGGATTTTTGCAGTCGGAAATATCAAACACACAAATTATGGGACTTTTAAGCAAATTTTTCAGCAATGCCAGAAAGCCGGATGGCATGCACACCTACACGCCGGAAGAAATCAGGCACCATCTGACGAATGTCGGCTTCCGCGACCTCAACATCACGGTGAACGAAGAAAAGCGGTGGCTGTGCACGACGGCGAGGAAATGACTGATACTTGGTTAAATTATTATCAGATAATAATACAACTTGTTGTTGATAGTATCAAAGAAGAGAAATTCCTCTTTGTTCTCTTGTTTAGTTTCAAAATAGTAGCCTGCGGTATTCTTTACGTATTTGTAAATCTCACTCGTTTTGTATCTGTTCTCTACAAACACACTATCATACTGCAGCATCCTATGCTTTTTGTCGGATAAACAATCAGAGTTAATCACGTCGAATGTTTCTATTTTGTATCCATCTGGTCCAATCCACTGTTCTTGCCTGTCTGTAAAAGAAACATCTTTTTTGGATAAGTCTATATTCAACAAATTTTCCAATTCCTTAATGGGAGTGACATGATCACAAGCCGTCACAGTTAGTAGTACCATGCACATCATGCACGGGATCAAAGTCTTTTTCATAAATTCAATGTTTATTTATATTCAAAATTACGTAATAAAAGACGCAATACCATTGCGGATTTTTCAGGAATATCCGCAATGAAAGCATTGTGAAGTCACTTTCCTTTGTGAGGAACCAATACTTTCCATGTTCCTCCATGATCATCTCCCTCCCGTTCAACTATACCTAGTTTTTTTATTTTTGCGATGTCTCGTTCTATTGTGCGACTTGTCATCGACAACTTCAGCGACATTTCTCTTGCAGAAATAAACGGATTCAGAACCATCAATTCAATGACAGTAATCTGTCTCTCAGAAAGTTGAGAAGAATATGCCTTTACCACATTCCGTATATCATCTACGACATCATCTCCGACACGATCTACGACATCATCTCCGACATCGTGGGTGGAAATGGGGTATGAACTGCTGTTTTTTGATGCAACACTTTTCACATCTACCCTGAATGCAGTAATTAAGCTCACGTCAAACTTTGCCGGAGGATTCCCGTTCTCTTTCAAATCCGTCTGTACCTGACCAACACCTCGATTGAACATGTTAACATACCCCATTGTTTTCATAGCACTAGCTATAAGTGGATTTCGGTAATCATTCACTCGTGGAAAATTCTCAGGACGAGCGTTACCATATAGACCTCCGGCATTCAGAATTTCCAGATGACTGGCAAACTCATAGAAGCGCAATGGAGTATTACTTTGTAAGTCGCGGTGCATGCAAGCATTCAAGAGCAATTCTCGTATGGCATAGTAGGGATAGTTGTTGATCATCTCTTCGCGAAGAACAGATACAAATACAGGCTTCTTCTTGATAACTGACAATTCAAGTAGCGATTCTAATCGAGGCAACAGTTCACAATAGTTACCATCCAGCTGAAGCTCGTTTTCCACCTCGCTAGTCACATCTTCACCAAGGAAACGAACATATTGCACATACAAACCAGGCATAAAGCGTCGCGGTTTGTATCCGAACAAGGCCACAGCAGCATAAGTTGGAGATTGATGTTCCGTATCATACATACCTACGGCGGCCATCTGTTCCTCAATGGAACGGTTGTCAGTAGCTACCACCTCCTTACCTAAAAGCGGTTCCAGATATTTGGGAGTGAACAAATCAGTGTTGATGTCGCCGAGTTTGGCTGAAAAACATGGGGTAGTGTCAAAAGTGGCCATGAATGACATCCTGCGTTCAGCCAAAATACGTTCCTCGGCCTCTGTTGCTATATCACGACGTGGGCCTATACGTATAAACGATCGACCACGGTATCGAACAGGAGGCAGGTCGGATGGACTCACCTCTGCCACCAGCAGGTCACCCTCTGGAAACTGGAAACTTTCGACACTCATAACAGGTATCGGCAGGATATTGCCATTAGAGCGTATAGCCGCTATCTTTTTCAGCAAGTCATCAGTAACTTTCAGACCGGATAGTGTCCCGTTGTCGTATGCACCAAGGATCAGATAGCCCTTCTTGCGGGAATTAGGCAAATCATTAGCAAAGGCACAAATAGCTTCCTGAAACTTGTCCATATCGCCGGTTGACGTGGTTCGTTCCACCCGATAGGTCTCATTACTATGCAGCAACTCCTGTATTTCTTCTTTTGTTATCATATTGTCACGGATTCCGTAAATCTATAAACGTTCTACCCCCAATGTCTCAGTTTGCAAAAATACTCATTTTTACAATTAGTCAGAATGTTTTCTTGCTTTATCTGCCGCCTTCACTGCCCCCAAACAGTGAATCCTGACCACGCGGTTGGGGTCGGTTTCCGCGATGTTTTCTTCCCATTGGTCCTTGCCTTTGGTCAATGTGCCGAGGTTTTTGTATAGTTCGGATTCGGTCATACTCTTAATAATTTCAGCATAGCTCAATTATCGTGCAAACTTGCAGGTCATCACAACGCATAGCTTTACTGTTTTCTTCATAATCTCTGATGTTTATCTTTCACCTCTCCTCCCATTGTCCCCGTGGTAGATCATCTGGCGGGTCATGCCGCCGTCGATGCAGATATTCTCGCCGGTGATGACGGCGATTTTGTTGTTGAAATCCATATCTATACTCCGTTAAAAAGCCTTATACTTCTTTGAGCAGAAATCCCATATAGAAGGGAAGAGTGAGCATCTGCCCATCACGTCCAATGTTATAATCGCCCAACTTTATAGCATCCGTGACGTGATAGACTTCCGGATGTTTCAATATGGTTTTGGTGCTTTTCACATTGCCCGACGACGCTTTCACTTCCAGCAATGTGCATTTCCCGTTATGCCGGATGACAAAATCCACTTCCAACCCCGAATCTTTATGAAAATAGTAGAGTTTTCTGCCCATTTTGGACAATATGTCTGCCATAAGATTCTCATAGATGGCCCCTTTGTAACCCAACAAGTTCCCTTTCAGCACATCTGCTTGGGTTCCATATTCCAGCATAGACATAAACAGACCAGTGTCCTGCATATACACTTTAAAAACATCCTCTTTGGCGTTTCCGTCCAAGGGAAGTTCTGTAAGAGACAGATTATAGCAGCGTTTCGCAATTCCGGCATCCTCAATCCATTGCAAACTTTCATAGTATTGGGCTGCCCGACCACCCTTCTTTATCACAGAATATTGAAATTTCTTGTTTTCCTTGCTCAGTTGTTTGGGGATGGATTCGAAACATTCCCGAATACGGTTTTTGAAAGAATCATCCGCATACTTGACCATATCATCCTTATATTCGTCAATAATACCGCGTTGAACATCAACCACTTGTGATATGTCATGCGTGGAAATGAACGTGTTTACCGCCTCGGGCATTCCTCCCACGACCGCATATTGCCGGAGTAGATCGCTCATCCTTTTATGTATGGCCGCTGTCACTGGTGTTTCTGTTTCCAGATGTTTTTTCAACAAGGAAATAATTTCTTCTCTTATCCCGTTTGCCCATAAAAATTCTTCAAAATCAAGAGGATACATCTCCACGATGGTCTCATAACCGACAGGAACAGACGAACCCTTGTCCTTTTCTTTGTTCTTGTTTTTGCTCCCATAACCTTTAACTCCCAATAACGACCCTGTACAAATGACATCATAGCGGCCGTCCATTTTGAAATATTTCAATGAAGTCCTCGCTTCCGGACAATCCTGAAGTTCATCAAAAATCAGGCAAGTCTCGTTAGGGATAAACTTCGCATTTTCAATTATGGCAGACAAGTTCATAATGATGGTGTCCACTGTTTTGGCACCATAAAAGGCCTCCTTGAAATCAGGATTCTCCACAAAATCCACATATACAAAATGGTTGTAGTGCGTCTTCACGAACTGTTGAACGGAGTATGTTTTACCACATTGCCTTACACCTTTGATTACCAAAGGTTTATGATTGCTATTCCTTTTCCATTCTTCCAAATAGGATTCAATCTTTCTTCTTAACATGACATTTTTTCAAATGAGTTTCGACGGCAAAGATACACTTTTTCAAGGGAGTTTTTATTGATATAGCACACTTTTTCAAGGGAGATTTTGTATATATTTGATAATACGAATGTTACAAATCAAAAAAAGTATTCAGCCGCCATCTTTCCATTGGCGACAACTTCCACCCAATGTCCCCGTTAAAAACACTCTTCCGTGGCAAATTCGCACTGCGAAATGAATATCTGCTTGAAAGCGTGCAGGTTGTTTTGTTCCGCATCGGTGCAAAAATAGCGTTTTTCCGTGAATTATCGGCCCAACCCGCACCGATAATCCCTGTTTTCCGCAATGGTTTGAGCCGATTCTCAGCGAGGGTTCTTCACCCGCGCCAGCATTTCCACCAGTTGGGGTTCGGGCAAAAATCATCTATCGGAAATCCGTGCAGATCCGCGCGATCCGTGGAGAGCCGCCCGCGCAGGAAGACATTACTCCCGAATTTTTTCGTTGGTTTTGATTTGGGTATATGAAAAATTCTTATTTTTGCACTCAAATAACATGTTATTATTTTGGAACTAATTGATGCAAAGATAAATAAGTAAATTTTAGGGACAAAAAAAACGATAATTTCGTGACTATACTCCTGAATTTCATAAAAAAATCGGGAGTGTACTCCACAAAATCATAAGGTTTGATGAAAAGATTCGCCGGTCCGGCGACACGGAACTCGTCCATGTCTTGGACTTCCTGAAAATGCTTTGGGATGGTGAGATATTCTGATGTGAGACTTTATACAATTGTGCCCGTTTAACCGTAGAGTGACAATTTCCCCGCAAAATAGCCATTTATAGGGATTCCGTTCTGACAGAAAATGTGCATTTTTGCGGCGTGAAAGATTAATGTAATGAATGCCATAATCATCGGAATACTGCTGCCGCTGCTCGGCACGATGCTGGGCTCGGCTTTCGTCTTCTTCATGAAAAAGGAGATTCCCGACAGGATGCAGAAGACGCTGCTGGGCTTCGCCAGCGGGGTGATGGTGGCCGCCAGCGTGTGGTCGCTGCTGATACCGTCGATCGAGATGGCGGGCGAGCGTGTGCTGCCGGCCGCCATAGGCTTCTTGGCCGGTATTGCGTTCCTGCTGCTGATTGACGAACTGACGCCGCACCTGCACAACGGTGCCCTGAAAACCGAGGGACCGAAATCAAAGCTCTCGCGCACGGCGATGTTGGCGCTGGCCGTCACCATCCACAACCTGCCCGAGGGCATGGCCGTGGGTGTGGTCTTCGCCGGTGAAGCCCAAGGACTGACCCTCAGCGCCGCCCTCGCGGTGAGCATCGGCATCGCCATACAGAACATCCCCGAAGGCGCCATCATCTCCATGCCCATGCACGCGGAGGGCAACTCCCGTATGAAGTCGTTCCTCATCGGCACCCTGAGCGGCGTGGTGGAACCCATCGGGGCGGTGACCATTCTGCTGTTGGCCGGCATTCTCGGCGTGGCACTCCCCTACCTGCTGGCCTTCGCCGCCGGCGCCATGATGTATGTGGTCGTGGAGGAGCTCATCCCCGAGACCGCCCAAGGCGCCCACACCAACCTCTCCACGATCGGCTTTGCCATCGGCTTCGTCCTGATGATGGTGATGGACGTGGTGCTGGGGTGAGGCGGAAGGAACACCTTGACGCGACGGTCAATAGTTTTTCTCACGCTACCGCTATTATGGATGGATAATGGCCAATATATTGTTGACAAACATGTTGATGGCCATGGCCAACAGGATCACCCCGAAAAATTTCCGGATAATAAAAATCAGATTGGTGCCTAACAGGCTTTGTATTCTGTCGATATGGCGGATGACAATGTAATCGAGGGCGATGTTCAGCAACAAGCCTGACAAGATGTTAACCACAGCGTAATCGGCGCGGAGGGAAAGCAAGGCGGTGATGGCGCCGGGGCCGGCGATGAGCGGGAAAGCCACGGGCACGACACTTGCTCCTCCGCCCGTGGGTTCATTCTTGATGATGTCGCGTCCCAACACCATCTCTACCGCGAGAATAAACAACACCAAGGAACCGGCTACCGCAAAAGAGGCTGAATTGATGCCGAAAAGCAGGAACAGGGCGTCACCGGCAAAGAAAAAGACCAAAAACAAGCCCAAAGCTGTCAAACAGGCATACATTGGCTTGATATCCTGGTTCTTATCCCGGATACTCATGAAGATAGGGATAGAACCCAAAATATCAATGATGGCGAACATCATCATAAAAGAGCTGAAAATCTCCACAAAGTTGAATTGCTGTAACATAAGGAACTGCTTTTGGTCTTTTGCCGGACAATAATACAAAAAGTGAAAAACGTGCTAACGCCAGATTTCCTCGTCACTGGGGACGTGCATGCGGGTCTGTAGCGGTGCCACTCGGGTGATGTTGAGCAGGTGCTTGTAGGTGAAGTTCTCGGAAATGGAATTGTTGCCCCAGCTTCCGCATCCCAACGTGTTGGTCACCGGGAGACCGTTCTGGATGGAGCCGCCTGCGGTGGTGGCGCAGATGGCATTCACAATCAGACGGGAAACCGACAACTCCGTACCGGCCTTGATGATGTTGGCCTGGTTGTTGGAGTGCAGTCCTGCCGTGTGTCCGTTGCCCTCGAAGGAGAGGTTGGTTTGCGCAATTTCGATAGCCTGGTCGAAATACTGGTAAGGGAATGCGCCCAGCACCGGACACATCTTTTCCTTGCTGACCGGGTCGTCGGGACCGAAAGTGCCGTTGGATTCGATCACAATCACTTTGGCGTCCTTTGGAATCTTGATACCAGCCTTCATGGCAATGTACTGTGCTGACTGACCGACTACATCTCTGGCTGTGTGACCGTCTTCGAAGATGGCCGCTAACACTTTTTCGCGCTCTTCGGGGGTGGTGACATAACCTCTGTTGTTGCGGAAAGCCTCCATAATCTCATCATGTGCCTCTTGAGGGTAGATGACGCTCTGCTCACCTGAGCAGATGATGCCGTTGTCGAAAGAACGTCCGGTGACGATCTTGCTGATAGCCAACGGGTATTCGATGTTTCGGTCAAGGATGACCTGCACGTTGCCGGCACCCACACCAAAAGAGGGCTTGCCAGAGGAATAGGCGGATTTCACCATTGGCATACCGCCGGTGGCCACGGTCACATCGCAATAGGCCATCAAAGCCTGCGTCTTCTCCAATGTGGGTTCCTCTATAATCTGTACCATACCATCCGGCACCTCCATTTTCTTGATGGCTTCCAAAATGCACTTCACAGCTGCGGTGGAGCACTTTTTAGCCTTCGGGTGAGGGGAAATGATGATGGCGTTTTTCGTTTTCAAGGCGAAAGCAATTTTCGACATCGGGGTCACAATCGGGTTGGTCATGGGGACCACTCCGGCCACCACCCCTATGGGCTTGGCGATCTCAATAAGACCGTTCTGTTCGTTGATGCTGAGTATGCCCATGGACTTCTTGCTTTTCAAATCATACCAGACACCCTTGGATTTGTTACGGTTTTTGGAAACCTTGTCCTCGTAAACGCCCATCTGTGTCTCCTCAACGGCCATTTTGGCCAGTTCCTCGGCGTCCTCAAAAATGGCACGGGTGGCCAACTTCACGGTGTTGTCCACATCGTCCTGATCAAATCGCGTGCAATAGACGGCTTGAGCCTTGCGCGCCTTGTCTATCATTGCTTTTACTTCTTCTACTGCTGTCATTTTTTGGGTTTTTAATATAAAGATTGATAAATTTTTCGAATGTCCTCTTCGGATAGAGGGACGTAATTGTTGGCCAGAAGCCGTTGCTGGGTCTTGAGTACGCTGACGGTGAACTCACCGGTTTCTTCGGGCCTCATGCCATAATGGCGGAGTGGATTTTTTGGGGCCAATTTGCCGAGCAGCCGGTCAAGAATGTCATACACGATTTTCGGGTTGCCTGAAAGCTCTTCCTTTCTTATCTCAAGATTTTCAGCCAGAATTTCGTTCAAGTCACATATTTTCCCTTGCGGATCTTTGTCATAATATACATTGAACACGGCGGTGAGGAACTGGTAATTGGCCTCGCCGTGCGGCACGTGGTATCCGCCACCCAGCGGATAGGACAGCGCATGCACCGCCCCGACTCCCGCATTCCCGAACGCAATGCCGGCAAAATTGCTGGCCGTCAGCATCGCTTCAAAATGGTCGAAACGGTATTCTTCTCCATATTGCGAGATGCCTTTGAACACGTTGAGTATCATCCCAATGGCTTTTTCAGAAAACAATTGTGTATAGACATTGGCCTTCGGGGAAAGATAGGACTCCATGGCATGAATGAGCGCATCAATCGCGCTATAGGCGTAGAATTTGAAGGGCAGCCCCCGCAGCAATTCGGGAATCAGTACCGCGTCGTCGGCCAGGATGGCATCATCGGCCAAACCCATCTTGGTATGCCTGGACTTGATCTCGGCAATGGAGATATTCGTCACCTCGCTTCCCGTGCCGCAGGTGGTGGGCACCAAGACCAGCCGTTTTTCCTTCACGATGGGAATCCTCCGCTCAAAAGCATCCGTCGCATCCTCCAGCCCTTTGAGCACAAAAAGTTTGGAGATGTCGATGACTGTGCCGCCTCCGACACCGACAACCCGTTTGAACGGCTTGCCTTTCACCTCTTCCAAGATGCTGTTTATCATCTCGTCGGAAGGCTCCCCGCCGCCATACCTATCCTGCATGACAAACGTGCACGGCAGTTTTTCGGATTTCATAAAAGGCTCATACAAAAACGATTGTGTGATCACCAAATCGTCTTCAGACAAGGCGAAGGCTTCCGCGAACTCGCCAAAAGTCTGATAATTCCTGACATTTGTTTTTACTGTGAACATTATTGGTTTATTTCTTGATTAGAATTTATAGGCTTTTTCATAGTCTGTGCGGAGCTGGTCGCGGAAATCGGGATGGGCAATAGCGATCAGGGCTTCTGCGCGTTGGGCAATGGTTTTTCCCTTGAGGTGAGCGATACCATATTCGGTAATGACATAATCGACGTCGTTGCGCGAGGTGGTAACGGCCGCGCCAGGAGCTAATGTGGCCACAATGCGACTCACTTTGCCTTTCGCAGCGGTGGAAGGCATGGCCATTATGCTTCGGCCGCCCTTGCTCATGGCCGCACCACGTACGTAATCCACCTGTCCGCCCGTGCCGCTGAACTGCTTGGTGCCCATCGTCTCGCTGGCCACCTGGCCTTGCAAATCAACTTCGATGCAGGAGTTGATGGCCACCATGTTGTCGTTCTTGGCAATAACATACGGGTCGTTGACATAGTTCACGCTGTAAAGCGCCACGTTGGGGTTGCAATCCACGAAATCGTAGAGTTTCCGGGTTCCCATGAGGAAGGTGGCGACGAGTTTGCCCTTGTGCAGGGTCTTGCACTCGCCGTCGATGACACCGGCCTCCACCAGATCGACCACGCCGTCGGAGAACATCTCCGTATGGATGCCGAGGTGCTTCTTGTCCTTCAGCTCTGCCAGCACAGCGTCGGGGATGGCGCCGATGCCCAACTGGAGCGTGTCGCCGTCCTTGATGAGGGAAGCACAGTTCCGGCCGATAGCTTCTTCCACGGGACCGATTTTGGCGGGTTGCAGTAATGGCGGTGTATAGTTGACCGGCACAATGTGGGTCAACTCGGTAACATGCAACAGTGTACCGCCCGACGTGAAGGGTAACTGGTCGTTCATTTCGGCAATGACCACGCGAGCCTTCTTGGCGGCAGCAACGGCATAGTCGCACGAAAGCGACACCGAGCAGTAGCCGTCAGACCCGGGTTCGGTGACTGTTATAGCCGCCACATCGCACGGGATATCCTTGCCCAGCATTTCGGGAATATCCTTGAAATAGGCGGGAAAGAAACTGCCGGCACCATTCCAGATGGCCTGTCTGGAGTTGACACCGACAAAGTTGGTCAGATGATGGAAGTTGTCGTGGCATTCTGGAGAAAAGCACTCGCCATCGCCGAGGGTGAGCATGTGGTAGATGGTGACATTGTGGAAGTCGGCATGGTGCTCGGCAAGAGTCTTGATAATCTTGCGGGGCACACCAGCACACTCGGACATCACCACGGTGTCACCGTCCTTGATGCTTTTGATTGCTTCCTCGGCAGTGGTCAGTCGTTTTCTATATTCTGATTTCCAGTCCATATTTATTTCATTTGATTTTAGCTATGTCTTTGGCCAGCTGTTTCTTAGCCTCAAGGTCGCTCTGCCTGCTGATCATGATGCGTTGTGCTTGCGGAGAACCGGCACCGTGCATGCTCTCCGTGCGGTAACCGACAGCAGCGGTACCAAGGGTGAGGTTCTCGATGAGACGCAAAATGCGCATGCGCTCCTCGGTGGTGAAATTGGGCGAAGCCTTGAGGTATTTTTCCACATAGTGACCGATTTCCTTGCTGCGCAGGTCGGCCTCGCTGGGCATAGTAACCATCAGACCGCCGGCGATGTCCTCTGCCAGACGGGCGATTTCGTAAGGCAAACGGGTGACGTTCTGCTTGCAGACATTGGCCAACAGCAAATTAATCATATAGTTGCCGGCAGCCATTTGGCAGCCTTCGCACGAGCAGGCGATACCGCAGCTGTACAGGGTCTCGTTGAGGTGCGTCATTTCGATGATTTTGTCTTTGATATGGCTGGCTCTCGGCACGCCGTTGGCTTCTGCGGCCAATGCAGCGGCACCAATGAGCACATCGCCCACTCCCACTTTGCATCCACCGTAGCTCTGACGATGATAGCCAGCGAAACGTTCCACCATCATGCCGGCGAAGTCGTATTCCTCGCACATGAAGACACGGTCGTTGGGAATAAACACATTGTCGAAAATCACGAGGGCTTCGTGACCACCGAACTGCGAATTGCCGAGATCGATGTCGTGATATTCTTCCAGCTTGCGGGTGTCACAGCTCTGGCGGCCGTAGATCATGGTGATGCCCTCGGCGTCGGTGGGAATGGCAAAACTTACTGCATAAGCCTTGTCATCTTCCTTCATGGCCTGGGTGGGCATAATGAGGTGCTCGTGGCTGTTCACCGCGCCAGTCTGGTGGGCCTTTGCGCCACGCACCACAATACCGTCGGGACGAATTTCAGCAATGTGGAGGAACAGATCGGGATCGGCCTGCTTGCTGGGACTGAGACTGCGATCGCCTTTCGGGTCGGTCATCGCGCCGTCCACGGTCAGGTCGTTGTCCTGTACCCATTTCAGATACTCCGTAAAACGCTTGTGGTATTCCGTGCCGTATCGCTGGTCGATTTCGTAGGTGGTGCTGTAGATGGCGTTGAATGCATCCATGCCCACACAGCGTTGGAAACAGGCTGCCGTTTTTTGACCGCAAAGACGCTGCATCTTCACCTTGTTCACCAAGTCCTCAGTGCTTTGGTGAAGATGACAGAAGCGGTTGATGCGCTTGCCTGTAAGATTACTCACAGCGGTCATCACATCCTGATATTCAGGCTGTTCGGCCAGCCAGTAGGTCATGGCTACTGAGTTGAGTGACGGGCGAATCATGGGATGATCCACAGGGTTGTCAATTTTCTCACCCATGTACCAGACGTTCATCTTCATCTTGCGAAGGCTTTCAATGTATTGGTCTCTTGTCATCATAACTATGATATTTTTAATTATTTGTAAAAAAGTTTGTTGTTTATAGAAAACTTATAAAATAACCAAAGGACGCAATGACAACGCCTTCGCACAATACAACCCGCACCCGACATTACTGACGGGCGGGAAAGTACGAAAAAAGAGGGAAAACCGGTGTAGTAACCGCATTGTCCAAGAGTAGGATCATATTATCCCTGATGTAATAATCATAAGATGACGAGATTGCTACTTGACGCTACTTTTTACGCGAAAGTATTGCCAAATCATCTGGGGCAGGTCTCCTGGCTCGCACATCGCATACGTCTTCCCAAATTGCTTCAGTGGCATAAATGCATGCGACATCAAAGTGCTTACAGTTGCGCGACAGCTCGTGATTTTCACACGATTCCCGTTTTAATCTTTCAGACGAAAGAACCTCAGTGACTGCATATTTCAATGAACACGAAAGATATTCCATTATCTTTTTTGAACGCGGCAAAGATACACTTTTTTTTTATCGCCCAATTGAAAAATTCGATGAAAACCGCCGAAATCCGTAACCACTTGTTGTCTGGCGCTTTTGAAGAAATCAGCGGGGCTTGGCGCCTATGTCAGGGCATCTGACTTTTTTTCTCTCGCGCACGGCAATGTTGGCGCTGGCCGTCACCATCCACAACCTGCCCGAGGGCATGGCCGTGGGTGTGGTCTTCGCCGGTGAAGCCCAAGGACTGACCCTCAGCGCCGCCCTCGCGGTGAGCATCGGCATCGCCATACAGAACATCCCCGAAGGCGCCATCATCTCCATGCCCATGCACGCGGAGGGCAACTCCCGTATGAAGTCGTTCCTCATCGGCACCCTGAGCGGCGTGGTGGAACCCATCGGGGCGGTGACCATTCTGCTGTTGGCCGGCATTCTCGGCGTGGCACTCCCCTACCTGCTGGCCTTCGCCGCCGGCGCCATGATGTATGTGGTCGTGGAGGAGCTCATCCCCGAGACCGCCCAAGGCGCCCACACCAACCTCTCCACGATCGGCTTTGCCATCGGCTTCGTCCTGATGATGGTGATGGACGTGGTGCTGGGGTAGTCCGCAAAAAGGAAGTTTGCGACTAAATATTTAGGAATAAATTTTTCTACGTCAGGTTTGAGCACTTTGTTTCTTACTGAAGTTTCCTTTTCACCCCAGCATCTTGATGCCATTTGTCTGGAGGTGGTTGATGTTGGTGCGGTTGCCGTGGCTTTTCCCTCAGCAAAAGGGATTCGGAGACACGCAACCTTACGAATGTCGGTTTTCGCGACATCAACATCACGGTAAACGAAGAAAAGCGGTGGCTGTGCGCGACGGCGAGGAAATGATTGATACGTGGTTAAATTATTATCAGATAATAATACAATTTGTTGTTGATTGTATCATAGAAAAGACGTTCCTTCGTGTTCTCTTGGTTTGATTCCATATAGTAGCCTGCAGTATTCTTTACGTATTTGTAAATCTCACTCGTTTTGTATCTGTTCTCTACAAACACACTATCATACTGCAGCATCCTATGCTTTTTGTCGGATAAACAATCAGAGTTAATCACGTCGAATGTTTCTATTTTGTATCCATCTGGTCCAATCCACTGTTCTTGCCTGTCTGTAAAAGAAACATCTTTTTTGGATAAGTCTATATTCAACAAATTTTCCAATTCCTTAATGGGAGTGACATAATTACAAGCCGTCATCACAAGTAGGACTATACAAAAAATCAATGATTTCTTCATACGAGTACACCTTTATTTCAGTTTGCAAAAATACTCATTTTTACAAATAGTCAGAATGTTTTCTCGCTTCTTCCTGCCGCTTTCACTGCCCCCAAACAATGAATCCGGACCACGCGGTTGGGGTCAGTTTCCGCGATGTTTTCTTCCCATTGGTCCTTGCCTTTGGTCAATATGCCGAGGTTTTTGTATAGTTCGGATTCGGTCATGCTCTTAATAATTTCAGCATTGCTCAATTATCGTGCAAACTTGTAGGTCATCACAACACTATCCCCTTCCGTCACAGAATTCGAAAAGTATTGAAAATGAAGTTTGTCATTGTACCAGTCATTGCTGTAAACCTTATCTATGTCGCCAATCAAGGTTTCATCATTACAGAAATTATCCCCTGCCTTTCTGAATGAAATGTACATTGTATCAGAAAGATGTCCCTTGAAATGCACAGAGGCTTTCCATACAGTTGCAGTGGACTCAATAGCAAAACTATCTGTTGCGAGTTCCGTTGTTGGGTATAAGACAGTCTTTCCATCGTACTGATTGTCACCACAAGAGATTATCATTACGAGAGCGAGCAGCACTCCGAATATCATTACTGTCTTCTTCATAACTTTTGATGTTTATCTTTTCCTAATATGATGGCAAAAAGCCGAAAGGTGGCGGCTTGTCGGTTTTTCAAATAATATTTCCCTCCCACAATTCTTTGAAAAAGTCCGTCACATAATACAAATCGACATCCCCGCTCCGTCGGGTGACGCGGTCACGGGAAACTAAAATCTGCCTAACGTTGGGGTGCTCCTTGGCAAATTCGGCAAGACCTTTCTTGTGACTTGCTTGAACCGAATCGGTTGATTTGATTTCGATGGCCACCCGCGCATCGCCGATGACGGCGTCCACCTCCTGATTATCATACGTATGCCAATATGTCAACTTCTCTTCGCTGTTGCTGTAACCGAGATATGCCGCAATCTCCTGCATCACAAGATGCTCGAAGGCATGACCGTACTCTGGAGTCTTGGGCGCGAGATGATGACGGCCAGTCAAATAGTTGGCGATACCCACGTCAAAGAAATAGAATCGCGAGGCCTTGGTCAGCTTCCGTTTGATGACTTTTGTGTATGCGGGCACCTCGAATCCTAACAAGGTGTCACAAAGTATCTTGTAATAAGCTTTGACCGTATTGGCTGAAACGCCACAATCCGCTGCCACATTCTCATAATTGAGCATCTCACCGTCCGAAATGGCAGCCACCTCCAGAAAACGGACAAAGTCATCCACGTTTTGAACAACGGCTTCTTCGATGATTTCATCCTTCAGGTAGAGTTCAATATAGGATTTAAGGCGGTTGCGGGCATTCGCGACCATATAGTGCCGTGGAATCATACCGTTTTGTACAGCTCTTTCGAGATCGTAATCCGGAATCTCCGCACTGACCAAAGGGAATAGCGTTTCAGGAATAGCCCGCCCGCCGAGATTGTTGGCACCGCTCTTTTTCAACTTTCGGGCACTGGAGCCGCTAAGAATAAAGAAAAGCCCCCTGTTCACCATCAGCCAATGGACTTCATCCAACAAGTCGGGTACTTTTTGGATTTCATCCACGATGACTAACGTCTCAGGCGGATAACGCAGCAACGATTCCCGAAAAACTTCGGGATGCTGACGGAAGCGATTTCTCAACTCAGAGTTCAGGAGGTCGAAGTAAACAGCCTTCGGGAAACGCTCTTTCAACAGCGTTGATTTTCCCACCTGACGGCCACCGAACAAGAACATGGCCTCGTCCAAACGGTTCTCAATATCAAATATTCTATGGTACATAACGAACAGAATTTCCGCAGTGCCGTTGCGGATTTTTCATGAATATCCGCAACGACGCTGCAAAAATACAATAAATTTTGATTATGCGACAGTTGTTCGAAAAAAAATATTTTCACGTCAGGTTTGAGCACTTTGTTTCGGTGCCACACATAATCCGGCATTGTCGCTTTTCTGCCATCATCATTCCATTGGCGACAACCTCCACCCATTGTCCCCGTTAAAAATACTCTTCCGTGGCAAATTCGTACTGCGAAATGAATATCTGCTTGAAAGCGTGCAGGTTGTTCTATTCCGCATCGGTGCAAAAATAGTAGTTTTTTGCAAATTATCGGCTCACCCTGAGCCGATAATCCCTGTTCTTCGCCATGATTTGAGCCGATTCTCAGCGAGGGTTCTTCACCCGCGCCAGCATTTCCACCATTGGGGCTCCTATCTGACAGAAAATGTGCATTTTTGCGGCGTGAAAGATTAATGTAATGAATGCCATAATCATCGGAATACTGCTGCCGCTGTATTTCCACCTTCTTATTTCATCCCTTTGAACTCGAAGACCGCTTGTTCCACGGCCTTGCGGATGTCGTTCTCGCTTGCGGTGCCCGTGACCACAAGCGTGTTGGCGGCCGGGGTGGCCTCGCAGGTCTCAACGCCTTTCAACTTTTGCCCACCGACTGCTCGACGGCGGCCTTGCAGTGGTTGCAGTGCATACCCTCGACGGCATAAACCACCGTCCCGGCTTCGGTTTCCTGTTTCTTGAATTTGTCAAAGAATTTCATACCCAATGCCCCTTTCGAGGCACCCTCGTTCTTGAGCCCGACCGTCGTGGGTATAACCCCGCATGAGCAGAGCGGCAACGGGATGCCCAGCAATGCCGCCCACAGCACGGAAAGCTTGTTGTCGCGCGACAGATACTTGGCATAGAACCGCTTCGGCACGAACACGTGCAGGACTCCGGCGATAAGGAATCCCAGCAGCAGATAGGGGCTCATGGCGTTGAGCACAGACAGAAACAATATCCAAAAATTACCGATGGTCATATCACTTCATTGCTTAGCTGCAAAATTCCGCAACCCAAGCTTTTCGCCTGAATTTGTGCCAATGACTACTCCAACCGTCCAAACTTCATTTCCTCCCCTTGTTTGTCGTACTGCTTGCGCTTGCCGACAGGGGGCTCCGTGAGGGTGATGCGCACCACGGCCGTCCGTTCGAGGCTGCGGGCAATGGCAGCATCGAAAGCGTCCATGTGCTTGGGGAGGAAACGTTGGCAGATGACCCGCAGACCCTCGATCTTCTCTTCGCGGTCGATCACAATCTCTGCCTTTCCAACGGCAGTTGCTGATTTGTACTGCAGCGTGAAATTGCCGTCTTTCGGACCAACGGTAGGCGCACATTTCGTGACGGCCGACAGGAAGACCGTCGGACAGTGTGCTATGCAGTCGAGTTTTTCGCCCTCCAACGCACAATGGAAATAGAA
Source organism: uncultured Bacteroidales bacterium (assembly GCA_946409645.1). Lineage (GTDB taxonomy): Bacteria > Bacteroidota > Bacteroidia > Bacteroidales > WCHB1-69 > F23-D06. Next base: position 22,993 of record CAMJXE010000042.1, read on the forward strand.
GGTCCTCTCGTCGGTGCGCGCCAACGACAGGGGTAATCCGTAAGGTGTCCCATCAGGACGGGTGAAACTTACTGTCACGTATGGAGCCTTGTCCAACACCTCCAATGCGAAGGCGGCATCCATTTGGCGGCTTGCTTTTCTCATATAGTTGTTTTTTATGTTTTTTTCAATCAGAATACCCTTTCAAAAACCTTGCCAGCATCATCCGTGAAACTGGAGATGCTGGACAAAGGTTTACTGATCAAAGATGTGAAAGGTTACATGAAACCTTAGATACCGAACAACTTCATGTCCTCTTCTACCGTGCTGATTCCGCCTATACCGAAGTTTTTGACGAGCACATTGGCCACATTGGGCGAGAGGAATGCGGGTAAGGTCGGGCCAAGGTGGATGTTCTTCACACCAAGGCTCAGCAGGGCCAGCAGCACAATGACGGCCTTCTGCTCGTACCACGCGATGTTATAGGCGATGGGCAGTTGGTTCACATCGTCCAAACCGAACACCTCTTTGAGTTTCAAGGCGATGAGGGCTAACGAGTAACTGTCGTTGCACTGGCCGGCGTCCAACACGCGCGGGATGCCACCGATGTCGCCTAAGGCGAGCTTGTTGTATTTGTATTTGGCACAACCCGCCGTCAGGATGACGCAATCCTTGGGCAGCGCTTTAGCAAACTCGGTGTAGTATTCGCGGCTCTTCATGCGACCGTCGCAGCCCGCCATCACCACGAACTTGCGGATGGCACCGCTCTTCACGGCCTCCACCACCTTGTCGGCGAGGGCAAACACCTGCTCGTGCGCGAAACCGCCCACAATCTTGCCCGTCTCAATCTCCTTCGGGGCCTGACAGGTCTTGGCTAATGTGATGATTTCGCTGAAGTCTTTCTTGCCGTTGGCATCGGCGGGGATGTGCTTCCAACCGGGGAATCCCGTGCTGTTGGTGGTGAACACGCGGTCTTTGTAGGTGGCGCTGCCGG
>CAMJXE010000043.1 GCA_946409645.1 uncultured Bacteroidales bacterium
TCGGGCGGAGAGGATCGTACTTTGGAGTGCGGCAAGCTTCTTTCCCAGTATTTGTGTCTTTCAAGGAAATCATACCAATTCAAGAATGGCGGCCACTGCGGCGGGAATGCAGAAAAATTGGATGGCATAACTCAAAGCGGTTAAGACGCAGCTGTCGAGTAGATCCACGCTGCTTTTCACCCAGAACCAGCGTGGTGGCACTGTCTCGCCCCATCCGGTGAAGCCGATGATAAGGCCAAGTAGCGCCGAACCAGCGCCTGCATATATTACCCATTCTTCAATGTCACCCATTGCGAAATAACCCGCAGCAGCAAACAAGACTATGGGGTTGAGTATATTTAGAATCCAAAGTACAACTTTCATCTTGCTATTTTTATAACAAGGTGGGGCTGTTGGCCCCACCTTATCTGAACATTACTTTCCTTCAGCAAAATCCAATAACTTCTTGCCGAGCTGTTGAACCGTCCAATCCGGATCGAATTTGAATCCGGCTTTTTCAGAAAGCTTTCTCAAAGCTGCTTTCACGGAGCCACACTCCTCAACGAGAGCCTTGCTCACTTCGATGGAGTTGTCTTCGTTTTGCCAAACCATGTGACCAGCAATCTTTTTGCCTCTTTTCTTGTCACCTTTTGTGATTTTTCCTGTTGCCATAAAAAAAGTTTTTAATGCATTTGTCCTACTCTTTTCAGGATTTTCGGCGGCCTCCTTTAATCTGATTGTATTCAATGTTTTAACGCATTGCGAAATATGCGACGACACCCAAAATGATGATGGCAAGAATCAGCCACAAAAGCCAGTTGCATTTCTTCTTGTCTGAAAGAACCTCCAAACGGTAATTGCCACGCTTGCCAGCCCCTTTTTCCGTTTCACTGACTTCAAAATCAATACCATATCGCTGTGCCAATTGCGCGATTTTTTGGAATTTGTCGGCGGGCCACATCGGATTGGTGAAAGCCACTTTCGTCCCGTCTTTCAGGGTTAGGAACATGTCCATGTCACCAACTTGCTTGGCGAGTTTTTCTTCGAAATCTCCTGACTTCTTCTTGTTTGAGATGTTGTCAACTGAGTCGATTTCGTTGCCGGTTTCATTTTTCGGGAATGCCTTCTGCAAATCGGCAAGTGTGGCGTTCGGGTGCATTTCAAGATAAGCCGCCACAATTCCCAAGGCCGTCCATTTCTGTGACTGGCCATAAACTTTAATCTGTTTTGCCATCGTAATTTTTTTTAGTATGTTATCTCTTTTTCTTCTCACGCAGTTTTGCACGGAAAAATAAAAATCCCATAGTCGTTTCTTTTTATTTGAAGGTGTCCCTTTACTTTTTCAAATCAGCTCTCAACTGTTTCAGTTCAGCAATCCATTCGGAAGGCACCGTGTTGTTCTTGCTGATGTTGAGCGGATAGGCAAACTTATTCTGGGCGAGTTCATCAGTTTCCCGGCATTCTGCCTGATCTGCGGTCTCGGTGTATTCCCATTCCCAGAAACAGCTGTCGATCAGCTTGTTTACGATTGTCTCGGCTGTGTTGTCATCCGCGTCTGGAGCAATAATAGCCCGCAACGTCCTTCGCAGCGTGGAACTCTTGAACGGACCGCGGATATGCCAGCGGATACGCCGACTCATGTCATTGCTGATACCAAAATATAACGCAAGATAAGACGCTCTTTGAATAGAACGTTCTTGCAGTTTCCTGTCGTCTATCAAAGTGCGATTCTTGAAATCAGCCAATAGTTTTTTTGCTTCGGCTTTTGGAAACCACCAGCGATAGACACCGGGGCGTTTTTCCACCTCTGAACAACGGTTCAGAATCAGTTCCCGAATCAATGCTGCGGATTGAAGGTTTTCCATAAGTTACTTTGCCAGCTATTGATTACGTTTACTTGCCGTTGATAAAGTCAATCAATTTGCTGCCTAACTGACGGACAGTCCACTCCTTGTCGTATTCGAAACCGATTTTGCCGGCGATTTCGCGCAAGGCCTCTTTCTGCACATCGTAGGTTCGGTAGGTCTCGATGCTCCCGCTTTCCAATACGCGAATGACGTAGTTGCCCACGAAAGCAAGTTTGCCATCGCCATACTCCTTGCAGAGTTTGCGCCCGAATTGGCGGACGTTCCATTCCGGATCATACTGAAATCCTTTCATGTCTGCGATTTCCCGAAGGGATGCTTTCACGTTGTCAAAAATGCGGTAAACCACGATGCTTCCGCTTTCTTCCTTCTGGATGATGTATTCACCCGAAATTGCTGATTTTGCTGCCATAACTATATCTTTTCATATTTGACACGAATAAATATGCAAAATTACCACATTTACCATTCTTCCCGTAGAAACAATCCATCCAATATAAATAGTAAAACCTATCCATTTTGGATAAAGTCCTCAAAGAAATTGTAATCCAATATTCGGGAAATGCGTTTTAGCAGGTCGGTGTTGATAGAGGGTTTGGCATACACTTTGTACAAATGGTTTGGGGAACAGGGAATCTGCGCGGCCAACCAGACGGAGGTCCGCCCTTGCTCTTTCAGTTTCGCCTTGATGCGCTTGCCAATGTGTATGTCGTTGATCTCTGTCATAAAAAAAGCGTGGAACTTATTCCTTGCTTGAGCTTCGGGTTTCCACGCCCACACATCTAACAAGTCATTCCACGCCGTATTACTACGGCATTTATAACTCTCCTTGATGTGTTTTTGTCCTCTTTCGAGGACGTTGTGGAAATTGAAGCTCAAGGATAGCCACAAACGCTATCTATATTATATATGGTCGGTTTTTAGTCTGTTTCTTTTGTCCGTTGTTTTTTCGTTAATTTATGCGTGCACCTCACAGTCCATACACTCCCTTTTCAAATAACTTCTTCCATCGTTATTGTGCCACGGCTGAGGTCGATATTTTTCTTCTTAAAATAGATTCTTGCTCTCTCATAAGAAGAATCGCCTGTATTACGTGGAAAACTTTGTGCAACAATTCGCGCCCATCTTTTCTCTATTGTTTTATGTTGAAAAATAGGTTTATCGACAGTGGCCTTAAGCTGTTCTATTGCATGGTCAACACCTTTTCCCTTGAGCTCAACAAAAATCTCCAGCCAATTGTTTTTTGATTTGTCCGATTGAATCAAGACTAGCTTGTCGCATTTATTACCCTCCGTTATGATGTTGCCATCAATTGTATAAACCGCACTTGGCTTGACTTCGGTAAATACAACCCTGTATGTCTTCCCTTTCTCTGAAGTTGAAACTATCTTGCGTTCACTTAATGGCTTTTCGGCTCCGTATGCTCTCAATTTTTCACTAATTAAGTTATCGTCAGTTGACTTTTTAGCCATAAATAATATCATTTAGTTTGTTTAGTTCATTTTCCGTAGTTTCTGAAACGGAATCCAGATACTCTCCCTTTATCAATCCAGTCTCGCTATCCATCATGTTTTCCATCCTTCCTTCTTGTGTGACGTAATAGGCCGAATAGTATTTCAATGGAAGAATGCACTTTTGAGGTATATACTTCAATGTTTCTTTCTTGTTTTTACGAAAAGCTTTTCTGGCTTTCAATAAAACGTTCAGTTGCGTTAGAATATACGGACTGTGTGATGTCATTACAACATATCCTGGATACCCGGTTTTATTCATCGCATAGGAAAACTGTGAGATGATGTCTCGTAGTAATTTTGCCTGCGATGTTGGATAAAGGTGTTGTTCTGGTTCTTCAATAAAAAGTTGGGGATAATTGTAAAAGTTCAGTCGATTTGCGGCATTTTCTTGATTGAAACCTTGTACGCTATCTTTTTTTACCATACTTGGTGTGCGACGAGATGGCATCCCTGTAATATAACATAAATAATGAACAAGTACAGACACAGGGACTGTAGATTGAATCCCACTGGAGGTGTGCTCTAATAGCAATGAAGTATTGTTTTTCTGTAGTTTCACATAATCATTAAATCCATCATGATAGTACTCCATATCATCGGCAAATACAAGTTTCAGGGGATTCTTCTTGGAAAATACAGCGTTAGCCTCTGAAAATTCCAAAGCGCAGTTAAACATCGAATCGTATGAAGACGCTTTATATTTGTTGTCCAAGTTTGGGATAACGGACAAAAGATTCCTTTCGGCAGGAATATAGGCGATTTTTGTGTTGTGACGTTTATTATCATCAACTTTTGAAATTTTTGTTTTTGTGTTAATCCCTTTATGTGAGATGCTTACAATATCACTGGTGTATTCAACAAATGGTTCTCCATTTTTAAAGTATTCGTCGCTCAACTTATGGAATTCTTTGAGCTGTTTAATGAAACCACCGTTAACCACTATGTCATCGTACTCCCCAAGCATGGCTTTTTTCTCAATCCATCGACAGAAACTTAGCACTTTCATGAACGTGCTTTTTCCAGTACTTTGTTCTCCAATAATCAGCATGATATTGGTTATTGGGACAACACCTGTGTCCTTTAACGGGCCTATGTTTTTTATTTGGAGATGTATCATAATAGGTGAAAATAATTATAAAAATAGGGCAACAGGCAAACCACCCATTGCCCCATTAAATATTGGAAATCAAGGATTATTTCTCTTCGCTCAACTTCTTATACCCTTCGTATCTCAGTTTCGCGAACTGCTCGGTCTTGGCGAACAACTCCTTGGCTTCGGCCGGGAAGGTCTTCAACAAGCTGTTGTAACGGACCTCGCCCATGATGAAGTCTTGGAACTTGCTCCAGTCGGGTTCCTTGCTGTCCAAGTGGAAACCGTTCTTGCCGGCCTCTTCCTCAGCGGGGTTGAAACGCCACAGATGCCAGTAACCGCACTCGACGGCCTTGGCCTCTTCGTGCTGCGTACGACCCATGCCAACCTTGATGCCGTGGTTGATACAAGGAGCGTAGCAGATGACCAATGACGGTCCCGGATAAGCTTCGGCTTCCTTGATGGCCTTGAAGTACTGAGCCTGAGAAGCGCCCATAGCGACCTGTGCCACATACACATAGCCATAGCTCTTGGCAATCATGCCGAGGTCTTTCTTGCGGACCTTCTTACCGGAAGCGGCAAATTTGGCGACAGCACCGGCCGGAGTAGCCTTTGAAGACTGACCACCCGTGTTGGAGTAAACCTCCGTGTCGAGCACGAGCACGTTGACATCCTCGCCGCTGGCCAACACGTGGTCCAGACCGCCGAAACCGATGTCGTAAGCCCAACCGTCACCACCGAAGATCCACTGGCTGCGTTTTGCCAAGAAATCCTTGTTGGCCAACAATTCAGACTCAAGCTCGCAACCGTGACAAGGACAGATGGGGCTGCCGGCTTTCTTAGCCTTCATGGCTTCTTCCAACTTTTGGGCAGCCACTTCGGCACCGTAAATTTTCTTGCCCTCGGATTTCCAGAAATCGATGCAATTGTCAATAGGCAGGATGGCCTTCTCCAAAGCAGCCACAAACTCGTCGGTGGCAACGCTGTTGGCAACGGTGTCATCGTAAGTGTCGAGCCACTTCTGGGTAGCCTCGCGCATCCAGTCGAAAGCGGTCACGCCGACCAGTTCCTCAGCTTTCTTGCGCAAGTCGCTGCGCAGTTTGCGGTAACCGGTAGCCATACCGAGACCGAACTCTGCGTTGTCTTCGAACAAGCTGTTGGCCCAAGCCACACCTCTGCCGCTTCTGCAGTTCTTGCAGTACGGAGTAGCAGGAGCTGAACCACCATAGATGGAAGAACAACCCGTAGCGTTGGCCACGATCATGCGCTCACCGAAAAGTTGCGTGATGGTCTTGATATACGGAGTCTCACCGCAACCGGCACAAGCACCGCTGAACTCGAACAGAGGTTGTGCGAACTGGCTGTTCTTGATGGTGGCAAATTTGTCGATGAGGTTGTCCTTGTAGGTGACCTTCTTCTGACCGAACTCCCAGTTCTTGGCTTCGCCGATCTGGCTCTCGAACGGTTTCATCGTCAGGGCTTTCTCCTTGGCAGGACAAACGTCGGCGCAGTTGCCGCAACCGGTGCAGTCCATGACGGAAACCTGCATACGGAAGTGCATGCCAGCGAGTTCCTTCGGAGCCTTGATGTCGATGGCAGCCATGCCCTTAGGAGCTTTTTTCATCTCAGCGTCGGTCATCACCACGGGACGGATGGCAGCGTGAGGACAAACCACGGAACATTGGTTACATTGGATACACTTGGTGGGATCCCATTCCGGAACCACGGTAGCGACACCGCGTTTCTCGTAAGCAGTCGTACCAGCCGGGAACGTACCATCCACGATGTCCTTGAAGGCGCTCACGGGCAGGTCGTTACCGCACTGTGCCACCATCGGGCGCATCACCTTGTTGATGAATTCGGGATCGTTGGGGTTGCTCTCGAACACGAAGTCCGTGGTGCAATCCAGCTTAGCCCATTCAGCGGGGATGTCAACCTTGGTGATCTCACCGCCGCGATCCACAGCTGCATAGTTCATGTTCACCACATCCTCACCCTTCTTGCCGTATGACTTCACGATGAATTTCTTCATCTGCTCCACAGCGAGGTCGTAAGGAATGACGCCTGAAATCTTGAAGAAGGCGGATTGCAGGATGGTGTTGGTACGGTTGCCCAAACCGATCTCAGCAGCGATCTTCGTAGCGTCGATGATGTACATGTTGATATTGTTGAGAGCCAAGTATTTCTTCACGAAATCGGGAAGATGCTTCTTGGTTTCAGCAACACTCCACGGAGAGTTGTAGAGGAACGTACCGTTCTTCTTCAAACCGCGCAGACAGTCATACTTCTTCAGGTAAGAAGGAACATGGACGGCCACGAAATCGGGAGTACCCACGAGGTAAGGAGCCAAGATGGGTTGGTCGCCGAAACGGAGGTGGGAGCAGGTGTAACCGCCTGACTTTTTGGAGTCATAGTCGAAATAAGCCTGGCTGTATTTGTTGGTGTTGTCACCAATAATCTTGATGGAGTTCTTGTTGGCACCCACGGTACCGTCAGCGCCGAGGCCGTAGAACTTGGCTTCGAACGTGCCCTTCGGCAGGATGGAGATTTCCTTGCCGACCTTGAGGGAACGGTGCGTGACATCGTCGTTGATACCCACCGTGAACTGGTTCATCGGCTTGGGAGCGGCGAGGTTCTTGTAAACGGCCAAAATCTGAGCCGGAGTAGTGTCCTTGGAGGAGAGACCGAAACGACCGCCGATGATCATCGGGGCTTTCTTGTCGTCCTTGAAAGCTTCCACCACGTCGAGGTACAACGGATCGCCGTTGGCACCGGGTTCTTTCGTTCTGTCGAGAACACAGATACGTTTCACGCTCTTCGGCATCACAGCCATGAGGTATTTCACGCTGAACGGACGATAAAGGTGCACGCTGATGAGACCGAGTTTCTTACCAGCTTTGTTCTCCTTGTCGATGACGGTTTTGATGACATCGGTGATGGAGCCCATAGCGATGATGACGTCGGTGGCATCTTCTGCGCCGTAGAAGGTGAACGGAGCATATTCACGACCCGTGATCTTGCTCAGTTTCTTCATGTATTTGGCCACGATGTCGGGAAGAGCGTCGTAGTACTTGTTCTGCAACTCTCTGGTCTGGAAGTAGATATCCGGGTTCTGGGCGGTACCGCGGGTCACGGGGTGTTCCGGATTCAGGGCGCGCTCACGATACTCCTTGAGGGCTTTCCAGTTGACGAGTTTCTCGACCTTGGCCTGGTCAGTGGCCTCTACTTTCTGAATTTCGTGAGAGGTACGGAAACCGTCGAAGAAGTGCATGAAAGGAACACGACCCTCGATAGCTGCCAAGTGGGCAACAGGAGCGAGGTCCATGATCTCTTGCACAGAACCGGTAGCGAGCATAGCGAAACCGGTTTGACGGGCGCTCATCACGTCGGCGTGGTCGCCGAAGATGGACAAAGCCTGAGCTGCCAATGCACGAGCCGACACGTGGAAGACACCGGGAAGGAGCTCACCGGCAATCTTGTACATGTTGGGGATCATGAGCAGGAGGCCTTGAGAGGCGGTGTAGGTGGTGGTCAGAGCACCAGCCTGGAGGGAACCATGAACGGCACCGGCGGCACCTGCCTCGGACTGCATCTCCACGACCTTCACGGTCTCACCGAAAATGTTTTTTCTGCCGCCAGCAGCCCATTCGTCGATGTACTCTGCCATCGGGGAAGAGGGCGTGATAGGATAGATAGCGGCAACTTCGCTGAACATGTAGGCAACATGGGCCGCAGCCTGGTTACCATCGCAAGTCATAAATTTTTTTTCTGCCATAAATAGTTGTTGTTTAAATTTTTGAGGATTAATTATTTGATTGAAATTATATCTGCGGTAATTCTTCAATGTAGTCTTTAAGCTCGTTTATTATAGAACTGAATTTTTCAGAATTAGGTATTTTGGTTATTTGTACAATCTTCTTTTGGATATTCGATAACGTGCCAGCATCAGTGTGTGCTTTTAGAAAAAGTCTCCAGTTGTTTGCAGGAATGCCAAGAATATCCGTCTGTAAAGTCTCATTGACAAACTCATCCATAATGCCTGTTCTTGCAAGTCTTCCGAAATTATTTCCTCCATCTTGCAATGGTTTGTAGTTTGTTTTGTCACGGGCGTTTTCCATATAGGGCTTTATGCCGTCAGGCACTTCCAAGCCTCTTTGGGTTAGTGACAATGGAGTGTCCGTCTGTCTAAGATACACCCAATGTCGCTTGGTTGCCTCGGCAGCGGCTTTTGCCGAATAAATCCACGGTGAAGACAAAACGGGATTTCCGCATACAGCATCGCTGAGGTACCAAGGCACAATGCAGAGCAAATCCCCTTTGCCACAGGCTTCCGATGCTGTCCTGTATCTGAAAGACGGCTCTCCCTCTTTTGACAGAATGAACCAACTTTTCAACTCTATGCCTAACACAATTTGCTTTGTGTCAGTAACCTTGACCAATCTGACGTCTGGAAATGATTCGTTGGAACGAATAAAATGACAGTCTTTCCATGGCCCTTCATCCCATAAATGACGATGCGAGTTCAGAAATGACACAACCTTGCTTTCAATCATTGACCCAAGCAGTGAGTTCAAACTGAACAAATCTGTGGCAAGTATTCCGGAATAATTGTTATCAATCCTGCATTCTGCGGGCAATGACGGAAATGCGATAGAGCGAAGGCGTTCTATCAAACCATATCTATCATCTCCCCTTCCAATAGAATAGTCTTCCTCTCTGAAAACGGGCAATGACGATTTGTCAATATGAGTAAACGCTTTCCCGTCGTTCGCCTCTTCAAAAGAAGCATTGATTAATTCCTTATCTTTCTTCATATAGCAGCAATCAATTCTAATTCAGACAATCTGATACGGGCACGGTTAAAGGTTTCCTCTGAAATTTCTGCCGAGTAACACGAACGTTCCAATCTTCGGCAACAAAGTGCCGTTGTAGCGAGTCCGGCAAATGGATCCCACACCACATCATGTTTGTCTGATGAAGTGCGAATGATGTACTCAATGATAGACATGGGCTTTTGGTTATAATGCACCGACTTGTTACTTTCCGCAACTTTCAATCTTTCTCTGCCATGCAAAGCCGGTTGGCTCCAAACATTAGTATATCCGTGGATATGGTTCCATTTGGCGCGCATTGCTTCCCACAATTCTTCGGTCATCTCATGACCATCAATGGTAAAGTAGGGCCTTCCGCTAACATCACCATACGTATTGGCATAATCCGAAATCATTTTCATGGCATTGGCAGGCGGGAAATACCAAACATCGTCAGCCGTAAAATACTTCCTCGTAGCTGCATTTTTGACACCGCATGCCACATTAGTCTTGTATAGAGGCAGTCCTGTCCGCCCCCACTCCATCCGAAGCCAAGTTTTAATATTCACTTTATTGCCATCAAAAGTTGTCATGCTAACCCGTTTTGTATATCTGACACATATCTCTGTGACCACGGGAGCTTGTCGAATTGTCTTAGAATTGACGTTGCCGGCAACGTGGCCGATACCTTTATTCCAAACAAAAGTCTGCTCATATTCCCATCCGTTAATTTCCAATAGCTCATGCATTCGCGCCCATCCGAGTTCGGTTCCCCAAAACCAAAGGGTTGTATTTGGTTGGGCATATTTAGACCAAGCAGATACATGTGGAGCATATATTTCGGGAAGCATTCTCGTATCTTTAGGGTCTCCTGGAAAACCGTTTATGCCGTATGGTCCATCAACAAATATCACTGTCGGAGAGGGCCACGTATCGTAGCACTCCAAAGAATCTTTGTTCTCCAGAACTATTTTCTCATTGCCTATGAACTGAATATAGGGTACCATATTTCTTTTTTCCAGCAGTTTTCCTTCATCATATATATATGTCTACGGTCATTGATTATCACAATTTCACCGCTATTTCTTAATCGCATCCTCCTTTCTTGGAAATCACAGATTGTGATTTCCAATTAGAATCACCTTTGCTAACAACCTCATTGTTAACGTTTTCTATGTTACCATTTGAAATCACATTTTGTGATTTCAAATGCTCCCGTTCTTGTTCGTTTCTTCTTTCCTCTCTATAGATTCGTTCGCTTGATTCTAACCTTTTGATTATTAACAGTTTTTGATTTCAAATAAAAACCGCGCAAAGGTACAAAAATATTCGGATATAAACAGACGATTGTTGTTTTTTTGTCTTTTATTATTTGGGCGAGCCAACGCGTAGGAGGCGACGCTTCTGAGCGTCGCACCGTTTCGCGTCGCGATTCCCCTCGTGCTGAAAACTCCATACCAAGCGACCGAAGGGAGCGCGGTGTGGGTTTGGACGTGCGGTGAGGTAGGCAGCGTGTCTTGGACGGCCGTCCAAGACACCCAATGAAAATGCTGTTACAAAAAACAATACTAAAAGGCCTGATTTTTTATAATGATAATATATTTCAATCGGCAAAAATACACTTTTTCGATATCCCCAAAAAATGTAATTTTGCAAATTCAATTAAAACTAGAAATATGAAAGACAAATCATTTTTTGTCGCAATCATCTCCTTTTTGTTCGTGGCATCTTGTTACGCACAGATTCCCACTATCGAGCTTGTCCACGTTCAAGGCGGGGAATTCATGATGGGTTGCACGGGCAATCATTCGGACTGCTCCGTCAACGAGGCTCCTGCCCATCCAGTTAAGCTAAACAGTTATTACATAGCCAAATACGAAGTAACACAAGAGCTTTGGATGGCGGTGATGGGCAGTAAAAACCCGTCAAAAATCATCGGCGACAGTCTGCCTGTTACACGCGTCAGCTGGTATGACGCACAAACCTTTATCGGCAAACTGAACAAGCTCACGGGCAAGAATTACCGTTTGCCTACCGAAGCAGAATGGGAATTTGCCGCACGTGGCGGAAATCTTTCCAAAAATTACAAATTTAGCGGCTCCAATACATTGGAAGATGTGGCCTGGTGCAAGAACAACAGCGACGACGAACCCCACGCCGTAGGCACAAAAAAGCCTAACGAATTGGGACTATACGACATGAGTGGCAACGTGTATGAATGGTGCAGCGACGGCTTTGACATGTATGAGTGGAACTCCACTGTGACGCTTGAGAATCCCACCGGATACAATTTGAGCGAAACCAAGGTCTATCGCGGCGGTGGCATGACCAGCTACTGGGATGTCTGCCGCGTCTCCGCCCGCGCACAAAGCATCCCGAACAGCTCCTTCAACCATGTCGGTTTCCGCCTGGCATTAGACGAGAATCCGGAATAGACGATTTTACTTCCCGCAAAAAGAATCCTGGCATCACGTCCACCTTATGCTGACACCTGTCAGGCTTGCACCCTCTTGGTATTAATCACAATTCACTAATCACAATTCACAATTAAATTCGTATCTTTGCCGCGAAAATTTTTAACGATTATGATACCCCGTTATTCGCGTCCGGAGATGAGCGCCGTCTGGACTGAGGAAAACAAATTCGGCGCCTATTTGAAAGTGGAAATCGAAGCCGCCGCCGCGTGGAGCCAACTTGGCGTGATTCCGGCTGAGGATGTGCAAAAACTGAGGGACAAAGCCACCTTCGATGTGCAGCGCATCTACGAAATCGAGAAGGAGACCCGCCACGACATCGTGGCTTTCACCCGCGCCGTGAGCGAAAGCCTCGGCGATGAGAAAAAGTGGGTGCACTATGGGCTTACTTCCACCGACGTGGTCGATACTGCCAATGGCTACCTCATCAAGCAGGCCAACAATATCCTCCGCAAGGACCTCCAACGGTTCACAGAGATTCTCAAGAAACGGGCTTACGAGTTCAAGGACACGCCCTGCATCGGTCGCACGCACGGAGTGCACGCCGATATCACCGCCCTCGGATTGAAATGGGCATTGTGGTTCGAGGAGATGCGCCGCAACATCGAGCGTTTCGAGATGGCCGCCGCCGATGTGGAGTGCGGCAAGATCAGCGGTGCCGTGGGCAACTTCGCCAACACCCCGCCGTTCGTGCAGGACTACGTCTGCGAGCAGCTCGGCATCCACTCCGCCCGCATCTCCACGCAGGTGCTGCAGCGCGACCGCCACGCCCACTATATGGGCACTCTCGCGCTCATCGCCTCCACGATGGAGCAGATGGCCATCGAGGTGCGCCACTGGCAGCGCACGGAGCTCCGCGAGGCCGAGGAGGCCTTCGGCAAAGGGCAGAAAGGCTCCTCCGCGATGCCCCACAAGCGCAACCCCATCGGCAGCGAGAACATGTGCGGCTGCGCGAGAATCCTCCGCGGCTACATGGTCAGTGCCTACGAGAACATCCCGCTCTGGCACGAGCGTGACATCTCCCACTCCTCCGCCGAGCGCATCATGCTCCCCGACGCCACCATCCTGCTCGACTATATGCTCAACCGTTTCGGCAACATCTTGGAAAACCTCGTCGTCTTCCCGGAGAACATGCTGAAAAACATCTACTTGACTCACAAGGTCATTTTCGCGCAGCGCGTCATGACCGCCCTCATCAACAAGGGATTCTCCCGCGAAAGCGCCTACGACCTCGTGCAGCCCATCGCCATGAAAGCCTGGTTCGAAGGACAGGACTACAAGGAATTGCTCTCCCAGAACGAAACCGTCATGGCCCACTTCACCCCAGAGGAACTCGACCAATGCTTCACGTTGGAATACTACCTGAAGCAGGTGCCCGCCATTTTCGAACGAGTGTTCGGATGTTGAGATGTAAGACTTGAGACGTAAGACTTGAGACTTGAGCATGTTATTTAGGATTCAAGGGATAAGGATCTAAAAGTAAAATGTTGGATCACAGTATCAAAAGAACGAAAAGCCAAAGTCTTAAGTCTTACATCTAAAGTCTAAAAATACCAACCATTAAAAATCACATTATGAACAACTTACACATTTTAGGAAATTCAAACTCCCTTTTCAACGAGTTCATATCGGAAATCAGAAGTGTCGAGCTGCAGAACGACAGCATGCGCTTCAGACGGAATATGGAGCGAATCGGTGAGATTTTCGCCTACGAGATCAGCAAGGGTATGCAGTATGATGATCAAGAGGTGGTCACGCCGTTAGGTATCGCCAATGTTCCGCGTTTGGTGGAAAAACCCGTGCTGGCCACCATTCTCCGTGCTGGACTTCCGATGCACCAGGGCATGCTCAATTATTTCGATCACGCCGACAATGCTTTCATCTCCGCCTTCCGCAAATACTACCGGGACGGCACGTTCGAGATCCAGATCGACTATCTTTCCGCACCGGACCTGGATGATAAGACGCTGATTCTTTGTGACCCTATGCTGGCCACCGGACAGTCGCTGGCATTAGCGTACGAGGAGCTGATGAGCAAGGGTGACCCGCTGCACACGCATATCGTGAGCGCGATTGTCAGCCGACAAGGTTTGGATTACGTGATGAGCAAACTCCCTAACGAGAGTTGTACTTTCTGGATTGGTGCCGTTGATGAGGAACTGACGGCGCAATCCTTCATCGTGCCCGGGCTTGGCGATGCTGGGGATTTGGCTTACGGAATCAAGGAATAAACTTTGCTCTAAAATTGTTATATTTGCCGCCTAATTCTGAATCTGAAAGTACGTATGGCGAATTTTAAGAAAATACTTCCCGATATTCTCAAAACGACAATTTTTGTCGGATTGGGTATTTTGTTTATATGGTTATCTATCAAGGATTTAAGCAAAGATGACATCCAGATGATTTTTTCATCCATGTCTCTGGTCAACAATCCGAGAGGATGGTTTTTCATTGGGCTTTCAGCGTTAGCGATTATAGCTGCTGACCTCATCCGCGCGGCGAGGGCGGAACTTTTGCTAAAATCCATCCATTACCGACCACGCTTCTCCATGATGTTTTACTCCGTGATGGTCTGCTACTTAGCTAACCTTGCATTACCCCGACTCGGAGAAATTCTGCGGTGTACATTCCTGCAACGATATGAGAACGTACCCTTCCAGAAATCGCTCGGCACTGTCATTCTCGAACGCGCCGTTGACGTTGTCTGCTGGCTTTTCCTGCTCGTCATCGCCTTGTTGCTCAACAATGGACTACTTTCCAACCTGATTGTCGATCAAAGTCAACAACTCACCCTTGAGGAGTGGTTTGCGCAAAAAGGATTGAGCTATGTGGGCAATTATCTGTTATATATTATCATTGGTATCGTCATTCTACTGATTATAGTTACTCGCCTAACCCGCAACTGGTGGCAAAAACGTCCCGCACTCGTCAAAGTGGCCAACTTTTTCAAAGGCATTTGGCGTGGATTCGTCTCCATCAAAGATATTCCAAACCCGTGGCACTTCGTCTTCTGGACTGTCGCCATGTGGATTTGCTACTACCTCGGTGTCTATTGCTTCTTCCACGCACTTCCCTATTTGAATCACATTGGTTTTGGAGCGGCTTTCTCCGTGTTGATTTTCGGCACTATCGCCTTTATTATCTCCCAAGGCGGATTAGGGGCTTACCCACTTATCACCGCCGGCATCATCATGCTCTACGGGATATCCTATCCCCAAGGCTTAGCCGCCGGCTGGATCGGCTGGCTACTGCAAACCGCTGTATCCTTAGTACTCGGACTCATATCGCTCGTGGCCACTTCGTTCTATAAACGGCACGATGCCAGCGAAATTCCCGAAGAACAATGAATGACCTGAGAAACCATATCGAAGAGAAAATTGTTCCATGGACGTTTTTTAAGGAAAACGATGTTAAACTGCACCATCGGAAAATCGTCTTTACCAACGGTTGTTTTGATGTGTTACACTATGGACATGTACTTTATCTCTTGGAAGCCAAATCGTTAGGTGATTTGTTGGTGGTAGGATTAAATAGCGACGATTCTGTTCGCAGATTGAAAGGCAAATCGCGGCCCATTAATGGTGAAAAAAAACGTGCCTTTATTCTGTCCGCTTTGGAATTTGTGGATTATGTGGTTGTTTTTGAAGAAGATACACCAGAGGAACTCATCAAAGTCGTGAAACCAAATGTGCTGGTGAAAGGCGGGGATTATCAAATCGGGAATATCGTAGGAGCAGATTTCGTGATGCAAAACGGAGGTACGGTCTCCACAATTCCTTTTGTGGAAGGATTCTCTTCCACCCAAATTATTGAAAAATTAAACCATTAATAATGAAAAAGTTACATCTATTGCTGTGGATATTCGCTGCCACCTCTCTGATGGCTCAAAATCCGGATATAACCGTCTATTCGCAAAATATAGCTTTGATAGATTCTCAAAGCGAAAAATATGAAATCCAACGTCAAACCGCTGCATATCCCTTTATATTAGAAACTTACGAAATTCCAGCATACGGACTTTACCAAAAATATTGGGACACGATGAATATCAGAAGCAAAATGCTCGAGATTCCGTTTTCCAATGACCGACTGATGCTAATGCTGGTGCAAGATGCTAATAATCCGTTCGTTATGCCATGCCAGTTTGAGAAAATCAAGACTACTTACGGCGAAACCAAAAACGGAGGTTTCCACCCTGGTATTGACCTGAAAACCGAGACGCAGTCCCTTGTCAAGAGCTGCTTCGACGGAGTGGTACGCATGGCCACCTACTATGGTGACTATGGTCTGATGGTTGTGGTGCGCCATTACAATGGATTGGAAACCGTGTATGCACATCTTGATAAACTTTGCGTGCTTCCTCAGCAAATTGTGAAGGCCGGACAAGTAATTGGACAAACTGGGAATACAGGTAACACCAAAGAGTGTATTTTGCATTTCGAGACCCGATTTTTAAACGAACACTTTGACCCTGAATTGGTTATAGATTTCGAGGAAGAAGATATACTTCAAAACAACATGGCATTGATGTCCCGCGATTTCAACATTATTCCGCTGAATGATGTAGGTGGATGGAAACCATCTGCTGTTCCGAAACCATCTGCTGTAGCCCCCTCCATAAAACCTGAATTAACACAAGAGGCAAAGCAGGAGCAGAAAAAAGAGGTGAAGACGATTATTCACGAAAGTACGGGGGATTTAGATTCCATGTCACCAGAAAATTCAGGCACACCTATTCAACAGCCCAAAATTCAAGAACAAGATCAATCATCAGAAGCTGTATATCACACGGTTGCCGCTGGCGAAAACCTATACCGAATCTCCACTAAATATAATACTACGGTTGATAAAATTCTAAAACTCAATAATTTGAAGAATGCAGATAAGATTATTGAGGGTCAGAAGATCCGGGTAAAATAAAAGATAGAATGTTACAATGTGACATCCCTACATTGGTATATCTGAAATAATTTCAGGATTAAGATTCTGCCGAGATTGTCCCATTATCGTCCTGGAACGCGAAAAAGAACGCAATAGCCACTACTAATGCGTATGCTGCGAAAATATACCATCCGACACTCCAACCTTGCATCACCACATGAGGTTCTGCATGATTCTTTAATGGAATGTATACCAATCGGTTGAGTACCGCTTGTGCTCCAAACGTTCCGATAGTGGCTCCAATGCCATTCGTCATCAACATAAATAGCCCTTGCGCGGAGGCCCGTATGGAAGTGTCTGTCTGCTGATCCACAAAAAGGGAACCGCTGATGTTGAAGAAGTCGAACGCCACACCATAAAAAATGCAAGAGAGGATGAAAAGCCACACTCCCGGTCCAGGGTTACCCATCCCAAAAAAGGCGAAACGCAACACCCAAGCGAACATAGCAATCAGCATCACCTTCTTAATGCCGAACTTCTTTAAGCAGAAGGGGATCAACAAAATACACAATGTTTCGGAAATCTGAGATAGTGAAATCAGCATATTGGCATGATTTACACCAAATGTCCCAGCATATTCGGGAATATGTCTGAAACTATGCAAAAACGGGTTAGCGAAGCCGTTGGTGATTTGCAAAGAAACACCCAGCAAAACAGAAAAGATGAAAAAGACTGCCATTTTTCTCTGTTTAAAGAGGGTGAACGCTTTCAAACCGAACATATCCACTATAGAGGTGACCTTGCCGCCATCACTAGTGTTACATTTAGGCAAAGTGAATGCGTACAATCCAAGGAGCAGACCGATTAAACCGCTCATGATAAACTGGTTGGCAGTATGCTGAAAGCCCAATAAATCTACACACCACATAGATATGATAAAACCGACAGTCCCGAACACGCGGATAGGCGGAAAATGTTTCACCCTATCCAGCCCTTCCATCTCCAAAGCATTATAAGCCACAGAGTTGGATAATGCAATAGTCGGCATGTAGAATGCCACACCAATAGTATATAATGCAAACAACGGCCCGAACTGAACGGCATCTCCAGCCTCCAAACCGTACAAACCAGCAGAAATCATGGCCACACCAGAAATCAAATGACAGAGTCCCAACACTTTCTGTGCCTGAATCCAACGGTCGGCAATGATACCCAAAATGGCAGGCATGAAAATCGACACGATACCTTGTATCGAATAAAAGAGACCAATCTGCCTACCCAAACCATGCGTATGCAAATAGGCACCCATGCAGGTCAAATATGCTCCCCAAATCGCAAATTGGAGAAAATTCATCAGAACAAGTCTGGCTTTTATGTTCATAATTTTCAATTTAGATTAACGGTTAATAGATTCTTGGGTTGTAGAGGCGTATCGAATACGTCCGTCGTTGACGCCATGCATTGCGTCTATACATTCACCTTTATTTCACTTCACCATAAAATCAAAAAGACACTCGTCTTCCAAATATCCTTGCAGATGGTCGTTGATGCGTACCGGGCCCACTCCTACTGGCGTGCCCGTAAAGAGAATGTCACCCATCTTCAGCGTCATGAAACGTGAAACATACGAAATCAGCGTGTCGATGGAGAAGAGCATCTCTTTCGTATGACCCGTTTGCACCTGCTCTCCATTCAGCAGCAAATGGAAATGGAGGTCTTGCACATCCGCGAACCGGGATTTCGGGAGAAACTTGCCCACTACTGCGGAACCGTCAAACGATTTGGCGATTTCCCACGGTTCGCCCTCCGCCATGCACTTGCGCTGGATATCCCGTGCCGTAAAATCCACGCCCAAACCAATTTCATCGTAATACTTATGCGCAAACTTTTCAGAGATACACTTTCCCAACCTGTTGATTTTCACAATAAGTTCGGTCTCATAATGTACCTCTTCAGAAAAATCGGGCAAGAAAAACGGACGGTTACAACGCGTAATCGCAGACTCCGGCTTCAGAAAGAAAACGGGTTGCTTGGGAACCGCATTGTGCAATTCTGCAGCATGTGCCGCATAATTCCGACCAATACAGATAAACTTCATGGCTTAGAAAAAATTGATGTTCAGAGCGATTTCGACCGTACCGATATTAGCCCGCTGATCCAACTTGGTAATACTGTTCTGAGCCTGACCTTTCCCTTTGAAATAATTGGTGAAGGTCTGCACATAGTTAATCATCAAACCAGCACGCATTGTGGGTGTTACAGAATACTCAAACCCCACGCCTACAATAAAGGCCTCCTTGAACAAAGCGGCCTCTTGCGAATCCTTTTTCTCACGCGACCAAATTTCCGTATCTATCATGTAACTATCTGTTGCCGTTGCATTTAAATTAAATCCGTGCAACAAACCTGCATTGCCGCAAATGAAGAAGTTATTGATGGAATTGGTCTTCAAAGTCACCATCGTCGGAATCGTCAGATAAATGGAACGATAGGTCCGCTGAGTAGGAACGTTGTCGGCCACATAAAACGAGCCAATGGGGATATTATCCAAGAATTTCATCTTTCCACCAGTATGTTCTGCAAAAAGGCCCGTTGAGAAATAGAAATTCTTACGTTCCGTCAGATTGATATTGACGTTCACCCCATAACGCATACCCGCGATGACACCGTTCTTGTCGTACCCTTCTGTATGAGGATACATCCAATCGATGGTGGGGGCGAATGTCACACCAAAATTGACTCGAGCACCATAACCCTGATCCTTGATATATGTGGATGACATCCGCAAACCTGAATCATTACCGACATTACCGTTCTGCGCCGATATGGTCATCATGCCAGCGCAAATCAGCATGATTAAAATCGAAACACTTCTTTTCATAATCTCTTATTATTTATTATTATCAAATTTAACCTGACTTCGGGTTGCAAAAGTATAAAAAAACACCGAAACCAATGATATTTTGATTAAAAAAACTCCATTAGATCTATTTTTCGTTCATCACCTCCAAAGCTTTGACAATCACATTATCCGTTTTGTTAATGACTGGATAGAACGCCTCGTCTCCATAAAGGTTCCGTCCGATGAGAGCTTTCAACCAGATTTTCAGCTCTTTAGAAGATTTCGTTGACATCGAACTGACTCTTTTTTTGTTATTCTTCTCGTAATATTGAACGAGTTGTTGCAGCATCTGATCGGACACTGTCATGCCTGAAACATACGATTTAGCATCCGCATACTGTTTCTTCAGCGCAATTTTATGCTCGTTGGCATAATGGAAGGCGAATTGGATAAGTGCAGAGGTATTGGCAATATCATAGTAAGCATTCATGTCTTCGCTGCGCTCAAGGGGCACGAAAATGTCGGGCATAATGCCACCACCACCATATACTGTCCGGCCTTTCAACGTATGATAAACTTTGCTGGAATCCAAATGTATGCTATCGGCACTCTCCATTTCTCCGTTCAACAAGCGGTTATACAAATCCTCGTAATAAACATCAGACCCGTGATTATAGTCGCGCTGGATACATCGGCCGCTTGGGGTGTGGTAACGAGAGGTAGTCAAACGAATCGAAGACTCGTCAGACAAATCGAACTGTCTCTGCACCAACCCTTTGCCAAAAGAGCGACGACCTATGATGATCCCTCGGTCGTTGTCTTGCACGGCACCAGCCACAATTTCGCTGGCAGAAGCGCTGAAGTCGTCGATGAGTATGACGACTTTCCCTTCCTCAAAATCGCCCTTTCGGGAAGCATAAATCACTTGTGGACGTGTTTTTGAGCCTTCGATAGAGACAATCTCGCGATTTTTGGGCAAAAATTCATCGCAAACGCTAACGGCAGCATCCAAAAAGCCGCCGCCATTGCCACGCAAATCCACGACCAAATTCGTCATTCCCTGTCGTTTCAGCTTCAATATGGCAGAATTGAATTCATCGGCAGTCGTACTACCAAACTCGTTCAACTTAATATACCCCGTTTTGCCATCCATCATGTAAGCCACATCTACTGTATAAGTTGGAATAACGCCACGGGTAATTTCGTAAGAATATTTGTCCTTAAAGCCCGGACGAAGAATACCAACCTTCACTTTGGTACCCTTCTTACCGCGTAACAATTTGAAAGCCTGATCGTTCTTAATCCCGATAATGGATTTTCCATCCACCTCAACCATGCGGTCGCCTGCCATCAACCCTGCTTTCTCGGAAGGACCGCCAGATATGACGGAAACCACCATCAGGGTATCATTCATGATATTGAACTGTATGCCGATTCCCTCGAATGAACCCTCCAAGGTCTCCATTTCCCGCTTGTTTTGCTCGGCAGTGGAATATGAAGAGTGTGGATCAAGGCCCTGCAGCATGGCATCTATTGCCAGACCGTAAATGGAATCCACATTGACAGAATCCACATAATACTGGTCAATATAACTCATTACCTCGCTCATTTTTTGGAGCTGTTGGTTGCCTCTTTTACTTAATCGGTGCGGATTCCAGCGCAAAGCCAGCGAGAAACCAGCAAGAAAAGCCACTATAATCCACAAAAAAATGATACATCCCGTATGTCTTGATTGATTATCACTCATTTTTTTCTAATTTTGGCGATTAATAGATGTTTGGTGTAACAATTCCAGAAACTTATCTAAAAAATCCGAATATGGTTGATCTTCAGGATGTCTCTGATAACGTTTCACCACCTGTTGCCATTGATGTGGTTGCACTACAGCAATGTGGTTGTTGCGCTTGATTTCGGCAATTTCATCCACTAATTTCATCCTTTGATACAACAATTCACTGATTTGATTATCAATATTTTCCAGCATAGAACGTTGCTTCACGAGTTCCAAATTGGAGACCTCCGATCGCAAATCCAAATCCTTCAGCATCTGCACCCAATCTGCAGGAGCCATCTGCTGAGAAGCATCCGACAAGGCATGGGCTGGATCGATATGGCACTCCGTCATCAATCCGTTAAAACCGTAATTGAGAGCCAATTGGGCAACTTGAGGTATCCACTGTACATGTCCACACAAGTGTGATGGATCACAGAGAACCGGCAAATCCGGTTCAGCAACCTTCAACTCTATAGGTATCTGCCACATCGGCGCGTTGCGATAAATGTTTTCCTGCGCGTCTGTAAAACCACGATGCACAGCCATAACCATCCCAATATCAGCATTTTGAAAACGTTCAATATTACCTATCCACAACTTCAAATCCGGAATGATTGGATTTTTCACCATGACTGTGAAGTCGGAGTGCCGCACCGCATCGGCAATTTTCTGAACCTCAACGGGATTGACGGAGGTGCGTGCTCCAATCCAAACGATGCGAATTCCAAATTTAGCGCAAAGCTCCACATGATGGGTGTTCATCACCTCCACACAAACAGGCACACCAAATGTCTCCTGCACCTCCTGCAGCCATGGCAATGCTGCGTCACCAGCGCCTGAAAAAGCTTCGGGAATGCTCCGCACCTTCCAGGCACCTGCTCTGAAATAGTGCAACTTAATGCCTGCCAATGCCGACTGCTCCTTCAACTGAGCAGCTGTGTCCATCAGCTGTTCGCGACTCTCAGCCGCACAAGGACCCGCTATCCAAATTCGTTCCATACTACTCATCTGACTCTGTTTCAGGTTCTATATCCGTGAAATACTTCTTCACGAATTTATTTTTCAAACTTCTGTTACCCAGCTTGTAAGTGAACGAAGGAAGTCCCTTGGACTGGTCAGGTTCTTGGAATCTGTTCTTCGGTTTCACACTGGTGATGGCATCGTTGAAAGCCTTGTCAGATGAGAATGCTGAAACGGCATTGTTATCAAACTGGAAATAATAGAACTGATTGTCAAATTCAAAGTACAAATACAAACGGTTTCGAGAACCCTTTTTCTCAATCACTATTCGACCAGGAACCATCTTATAGACTTGTTTGGAGCCGCATATAATCAACGGCAATGTGGTTTGGGACTTAAATGTTGATTGCTCCTTATCCCATTCAAAGTCAATGTTGGAGAAGAGGAATTTCACCTGAAGCGCATCGGGCAAACGGCGATTCTGCCCCATAGCCACGTTGCGCTGATATCGGTCATACTCCGACTTGCCTAAAATGTTGTAAAGTGCCAAGTCAAAAGCTTCGTCGCCTGACACATCCACAAAATCCAAAGTCGTGTTTTCCAACGCTTTATTCATCAAATCCATGGATTTGTCATTGAAGAAGAAATCGATAGATGTGGTGAGATGCATCTCGGCAGAATCGGCAAGCATGTAATTCACAATCGTACCGTTGGTTACGAAATTGACACGACCTAACTTCGTACCCATGTCAATAGTACCGCTACCATGCGCCTCGCAATTGTCTGTATTGAGCACGATGATATTGCCGGGAACGGAGGGATCCATCAGTTTCTCCTTAGAAGCTGCCTTGAACTCACGGGTCTCCTTGTCGTATGTAATATAGCCGAACACATTGATGTATTCCGCATCGTTGAATTCGTCTTTCGCCACACCGAAAGCTGTATAAATTCGTCCCGTTTTATTACTGGAAGCAATGGCTACCACCACTTTGCGTTCATTGACATCCTTTGTTCTGTCGTGCACCTGTATCATGATGTTATTGGGATCTACCTGCTGTAGTATCTTCATGCGGGCATGTTTGATAGTGTCACAACCATGTAAAATCTCAACGCCGCCGAAGTAGGAAAGGAAGGGATTGGTACTGTGCAGCTCTGCCCGGCCGTCAAAAGCAAACTGGTCACTGAAATGGAAATCTTTCTCCAACGGGATCTTGGCTTCACCGAAGGTCTCCTTCATGAAATAGACCGTGTCGAAGTAGAGCGTTTGTACGCGTTGTTCGGCATCAATATAATCGTAATAGCCATTGGCATAAAATCTTGTGGCACTTTGCACGCGCGTAGTACAATTGTACAACTCATGGAACTTGTTGTCTCGACCGGCAAGGATGCGCGACTGTGTCAACACGTCCATTACGGCCTTCTTGCGAATAGTTACATCGCCATGCAATGGGGTGATAGCCGCATCACCCACATTGATGTATCGTACTCCATGGGCAGAAATGATGTTCTTCGCAAAGTCGAACTCCGCATTCACCGCAGTGAACTGATAGTTTGCGTTAGGAGCTACAGCAAACAACTCATTTCCAACGCTTTGCATATCCACCAAATCCTTAATGGGCGTATTATCAATGTCTGTGTTCTTATACGGATCGTCCCACTTGAAACGTAGCATAGTTGAATCAATAGGATCCCATTCAAACTCGGAAGACTTAGCTTTGACCTCATTCTGCACAAAA
>CAMJXE010000044.1 GCA_946409645.1 uncultured Bacteroidales bacterium
CGGTGGATGCGCTCAGCGATGAGTTTTTCGACGAATACCATCTCCATTATGACCGGATTGTGGCGAATCTCACGCAATCCTATCGTAGAGACGTGACATGGCGCGTCTCTGCCGACGGAACATCCGATACCCGTCTCCACGACTACGTCAAAAAGATGATGGGACGCATCGTGTTCCTCCATTTTTTGCAGAAAAAAGGCTGGCTCAACGGCAATCCGACGTTCCTGCGCGACCTGTTTCTATCCAGTCCTCATCAAGCCGATTTTCTCGAACAGGTCTTGGAACCGCTCTTTTTCGGAATCTTCAACACTGAGCCGGAGCAGCGTGAGAACCTGTTTGTTGACGAACAATGGGACAAAAGTTTGTTGAGACAGTGGGAGCATTTGCCCTATCTCAACGGCGGCTTGTTCGAGCGTGACGAGGTGGATAAGATGAACATCCGGCTGCCGGCTTCGTTGTTCAACGATCTTTTCATCTTCTTGGCCTCCTACAACTTCACCGTCGATGAAAACGACCCCGACGACGCCGAGATTGGTGTCGATCCCGAAATGCTGGGCAAGATTTTCGAGAGTTTGTTGGAGGACAACAAAGCCAAGGGCGCATTCTACACCCCGAAGGAGATTGTGCGGTACATGTGCAAGGAGTCGCTGATTGCGTATCTTAGTGAACAGTTGTCAGTGAACAGTGAACAGAACAAAAACACGAAAAACCCAACCGACATCGATTCTCAAATCACTGATCACAGTTCACTGATCACTAAAATCCGCACCTTCGTCGAAACCCACGAATTCCCAAGTGAATTGGAACACTGTCGTGACATTCTCGACCGTGCCCTGCGCGAGGTCAAGATCTGCGACCCGGCCATCGGCAGCGGCGCGTTCCCGATGGGGTTGTTGAACGAATTATGGAGATGCCGCGAAGCCTTGACCGACCACGATTCCTGTTCACTGATCACTGTTCACAGATCACAATTAAAGAAAGAGATCATCGAAAACAACATCTACGGGGTCGATATCGAGCGGGGCGCCATCGACATTGCCCGTCTGCGGTTCTGGTTGAGCATTGTGGTGGACAGCGAGGAGCCGCAGGCCCTGCCCAACTTCGACTACAAGTTCATGCAGGGTAACAGCTTGATAGAGAGCTTCGAAGGGGTGGATTTGAGCCGGATGATGGATGGCGGGGCGCGGAGCAGTCTCGGCAGGGGAAAGGGCAAGGCGGGTGAGAACCAGTTGGCCATGGAGTACAGCACCGACGACACCAAGCGCAACCTGCAGCTGATGCTGAAAGAGTACTTCAGTCTCACCGACCATGTGAAGAAGGCGGAGACGCGTCGCAGCATCAACGACAGCGTCAAGCGTTACATCCGCCAGCAGGGTTTGCACCCATCTGCCGAACTCCGTCTCTCCTCCCTCGACCCCTCCGCCAACCAGGAGTTCTTCCTCTGGCACACCTGGTTCAAGGACATTTTCGACAGGGGTGGGTTTGACATTGTGGTGGGGAACCCGCCGTATATCCGTCGCACAGAATTACCAGAAAGAGCCAAACAACAATATGAGCGTACATATAATAGTGCAACACTGCAATATGATATATATCTGTTGTTCATTGAATTTGGTCTGTCCATTTGTAAAAAGGAGGGACAGTTGTGTTACATCAATCCTATTAGATTTTTTAGCTCAGATTACGGACAATCATGTAGAACATTGATAATAAAAGACCATCTATTGAAAAGGGTTGTTGATGTTTCGCAAATTGAGGTCTTCAAAAGTGCGATGACATATCCATGTGTGCTCCATATCCAAAACCGGAAAGAAGCAGACTACTCAATTGAGTTTTATGCGCCGGATTGCCTCCAAGTTATTGATAATGTTGCAAATGGGCTGTGTAAATTATTATATAAGAAGAATATTCTTGGTGATCCCGAGCATAGAATCATTGTTTCTGAAAACCACAATTTGATTAGAAAAATCGACCAAAACAGTAAGCCTGTAGAAACATGGTTTAAGGTATCCAGAGGATTGCCAAATAATAAAGTTGATTTTATGGGCGATGAGTATTACGCTTTAAAATCAACGATGGTAAAAAAATATAGGATTACAGACGATTACAAGCTGATTGACACCGATTTTAGTAGTGCTTTTAGAGATGAAATGATCATTCTTCCTCGGACGGTTCTCTTCCTACAAGCGACTATGAAAGAGAAAGGCATAGTGTTGCTTGACAGAATTTATTATTTGACTCAGAAAGTACCCGTTAACACACGCTTTGTCCTTGGAGTAATCAACTCAAAGGTTACCAATTTTTGGTTTGAACATTATTATGGAACAACGAAGGTTTCTGGTGGTTATTTTGACTTGAATGGAACACAAATCAAAAGTATTCCCGTCCCGAATGCGACGACTAAACAACAAAACGAAATATCGTCTTTGGTCGAAACCATTCTCAAAATGAAGAAACAAGACATATCGGCAGACACATCGGCATTGGAGCGTGAAATTGACAGGTTGGTGTATGGGTTGTATGGGTTGACGGAGGAGGAGGTGAAGGTGGTGGAAGGAAAAGAGGTCTTACAGGAGGAATGTCGGCACGGTTCTTGCAAGAATTGTTTTTTACTGGATCTGAAGACCGAAGTAAGATAATCAGATTGAATATCGACAATCAATATTAGTTCGAAGTAAAATAGTAGCATGTAGTATGAATACAGGATTTCGAAAATTCTCTGAAAAAGAAAAAGAATTTGTGAGGGAGCTTTTATCTGCAAAAGAAAGTAATTTATCGGGATTGCAAGTTGCAAGTCTTATATCAAAAAGAATAGAATTTGAAGGGATATACTGCAACTATAAAGAAGGTTATGTGAAAATATTCAAAAAAGAACATGTAGATGCCCAAAAAAGCTACATACAAATCAGCGACCTTTGCTTTTTTATCGAAGAACTTGAAGAATCAGGGCTTGTGACTGTAGATACTGTCATAGGTAAAGATGGAACTATCGATAGTGATGAAAAAGATGATTTTTGGATCCATAAAAATGACTATAAGACATTTTGTGGCGAGCTGTTCTTAAAAAATGGCAATATGGCATCTGCCACGAATTTTAAGTATGAGACATTTAAATCCAAAAATTTATTAAACTTACTGTCTAAATATGTCTATAACAAAGTTGTTGTTCCTCGATCTGCTCTTATTGAGTTAGAAAGGGATGGATTTCTATCAAGGGATGAAAAACAACTTGAGGCGATGAAAAAGACTCTAAAAATAGCTATAATGTCGTTATGTTTTAGTGTCGTGTCATTATTTACGTCTGTTTTCATGCAAAAATGTTGTTCAACCAAGATTGAATCTCCGGATTTAGAAACAATTGCGGGGAGTACAAATGCAATTAGCGATAAAATGTTACTTTCTCTCTCGACGGACACGATACAACTTACAGATTCCTTGGAACAATCAAATTGTGACACCAGTAAAGTAAATTAGACATCTAGACGGATTCCTCGTTTGCTTTCAAAGCTGCGGCGTTATAGCGGGAGATTTATAAGTTGATGTATGGGTTAACGTATGAGGAGGTGAAGACGGTGTAAGGAAAATGCCTGACAAGCTGATTGATTGGCATAGTTCTTGCAAGGCTTTGACAATTGATTTGTTTAATAAAAAGTTATGAAAGATTTTTTAAACTGGAAGGATATTGTTAATAGCATCGTCGGCAGCCTAATAACAAGTGGTATTCTCTATTTTTTGACGGAAAAATTGTTATGGGAGTTACATTTGCCTCTATGGCTATGGCTATTGTTTACCTGTATTGTCGTAATACTTGTTCTTTCTATTTCAGCAATAGTAAAGAAGACGAAAGTTTTCAATGCAATCCAAGAATACAAGGAAGGTTGCTTCGGTAACTCATACGATTATGTTTGGGAATACAGAAAAAGTAATGGCCCTTATAGTGCATACGGTTATGAAGCATATAACATTAGAACAAAACACCCGTTAAACGAACTTAATAATGAGCACACCATCACCTATGGACATGAAGTAAACGAATACAACGCAAAACGAATCATTCAGCTAACAATTGTAGCTATGGTTAATAAAGATATGGCAAAATTGTTGCAACCTACAATTGAATATTTGCATTATTTAGAAAAACTATGAAGAAAGATAATACAGATCTTAAAATGAGTAGTAGGAGTAACACCGACAAGAGAATAGAAGTTCCAAAACAAAGAGTTCGGGAAAAATATTTTTCACATTCGATTTTTAAAACCTTATCCGATATTAAGGACTTCTATGAATGTTTGTCAGGGAATGATGATACATCTACCATTCTCGCAATTAAGGGTGAAATCAACGTTAACTGGAGCATTCTTGAATCTCTTTCTAATACTATTGACTCCATAATAACATTGTTGGAAAGAGGTCATGTAAATGACTCGCTTGCCTTAATGAGAAAATACAGCGATGCTGTCTTTTTGCATGTTTACATGCTTGTGCTAATAGAACAAGGAGAACAAAACTTTTTCGAAAAAGAATATACAGACATCTATGACAATGTCCTTAACCAATGGGTTAGAGGGGAGAGTTGTTTGATCGAGAAACAGGACAAAGATGAGAAAACAGACGCTTATTTAGCAGAAATACGAAAACGAGACGCTATATTAACCAATCTATTGTTTACAAAAGGCAATAAAACATTGTATGGAGAAGGTAGGGCGTCTTTTAATGACAACATTCATTACAACAACTTGGAATCGTTTCGGTGGAACAATGATGCCTTTTTAGATTATGAAACATGTTTAATTGTACTGACTCAAGCAGAAAAGGCAATCAAACTTATTTTGACCATTCATTTCGCTTACATAACCCTATTGCACCCAATGGCTTTGAAAACAGAGGATGTTGGATCTTGTGAGGTCGCTCATTTCGCAGACGAAATTTTCAAGAAGTATATTGTTCCTGAATATAGCGAGCTATCCAGTTACTTGAAACATTGTTCCTTTTTAACATTTGAAGAGTAACCAACTATAACTATCTTCGTATCTATTCGATAAAATCAAACTATTATGAACCCAAACGATCCACGCATCACCGAATATCAAAACGACTTACAGCGGTATCAATCTTGGGGAAATTTATTCCTCGGTTTCTCTTTTGGCAGCTTCTTCTCCCCAAACGTGTCGTGCGATTTGCTAACCCTTCACAATGGCTTAGAGTATCTCAAAGCCAAAATGAAACTAAACGCCTTTAACAACCAACATCATTCTGACGAAGAAATCGAGCACCGTTTGCGGCAAATCGATACTGACATTCGCCATGTGGAGGATGCCCTGCGGAACGACCTCTCCTTCCGGGGCCTGCTCCGCCCGTAACCGCCGTCACGCACCTCCCTGTCCTACGCCGTCACCACCCGCCACGCTTCCGGCACACGCATCGAGCTGATGGACAGCACGGTGCCGGGGGAGGCGATGGTGAGCGGGGTAACTCATCCCCGTAGGGGATGCCTATCTGTAGCAAACGGATGCCCACGCGCGGGTTCAAATCCCCGGAGGGGATTCATGTTCAACGGGTTGCAAGGTGAAAATTGTCGTGAAATTATGTTCGTGCAATAAATGTGCCCCGTCCTCGTTAATCTCTGAAATAAAACGGAATATTAAACAAACAGTAAAAGAAAACAGAATGGAAATAGGAAATTTCGGATACTACTGGTTGGACACCTGGGTGATGTCCAACGTGATACAACTCGCCACGCAGGATTTCTGCAGGCGCTATCTAAACCGTTCCAACGATCCGTGTGGCCGCCAATACGACCAGATGACGCAAGCGGCACGGTCGGTGCCGGCCAACATCGCGGAGGGAAACTCGCGACACGACACCTCTAAGGAGACCGAGATGCGGCTCACAGATGTGGCCCGCGCGAGCCTCGCAGAACTGGCCAACGACTACCTGAACTGGCTCCTCCAGCACGAAGAGCTTCCATGGTCCGTGAAGTCGGATATCTACCGCAAGGTGGCAAACACCCACCTCGACAGGCCCTTATACAAGGACGATGTGCAACACCTGAGCAGCCAACATATTCTGCTCCAAAAGCACAAATTCGATGAGTGGTTAGAGGCGAAGAACTCGATTGTGGCGGCCAACTGCCTGCTGGTCCTCTGCAATCGTTTGATCATGATGCTGAGGAAACAACTGGCTAACCAACTGGAAACTTTCCGGGCCGAAGGCGGTTTCACAGAAGCTCTGACCGCCGAAAGACTCGCTTACCGAGCCGAACAAAGCGCGAACTCCAACGCCCCTGTCTGCCCGAAATGCGGCAAACCGATGCTGAAACGCATGGCGAGAAAAGGGATCAATTCGGGAAAGGAGTTCTGGAGCTGTTCCGGATACCCGGCGTGCAGAGGGACCAGAAACGTAGAGTAAGGGGTAATGTCGATGTGTCACGTTATTACGTGATAACGTAATCTTCAAATTGACATCTCCGTCACAACCTCTCCTTCCGTGGCCTGCTCCGTCCGTAAACACCGTCACACGCCTCCCTGCATCATACCACTTCCAACCGCCACATCGCATCCATCCGCATCGGGCTGATGGACGGCACGGTACCGGTGGAGGCACTGGTGAATTCCGATACGTAATAATCTTCACCCCACAAGGTGTTATCTTAATACACAAAACCAAACATCCATATCGGTATGGAGTTCCCTATTGCGTATTCAACATTATCCTTCACAAGATAAGCATTGTCCAAATCTTTTATCTGGTGTCCTTTTCTGCTTTTTCCGCCAACCTCAAATGTGATGCCATCAATTTCAAAATCAGAAACACTTGACGCTGTCACGTTAAAAGATTCACTCATCCACGACAGAAACATGGTCTCCCTAACTGTACCGGAATCTGGTTTAATATCGGATATCGCATACGCAATGTTGCTGTTGTTAAGGTATAGTTTCTCAACTTTTCTGAGCAAGGAGTCCCCTGTGCCTTTTTCTTTCAATGCATTGAATAATCTTGATTTCTCAAGGTATTCTATATAATCGGGCAACTGATTGCGGCCTATCTCAAGTTCTTGTGCCAACTTGCTGTAGTTGGGCTTGAACGGCACACTGTTGGCAAGAACATACATCAATTTTTTCAATTTGACGGCAGATGCAACGGGCATGTCGGCATAACTTGGAATGTCATGCTCGACCGTTTCGTTTATCGCCTGTTTGAGTCTTAGATTATAATCTTCCTCTTTGAAAAAAGGATAATATCCTTTTCGACAATACTCTTCGAAATACTTGATAGGCCGATGCTCACTATACGGGAAATCCACTTTCCCTTGCAGAATATCATCAAGAGAGGCCGTTTTCAGATTCCATCCGTTGGCAATATTCAAATATTCTCTGAAAGATAATCCCGGCATGGCGTATTCAATGGCCCTACGACTCAAATCTGCAGAGTTCCCCTTTTTTATAGCTAAAAGCGAACTGCCAGAATAAACGACAGACATCTTCGACAACTTGTCGTAAATCATTTTTATCTCAGTTGACCACCCTTTGTATTTATGAATTTCATCAATATACAAACGTTTTCCGCCACGCTTATAAAAATCGTATGCCGTTTCGTACAATCCGTGTCCTGAAAAATACATATCATCAGCCTGAACATAGAGTGTCTCCTCAATGTTATCATATTTTTTGATATGCTGCAACAACAGCGTCGATTTGCCAACTCCTTTCTGGCCAACTAATCCGATTAATCGGTTTTTCCAATTGATTTTGTTGTGAAAACTCCTGACATAATCCGTTGGAGTAATCTCAAGCAATAATCTGTACGATTCAAATAGTGTTTCCATAATAATTTTTTTGCAAAAATAATAAAATTTTCAATATTGCACTTTCAGAAGTGAGAAAAACAACAAAAAAGTGCTTTCTAAAGTGCAATTCATTCAAATTGTATTGTGCCGCCACGCCTCCGGCACCCGCATCGGGCTGATGGACTGCACGGTGCCGGTGGAGGCACTGGTGTGCGGGGTGACACATCCCCGTCAGGGGATGCCTGTCTGTAACAAACGAATGCATACTTGCGGGTTCAAATCCCCGGAGGGGATTCATATTCAACGGGTTGCCGAAACATTGTCGTGCCTGATGTGCAACCCCTCACGGGGTTGTGGGGGCTGCCGCATCGCCAACGGCTACGGACAGGGAACCCCTAACGGGGTTCGGGGGCGCGGTCGGTAACGTCCTCGCGCTACAGAGATGGAAGCCCTGACGGGCTTGGGAGGAATGCGGGAAGGGGCTCGGGCAGAATGCGGGAATAAACCCGGCACCGCCTTATCGAAATCGCCTTTATCGAAAGCATAATACGTCCGATGGAATAATTGATAAAGAACGATCTTTGAAATTTTAGAAGAAAAACTAGCGAGGTGTTAAAAATATATGTATTTTTGCCTTGTGAAAAAACTTTGATATGGCAAAAGATTATCCTATAGAAGAACCTGAAACTCCGATGGTTAATGAACCATCCACAGAATATGGCGTTGCCGCAAAAACAACATACCGGACAATCTCCGATGAAGAAATGGCACAATGTATTCCGCTCGAAGAGTCCCGCCGTCGGATGACTGAAAAGATTTACAAGTTCTATCATCCTGAAGCATGAGAATTCTTATTGAAGAACGTGTACATCAAGCCATAGAATCATTCTATGATGCTGCCATATTAAAACATTGGCATACTTTAAGTTTCGATACCGTTGAAAACAAGAAAAATCGTCTCTATGACGGATTGGAATCGCTTGCCAACTATGCGACTATATTCCCCAAGGCCAGACTAAAAAAAGAATGGATCAATAAGGGATGGCAGGAATTTATCTGCGAGGATTTCCATTTTGCGTATGAGATTACGGTTGACGCTCATGGAGAAAAAGTGATTGTCGTTCATGACGCTGTCCACAGTTTTCTTTACTATTAGTTTTCTCTCCTAAGCATTTAGCGTCACCCGCCACGCCTCCGGCACACGCATCGGGCTGATGGACTGCACGGTGCCGGAATCCCGTCCTCGCCAGTGCACTTATCTCTCCGTCACCCCGTTCTTCGCCCAAATAATCACCCCAATCAAGATCAGCGCCATGGGCGGGAGAATCATCAGCCCGTTGTTGAGGTAGCCGGCGGCGTACCAGCTGTCGGGGACGACCTGGTGGTTCCACAATGTTCCGGAGCCGAGGAGCTCGCGGAAAAAGGCCACCACGACGAGCACCAGCCCATAGCCGAGACCGTTCATCACACCATCCATCAGCGAAGGCAACGGCTTGTGCGACAGGGCAAACGCTTCCAACCGGCCCATGATGATGCAGTTGGTGATGATCAACCCGACGAATACCGAGAGCATCTTGCTTACGTCATAGACAAACGATTGCAGAAGCAAATCCACCATGATGACGAAGAAGGATACCACTAACAGCTGCACGATGATGCGGATACGCGGCGGTATCGTGTTGCGTATCAGGGAAATGATGAAGTTGGAGCAAGCACAGACCACGGTTACGGAGAACGCCATGACCACGGCGGGCTTGAGCTGCGCAGTCACCGCCAACGCCGAGCAGACGCCCAACGTCTGCACTAAAATCGGGTTGTCTTTGCTGAGGGGTCCGAGATACTTTTTCATATTTGTCCTGCTTTACCGAGCGCTTGCCCCTTCGGGGCTGCTCAAGGAAATAGTTTCTAATTGTTCAAGCATTTTATCCACCCCTTTCGAAGTGAGTGTTGCACCGGAAATGGCATCCACGCGGTTCCCCTCGGCGATTTCGCTGGCGGTTCCCGGTTTCAACACCCTCACGGACACGAATTTGCCATCCTTGTCGTAGAGTTTCTTGCCTTCGAAAGATTTCAGGAACGCCTCTTCCGTGATTTTCGCGCCCAAACCAGGCGTTTCCGACTTGTGGTCGAAAGCGACACCCTTGAGCGTCTGTCCGTCCTCCGACACCACTGCATAGCCCCAAATCGGCCCCCACAACCCTTTGCCGTCCAGACGAATATCGACACCTTCGGTACCATCGGCGCAAACTACCCGATACTGACGACCATCATCCGTCAGCGGCACGGCGAGATTCGAGAACGCCGCCACGGCTTTTGACCGGTCGATATCATGACCCGCCGCCCGCAATATCTGCTGGCACTTCTCTGCCTGTTTGTTGCGGTCGCGACGCGGCTTCAACCCCGTGGAAACCAATGTCAACACCACCGCGATCACCGTCACTAACACGGTGATATACACGAATATGTAGGTGTTACTGTAGTTCTTCATTAATAATTGGTTTGTTTTGACTTTGACTATGACCTTGACTATGACCTTGACTATGACTATTAACTATGACCTAAACCCATAAACCATACAGCAAACGACAACCCTCTTACTTCTTACTTCTTACCTCTAACCTCTTCTTTCTCCGTTTGATATGATTTTGCACGACGCACCAGTCGATGAGCGGGGCGAAGATGTTCATGAGCAGGATGGCGAGCATCATGCCTTCGGGATAGCCTTTGTTGAGGGTGCGGATGAGTATGGCGAGGATGCCGATGAGCAGTCCGTAGAGGTACTTGCCGTTGCGGGTGTGTGCGGCGGTGACAGGGTCGGTGGCCATGAAGACCGCGCCGAACACGAAGCCGCCCATCAGCAATTGATCGTGGGCCGCGATAGGACAAAGTCCTGTCAGCTGGCAGACCATCGCCGTGACATATCCACCTGCAAACACAGGAATCATGATGCGCCAGTCGGCCACTTGCGTGAAGAGAAGGATGACCGCACCGATGAGAATGGCGATTTTACAGGTTTCGCCAATACATCCTGGAATCGTGCCGAGGATCAGTTCCCAAGTGGTAGGCATCGCCTCGGCATGTCCGTTCATGACGAGCGCAAGCGGAGTGGCACCGGAGACTGCATCCGGTGAATTGGAAATCCAGACCTTGTCGCCGGAGATCACCGACGGGTAGGCGAAGAAGACGAACGCGCGGGCCAACAGCGCGGGGTTCAGGAAGTTATAGCCTGTGCCGCCAAAGACTTCCTTGCCGAAGAGCACGGCAAAAACGGTGGCCACCGCCACTATCCAGAGCGGCACGTCGGGCGGCATGATCATCGGGATGAGGAAACCGGTGACGAAGAAGCCCTCCGCCACCTCCTCCTTGCGGATCTGCGCGAAGAGGACCTCCACGCCGAGTCCGCTGACATAGGTCACAATAACCAACGGCAGCCATTTCAGGAAACCGTACCAAAGACAAGGCCAAAGAGCAGTCTGTCCCCCGATAGCGAAGAAATGCTGATAGCCAACATTCCACCAGCCAAACACCAACGCGGGCACCAACGCAATCATCACCGTGATCATGATGCGCTTCATATCGACCGCGTCGCGCACGTGGCAACGGCCGTCCGTGACCGTCGCGGGCGTGCGCAGGAACGTGTCCATGGCGTCGAAAAGGGCGTTGAACTTCCGGGACATAAAGCTTTATTCTAAAACGGCAAAAATAGTATTTTTTTGTTAAGTTCTAAGTTAAGATCAAGTTATTCGCCTAAGGTTTCATCAATGAGTCTAACCTATTGACACTTAGTTTTACAAACTCAAGAATTAGCGCACACTCTTCTTCGTAAGTGGATGAATCATAATAATTTTCACTATTATATGGCCAAAGACGCGTGTTCTCTTCCAATCCTAAACGAATATAGGGATCGTTCTCG
The DNA here is from genome assembly GCA_946409645.1 of uncultured Bacteroidales bacterium. Lineage (GTDB taxonomy): Bacteria > Bacteroidota > Bacteroidia > Bacteroidales > WCHB1-69 > F23-D06. Next base: position 11,700 of record CAMJXE010000044.1, read on the forward strand.
CGCATCATCTTTTCAATTGTTTCGTATGAAAAAATACCGGATTGGCGAAGATTGGCATAGCGGTTTTTCAATTTTTGAACATACTCATCCGATTTCATCATTCTATCAATCAATATGTTCCGACGCTCTTCCGGTAGATTCTGCAGCATATTTTTTTCGTTATCGCCATCGCGCCCCAAACTGTGATCACAGTCCCAAAGGGCAATACGGTACGGGGTGTTAGCGTCCTTCTTGTAGAGGTAGAAGTTCTTGAGTACCCCATCACCGCTATTCGTGAAAAGGATGATCAGATGCCAGTCGATAAGATTCTGTATATCAAACCATTCACCAACATGAGCATAAAACTCCTCATCTGAAGTCTTGACGATGAAATTGCGCAATTCATCAATAAGAAAACTACGGTCACCCTTCTCGTAATCTGGAAAACTTTGTCCATGGTAGTTTTCGTCAAGAGGATCTTTGTCGGGCATTTTGTTGCCGGGATAGAAGAGTTTGGGTTCCTTGAAAATGACAGCTTCAGGGTCTTCATCGTCGAGCCCCAACACATGCTTGTTAAGCCGCTGCATGACCACGTAAAGTCCCTGCGGCTGACTGTTCTCACGGACGAGGGCGTATGCACATTTTGGTGCTAAATCATTGTCTCCCATCATATTGAAGAGATCATAACAAAGTTTATGTCGCATGAACGTCTTGTCAATGTAACTCGCGTTTAAAATCCAACTGCGACTCGAAGGCAAACCGCATAGCGAATGAGCCTCGGCAAGCTTCACAGAATAGGAGTGTTTGTTATACTTGGATGAGACACCTCCTCTGCATTTTACTTTTCCAGACCAAACTACAGAATCGTTGCCGATCACCACAGACAGTTCACAAGGAATACGCTCTTTCCACTGGATATCCGAATCCGTAAACAAGTGAATAACAGGCAACTGCAACTTTTCCACCTTAGATTTACGCACACACGCACTTCCCAAGACGAAAAGCACAACCATCAAAAAAACTACATATATCTTCTTCATTCTCAACTACTAATTTTTAACTATTAACTACTAACCGCCAACTCCCAGAGTGCTTCCCTCACAATTCTTTGGCACTCCGTTTTCGATGGACAAACCAACTCACACAATGCGAAGTCTTCGTCATCCACTTCATAGATACCCAACGCTTCCATCTGTTCTATATCCTTGATCTCGCAAGCTTTAAGAAGCTGCAAGGGCATCAAGTCGAAAGGGAACACCTTGTCGTAAACATCGGTGAGCATGATGGCGCGACGACCACCATGAAGCGATGTATTGACCTCGTATGTGCGCTTCGGGGTGAGCCAGGAGAGGTATGTGTGCGAGAGACTCCATTTGCGAAGACCGGGCAACAACCAACCGATAAATTCGCGATGCCCACCTTCGTCAATAACCGTTACCTGCCGGTCGTGGAAACCCAACACCGGGAATTCATCCAACTTATTACCGCACAACACACTACCACTGATAACACGTTTCTTTTTCGAAGCAAACTCTTCTTTAAGCAGACCTGACAAATCCGCTCCATAAACGCCTGTGAAATAGCCTGTTTGAGCAACAGCAGGGCCCGTTACGGCAGCGGTTTTGGTAAAATTCAACTGATGATTACGGAAAAAGGCACCCATTCGAGCAACTTCCTGCGGATAGACGTACCAAACGGTTTCTTCTTTATTCAATGGGGCAACATGATGGATATGTGTACCCACATTACCTGCTGGATGTGGGCCGCTGAAATAGTGCTTATGAGCGTTCTCCACCCTCTCAAATATCTGGTTGTCAGCACCTTCTCGCATACAAAGGTGCATTGGAACATCGTCCGCAGCGCGTTGCAACATCTGCAAACCACAAAGGAAATCTTCCTCCTTGCCACGTATCAAAATGTTGAAATCGGGGGCAAGCGGATGGCTATCGAAACAGGGAACAAATAGAGCTTTCGGTTTCACGTCAGGAGAAGGAATCACCGAAAATGGCCGTTGTCGTAAACACGGCCACAAGCCATACTGTAACAGCAAGTTACGAATATTCTCAGCATCTTCGGGCACTGCAAAATTGACAGTTGTTTCCGTAGCGGCATCCTTCTCAGCAACAATCGTAATCGCCTCAATGACGCGCTTCTCTCCACGCACTATTTCCTCTACCCTACCCTTCACGGGCGACACCACGACAATTCGTTCATCTTTTTTGTCATGGAACAGCGGGGTCCCGACTTGTACCTCATCTCCGGCTTGCACCAACAATTTCGGAGTCATCCACCGAAAATCCGATGGGCGAATGTAATATCGGTCGGGCGACTTCATTTCCAACATTTGGTCAATTGCGTTCCCGTAAATTTTCAAATCCAATCCTTTTTTTATATTACAAACCGTCTTCATTATCAATCACTCATTATCAATTATCAATTAAGCACCGCTGTCATCAGTCCCGCCACCGCCATGTAGCGCAGCCCTTTTCCGACGAACATCAGCACGGTTGTGGGCACCACGCGGGTACGCATCAGTCCCAACGCAAGAGCTATCACATCACCGATGAAGGGCAACCAAGCGAGCAACGCCGCAAAACATCCATACTTTTCCACTTTTTGGGACGCCTTGGCCAGAGTCTCTTCCTTCACTTTCAGAAACCGCTCGATCCACGACCATTTGCAGAGCCAGCCTAACAGGTAGCAGGTCATGCCGCCGATGGTATTGCCCAACGTGGCCACCAGGATGACCGTCCACGGGGAGTAGTCGAGGAGCAAAGCACCCGCCAAAAGAGCCTCTGAAGAGAACGGGATGATGGTCGCAGCGAGCAGACACCCAATGAAAAGTCCGAGAAGGCCGAGATCCTGCAACATCTACTGCTCATTCTTTTCGTTCTCCAGCCCGTTGTTGACTTGGAAACTATTCTTCGGCATCTCCAGATGGCGAATATAGACATCCTGCTGCGGGAAGGGAATCTGTATATGGTTTCTATTCAGCGTATTATAAATCACCTCCTTGACTTTCGACACCAATGCGACCTTCTCCTCCACGAGTGCCCAGCAGACTACAAACAGATCCACGCTGCTGTCGCCGAAATCGTCAAACAACACGGAGAAGCCCTGCTTGGTATCGACGATGGACTTTCCTGCAGCATTCTTGGTGGCTAAGGGTTCAAGACTCTCTATCAGCATCTTACGGACTTTTTCCACATTTGTGCCATACGCCACACCCACAGGAATCTTGACCAACACGTAACCATGGTTGCGGGTAAGGTTCTTAAAATTCTTGGTAAAGAGCGCGGCATTCTGGAAAGCAATCACAGAGCCGTCGAGGGTCACAATCTGAGTGCTCTGGTAGTTGATGCTTTCCACCTTGCCCTGGACCCCGTCACACTCGATGTAGTCGCCCACGCGCAGACGGCCAGTCATCAGGATCACGCCATAGACAAAATTTTCGAGCAAATCCTTCATGGCAAAACCAAGACCAGTGGCCAGACCTGCCATCACAATGGAGATGCCCTTGCCCGAAACCTCCAAAATCATCATGGCCGACACCACGTAAATACCCCAAATCAAAATAGAGATAACGTTGTCGGCCAACGTAAAATTACTTGAGGGCTGAAGGGTATCGTTTTTCTTCTTGCGTTTTTTGAGCATCTTGTAGAAGGACCTACAAGCATAATTGAGGTAACGGAACAGGAAGTAAAGTTCAAGGACCAGACATAACTTAAAGAGCGACAGTTGGATAATTCCGGGTTTATTTAGGAAGACAAAGACAAAAGCTTTGCGGCAGAGTGAGGACATTTCGAAGATATTGGCGGCCCAATAGATGCTAAACGGCACCGAGAGCACGGCCAAAATCGGCAACAAGGCCTTGAAAAGGAAATCGTAGAACCATGTTTGCCCTATGTATTCACCCTTTGCCATCTTGGGTTGCAACTTTTTGAAGTATTTCTGCAACTCCTCCTTGGTGGCGATCTTTTCACCGCGATCCTTGGCGATTTTGCGAGGCAGGCGATGCGATTCATAGAGTTTCGCCAAATCGTAGAAACACGTAACTGTTTGTATGGCAGCTAATTGAATCATCCACCACACCATAATTTGCACGGCCAACAGCACAAATCCGAACCAGGAAGCCACACACGACACTATCATCACAATGAGCGAAATCACGGTGTAAATCATGTCACTAGCCGGCAATTTAGTGATCTTGCGTTTCATCACAAAGAACTGCCAAATAGTGAATATAAGCATGATGGGAGGATATATCAAATTCACTAAATTATTAGGAATCAATATTATACGGAAGACTATCACGACGAAAGCCATGCAGATGAACGGCAGATAAGAACGCACACCAGCACGTATCTGTTTGTCGGTCAGTCGGATAAGCAAGGAAACAAGGATCACTTCCGCCAACCAAGAGAAGAAAATCATCATCCTGATAGCCATCAGCACGAAATTCTGTGTCACAAAAGCCCTGGCTATGGAGATGGAGATGGCGAAGATGGCAATTCCGCAGGCGATGGTGATGAACGGACGTTTGTTGTTCTCGGCAAAGAAGAGCCGCCATTTTCTCGGGAGCACCCATCGCATGATCACATAGCTTAAAAGGCTGGCTACCACAATGTAAAACAGCATGAATATGCTGATACCAAAGATGACCGGACCGCGCCATTCCGACTCGCGCTGGAAGGGGCGGTACTTGTCGCCCACATCTTTTTTGGCCACGGCGAGGTATCTTTTGAACCGTTTGATTGTCTGGAAATAATTGTTTCCTCCGTTCACGAAGATGTTTTTCTGGATACTTTCGTATTTGGAGAGGGCGTATTCGTTCAGTTTCTCCACGCGCTTTGTCACCTTAGCGTAATGTTCTTGGTCGCGTTCCACATTTTCCAGCATGGTGCGGTAATTATCGCGCAAAGCAGTTGCATATTCCAGACAAGCTTCGCGGTCGGCCATACCTTGTTCATCCAGTAAGAACAACGACTTTTGGGCGGTGTCGAACACTACCTTGGGCAGCAATACTTTGATAGAATCGGGGAGTTTTGCTAATTCGCCGTTAGGCAAAAGCCTGGGCGGAAGATTGAGCAACGTCTGGATGAGGGCATCATACCGCTCAATTTCTGCAGTAAGCCGCTCTATCATTTTGTTATATGGCAAGTGTCGTTCTTTGAGGGTGCGGTATTGTTCAGTGGCCGCCTGACAAGCGTAGGCCATATCGAACGTAAAATCAGCATTTTGCGAGTAAAGCATCAGCGCAATCTGGTTGCTCTGCTGCATCATTTTCACCAATGCCCTATGCTGATCCAAATAGCGTTTCTCATACATCTCCATCAGGGCTTGCTGCTCGTTGTAGGAAAGTTCCAGCTCTGCGCGCAGCACCCCCAAAGTCTGCGCCAAGTCCTTTTCCTTCAATACCGCCTGCGCCTGAAACACGGTGAAAAAACTGAGTATCAGCAAAACGAATATCTTCTTCATATCGAGTTTTCTATTATATTATTGAAGCGGCAAAAATACATAAAAACCGTGAAGTGAGTGTCAGAGATTCACAAAAAAAATGTATTTTTGCCGAAAAAATACTAGAAGTATAACTTTCAATATATCAGTATGAAGAATACACCGATTCCCGCAGAAATTGTGGACAAGAAAGTCGCTGAAAGCGGCATCAGCAGCGTTGGCAAAGCCTCCATCCGTGAGGTGAAACGTCTGATCAACGAGATCGAGCAGGCCTCCGGCAAGGAGTTCGTGCGCATGGAAATGGGCATTCCCGGGCTTCCGCCGTGCCAAGTAGGCGTGGAGGCGCAAATCGAGGCCCTGAAGAAGGGCGTCGCCGCCATCTACCCTGACATCGAGGGCATTCCCGCCCTGAAGCAGGAAGCCGCACGCTTCGTCAAGAATTTCATCGACCTCGAAGTCGATCCAGAAAACTGCATCCCGACCGTCGGTTCCATGATGGGCGGCATGGCCGGTTTCATGACCTTCGTGCGCTGCCGCAAAGAGCGCGACACGACACTTTTCATCGACCCCGGCTTCCCCGTGCAGAAACAGCAACACCGCGTCATGGGCCTCAAATACGAGACCTTCGACGTGTATGAGCACCGCGGCGCCAAGCTGAGAGCCAAATTAGAGAGCTACCTCGAAAAGGGCAACATCCACACCATCATGTACTCCAACCCCAACAACCCGTCGTGGATCTGCTTCACCGAAGAGGAACTGCAAATCATCGGCGACATGGCCAACAAGTACGACGTGTTCGTGTTCGAAGACCTCGCCTATTTCGGCATGGATTTCCGCCAGAACATCTCCGCGCCGGGCATCCCGCCCTACCAGCCGAGCGTCGGCAAATACACCGACAACTACGCCCTGCTGATTTCCGGTTCGAAAGCGTTCAGCTACGCTGGTGAGCGTATCGCCCTTATGGTGATGTCCAAGAAGCTCTATAACAGAGAGTTCGACGACCTGGAGCCCTACTTCAAGATGAAGAAGTTAGGTCGCGCCATCATCTACGGCACGGTCTATGCCATCAGCTCTGGTGTCGCTCACTCCGCACAATACGCTATGGCCGCCATCCTCAAGGGCTGCAACGACGGCACCTACAATTACATCGAAGATGTGAAGGAATACGGCGAAAAGGCCGCGATCATGAAGAAGATGTTCTTAGACAACGGCTTCGAAATCGTCTATGACAAGGACGGCGACAAACCGCTGGCCGACGGTTTCTACTTCACCGTGGCTTATCCCGGCATGAGCAGCGAGGAACTCCTGCACGAGTTCCTGTACTACGGCGTCAGTGCCATCTCGCTGAGCACTTGCGGCAGCGACCGCAGCGAAGGCCTCCGCGCCTGCGTCTCACTCACCCCGCGTCGCCAATTCCCGATCCTGGAAGAGCGACTGAAGCTGTTCAAGGAAAACCACTGATTCAATTAGTAATTAGTAATGAGAAATTAGGGGGACTCGGAAGGGTCCCCTTTTTTATGATGAATGTAGCATGTAGAATATATACGTGTAGTCACGTGTGATTCGCGGAGACAAACTACGCTGAGATAACCATACCGCATTTTTTGTAATTTTGCGCTTTCAAAACAAACATCATTATGGCCAGTATTAAAGATATAATCCATTCCGCCGCGTATAAGGCGTTTATGAAAAAGCTGCTGATTTATGCATTGATTGTCTTCGGGTTAGGCATAGTATTTATGTTATGCAAATGGCCCGGCGGCAACATAATGACCATAACCGGCGGCAGCGTCCTCATCGTTTGGATGGTGTTCTTCATCATCGGAAAACTTGTGGATAACAATTCTTAAATCCCCTTTCTTCAATCTCATGAAACCACTTCATCCTTTAAGATTCGGTATCATTTTCTTGACGATAACGCTTTTTAGCAGTTTAAGTGCTCAGATTCAGACTATTGAATGGCAAGGGATGCAACGTGAATACTTGGTGCGCACACCTTCAACTCCAACTGCCAACATGCCCGTGATGTTTTTCTTGCATGGACTTAATAACTTGGTCGGACACTTGGATCAACAATACAATTTCGCCCAACTGGCTGAGGATTATGGTTGGATGATCGTGCTTCCGCAAGCATTGGATTTGGGTATCGGTACGATGTGGAACGTGGGATTCACCGACAGTCCTGTGGATGATGTCGGGTTCTTAACGGCTCTCCTTGACACGCTGACTGATCGGTATCAACTTAATACGGACAGCGTCTTCTTTACGGGTTATTCTATGGGTGGTTTCATGTCGCACCGCATGGCGATTGAACAAGGAGACCGCATTACAGCCTGCGCGCCCGTAAGCGGTCTCATCACAAACGCACTCGCTTCACAGACACCTGTATCACCAGTAAGAATATTGCTCATCCATGGAACTAACGATGATATAGTGGGCTACGACGGCTACTCTTTCTTTTTCGGCATGGAAATCGGCCTCCGTTTGGACTCCATCATAAATTATTGGACAACTTACAATGGGTGCGAAGGAGAGCCTCTTATCGACACCTTGCCGGATTTGAAAGACGACGGACTCCGTTTTGTGAGATACACGTACGATTGCAGTACAGATGTCCAGCACTTGAAAGTCATTGGTGGAGCCCATATATGGTATCACAACCCGAACCTGTATGACGTGGGCTACATGGATGTGATCCACGACTTCTTCACAGGCCATTTCAAGCCCTCGTCCATCCCTGATATGACTCCCACTTCCCTCAAAATATGGCCTAACCCATCCACGGGATTGGTTAATCTTTTTGTAAATGGCCCCACCAACATCACCATCACGGATATATTAGGAAAAAGGGTATATCAACAATGCATCCCAGACGGCACCTCGCAAATCAACCTTCGCGAATTGCCTGACGGTGTATATTTCATCCACGGGAACCAGAAATTTATCTCGAAATTGATTCTGAACAGGCCATAAGACACTCGACAAGACCCCTCCAAACGACCTCATTTTTTTGTATTTTTGCACACTAAACCATTAACCATCAACCATTAGCTATTACTATTAACTATTGGGGACTTCCTTTTGGACAGGCTCTCGTTCCGCGATTTCCTCGGACTGGCCAGCGGCGACAAGGTGCCAGACGAGAAAACAATATGGGCTTTCAAGGAGGAATTGACAAAGAAAGGTCTTTTTGAGCAATTGTTCAATGAATTCTACGCTTTTCTGGAGGAGAACAACCTGATCATGCATGAGGGCACCATGATAGACGGGAGTTTCGTGGAGGCACCGCGCCAGCACAACACACGCGAAGAGAACAAAATAATCAAAGAAGGCAGGGGCGGCGAGTTGTGGAATCCCGAAGAGGGCGACACCGAGGAGGAGAAGAGGCGCAAGGCCAACAAAAAAAGGCAGAAAGACATAGATGCACGCTGGGTGAAGAAGGGCGGCCTACAACACCCTGACAAACCTGGTTTACAACCTGTGACGTTACGAGCAAGTAATGCGTCTTGGAACGAATCAATTAACTAACTAAAAATCAAATAGTTGAATCAACTAAAACAAAAAAAAATATCAACAAGCTGCAACCTTTTGGATTTTTTGCATCCTATGAATAGATAAAAGAATTAATTTTGCAGTGTTGTTTGCTTATCTTGATGTTTAACGGACTTCGCATCAAGGTCGGCGGCAACGTGAAGAAGTAATAAATAGAAGTCACCTTAAAAAACATGAACAATAGAATCATTACAACAAGCATTGTTCTCATCTGTTTTGCACTTTTCGTTTCGTGCAATCGTGAAGATGATCCTTCGAATCCAAACAACGACGGTGGAGGTGGAGGCGGGGGCACCCCCTCTGTCACCCATGTATATATGGCGGGGACATCAAGTTCGAACCTCTTCTTTGGTCCTGCCGTCTGTTGGGAAGACGGTGTACAGCACACTTTGGATGCCAATGCTTACGATGCGGCACGCGCAGCATGTGTATTAGGCAGCGATGTCTATTATGGCGGACGCGATGCCAACAGCCATCCCGTGTTGTGGAAAAACGGAGTCCCGCAGGTATTATCCAACGAATATGGATGCGTGACGGATTTGACAGTCGCCAACGGGAAGCTGTATGCTTCGGGTTATGTGAATTCACACCCCGTCTATTGGGAGGACGGACAAATCGTGTCTCTTCCCGAAGACCCCAACTCTTATTATTCAGAATATGTCACCACCGCCATCTACGTTTCCGGCAACGACATATACGTGACTGGCTATTCGGGAAGCGAACTAAACAACGGGAAAGGTGCCTACTTGTGGAAAAACGGCGTCTTCCAGAAGCTGTCCGACAAAGAATCCGAAGCCCACGACGTGTGCGTCTATAACAACACTGTATATGTGGTGGGCAGCGAAAAATATACGGAAGGAGGTATCCAGAAATCGGTCATGTGGGTCAACGGGGCTGTTCAGGATGTGCAGGTGACCACCAACAACGGGCTTGGATCCAAGGCCACCGCCGTGGCCATCAAGGACGGAAAGCCTTATGTACTGGCAGAGGGATGGATCGGAAGCGCCTATGATGGGCACTACAAAGGATTCGTGTGGCATGGCGGAAATGTGACGAACATTTCCAACTACGGCTGCGACCGCCCTATGGCTTTGTTCATCCACAACAACGACATTTACATTGCCGGGGCATACGGAGAGTACACCAATCGTCCCGTACTGCTCAAGAATCTCTCCAAAGTGACACTCGACAATGGCTCCACAGGACAGGGCTGGTGCCTCGATATCTTTGTAAAGTAGTCAACTAACCCATGTAATATCGGACATGAAATACGATGCATTCCCCTCCCCCTGCTACATTCTCTCGGAGGAGGCTTTGTTGGCAAACCTGCAACTGCTGGATCTCGTGCAGAAAGAGACCGGCGTGAAGATCATCTGCGCGCTCAAGGGCTACGCCTTCTGGCCGTCGTTCCCGCTCATCAACGAGTGGCTTAGCGGCGCCACCGCCAGCTCCGTGAACGAGGCGAGGCTCATCGCCGAGGAGATGGGCTGCGAGGCACACACCTACGCGCCCGTCTATACCGACAACGATTTCGAACAGCTCCTCATGTACAGCAGTCACCTGACGTTCAACTCGTTGGGGCAATACGACCGGTTCTGCGAGCAGGCCGCCGCCTTCCCCAAGAAGGTCTCCCTCGGACTGCGCATCAACCCCGAGTATTCGGAAATCGAGACCGACCTCTACAACCCCGCCGTGCCGGGCTCGCGACTCGGCATCCTGCGCGACGACATGCCCGACACGCTGCCCGAAGGCATCGAGGGGCTGCACTTCCACGTGCTCTGCGAGAACGACAGCTATGCCCTCGAACGCTGTCTGAAGGCCACGGAGGAAAAGTTCTCCGACCTCATCAAGCAGTGTAAATGGTTCAACATGGGCGGCGGGCACCACATCACCCGCGCCGACTACGACATCCCGCACCTCATCGGGCTGCTGCAGGACTTCCGCAGCCGCTACCCGAACTTGGAGGAGGTAATCCTCGAGCCGGGCGAGGCCGTGGGCTGGCAGACCGGCGTGCTCACCTCCACCGTGGAGGACATCGTGGAGAACAAGGGCATCCAAATCGCGATGCTCAACGTCTCCTTCGCCTGCCACATGCCCGACTGCTTGGAAATGCCCTACAAACCGACGGTCCTCGGGGCCACCGAACCCGACGAGAGCAGCAAGCACGTCTATCGCTTGGGCGGCTGCTCCTGCCTGGCCGGCGACTTCATCGGCATGGGCGACTTCGCCTTCCCCGAGCCCTTGGAAATCGGCGACCGCATCGTCTTCGACGACATGATCCATTACACGATGGTGAAGACCACCTTCTTCAACGGGGTGGCGCATCCCGCCATCGGGGTCATCCACACGGACGGCAACTTCGAAATGCTCGCACAACCCGGCGATTATGCTTCATACAAGGCGAAGTTGGGGTAAGGGTTAGGACAATAGGCAATAGGCAATAGACAATAGGCATCATGTCCCGACAGGGACCAAAGCTCGGTAGCACGAGGCCATTTGTTTTTTTTCCAAAGCCCCGGCAGGGGCGATACAATACATCAACAATTAACAGAAAAAATATGGCATATACCCTTAAGATACGGGAGAACGGTGCGCAGCAGGAGGTTTTCGACCCAGTTCGGCAGAAGTGGGTGGTGATGACCCCCGAAGAACGCGTACGGCAGGTCTTCATCCTTTACCTGCTGAATGTCAAGGGGTTCCCGTTGTCACACCTCTCGGTTGAGCACGCCGTGACGGTCAACGGGATGACGCAGCGTTACGACCTGGTGGTCTTCGACGACGAGCTGCAGCCGTATATGGTGGTCGAGTGCAAGGCGCCACACGTGAAGCTCACGCAGCAGGTCGCCGACCAGGCCGCCCGCTACAACGCCGTGCTCCGCGCCCCGTTCGTGTGCGTCACGAACGGCGTGGAACAGAGGGTGTTTGAGATCGACTTTGAGGATAAGAGGATAAGAGAATTGGAGGATGAGAAAGCGATGAAGGACGATGAAGGACGATGAAGGACGATGAAGGACGATAAAAAGCGATGAAAGGGCGATGAAAGGGCGATGAAAGGACGATGAAAAGCGATGAAAAGCGATGAAAAGCGATGAAAAGCGATGAAAGGACGATGAAACAGC
>CAMJXE010000045.1 GCA_946409645.1 uncultured Bacteroidales bacterium
ATGAAGGGATGATGGGATGATGGGATGATGGGATGATGGGATGATGGGATGATGCGATGATGCGATGATGCGATGATGGGATGATGGGATGATGGGATGATGGAATAATGCGATGATGGAATGAAACGATGATATAGAACGAAACAACGAAACAATGATACGATTAGAAAACATCAACAAAAGTTTCCGATCCGAAACGGTGGAGACAAAAGCACTGCAGAATGTGAACATGGCGGTCAGGAAGGGCGAATTCATAGCCGTGATGGGCCCTTCCGGTTGCGGCAAGACCACCTTGCTCAACATCCTCGGACTCCTCAACACCCCAGACTCGGGTCGCTACTGGCTCAACGGCCGGGATGTCTCCACCCTGCGCGAGAAAGACCGCCTGAAGCTGCGGCGCGGGGTTATCGGCTTCGTGTTCCAAAGCTTCAACCTCATCGACGACATGAACGTCTTCGAGAACGTGGAGCTGCCGTTGCGCTACCTCGGCCTCAGCAAGTCGGAGCGTCGGGAGAAGGTCAACGAGGTGCTGGAGCGCATGAGCATCATCCACCGGGCGAGCCACTATCCGCAGCAGCTCTCCGGCGGGCAGCAGCAGCGCGTGGCCGTTGCCCGGGCGGTCGTCTCCAACCCGCAGCTCATCCTCTGCGATGAGCCCACCGGCAACCTCGACAGCCACAACGGCCTCGACGTCATGCACCTGCTCTGCGACCTCAACGCCGCCGGCACCACCATCGTCATGGTCACCCACAGCGCCCACGACGCGAGCTTCGCGCACAGGATCGTGAAAATGCTGGACGGAACCGTAGTCAGCAGTTAGTAGTTAGCAGTTGTAACGAAAAGCCCCCATTTATTGAAACTATTTCCTTGAGCAGCCCCGGAGGGGCAAGAGCTCGGTAGGGCTGCAGGCCCGACACGAGTCAACCCAGGGCGAGCGCAGCGTAGCCCTGGGATATCCAAGAACGAAAAAACCAAATCAGATATGAAACAAACCCCAAAAATCCTCAACATCCTCGGCCTCGCCGTGGCTATCGCCGCCTTCATGGTGGTGGCGATGGTAAGATACTATGAGCTCCGGTACGACAAGTCGTACCCCGGAGCGGACCGCATCTACGAAGTGAAGTCATGGAGGAACAACTACACTGACGACAAATGGCCAATCATACAGAACAAGGCGGGGATTCGACGATTAGCGGATGTGACGCCGGAAAACGTGGCCAAACTCCCTTCTGGCCTCCCTTTCGAGGAGTTGGAGGATGTCTGCTTAGCTCGCGGTTATGGTTACGGCCTTTACCGTCTTTACGCACCCAGCCTTCCAGAGGTGGACACGCTTGTGCCGATGCAGGTGGCCACGCCGTCGGTGTTCCGTTTTTTCGGAATCAAACTCAAGGCGGGAAGTTTGGAGACCTTTGGCGATGATAACAACATTGTGATTACCAACGGTTTGGCAAAGTATCTTTTCCCAAAAGGAGACGCAGTGGGGCAAAAATTGGTCATTGCCACCGACCCCGATGACGAGTTGGGCGACTATGCAGAATTGAACTCGATAGAAAACGGTGACACGGTTACGGTCATCGCCGTCTGCAAGGATTTACCGCAGAACACTTCGATGGCATATTATGGAATCATTCGTTGTTTTAATCCGAAGCAAATCAAGGGCCATATTTATTATAAGCTCAAAGAGGGTTGTGAAAAATATCCTTTTGAGAAGCGGATGTTTGAAATATATCAGAGTGATTATCAAGCATATATGGCAACCCAAGACACCACAGGCGATTCGCAACTGTGCTATACGGAACGTGCGGAGAAATACGAAAACGCGCCTAAGGAATGCGATTCGATGTCACTGGAATTGTTAAGCGAGCAGCATTTCTCCACGAACAATTTCTGGAATGTGGATGAGGAACATTCCACCAACGTCTCCAAGGTGTTAAGCGTGTTCGGCATCGTGCTGTTGCTGCTCGCCTTCCTGAACTTCACCAACTACGCGGTGGCCACCGTGCCGATGTTCCTGCGCAAGACGAACATCCGCAAGATCGAGGGTTGCTCCAACGCGCAGTTGCGGTGGGAGATGTTCGGGCGGTTCCTCCTCTCCGCCGTTATCGCTTTCCTCTTCGCGTTGGTCATCGTGGAGGTGTGCGCCCGCACGAAGGTGATCCCGTTCGTGGAAATCAGTCTGAAATTGGCGGACAACCTGCCTGTGGTGTGGATTTCCGCCGCTGTCACCCTCTTGGTGGCCGTGGTTGCCTCGCTCTATCCAGTCTTCTACACCACCGCCGCTGCTAATATCGAATCGGCGTTGAAGAGCCAGTTAGCCACCCCTCAGTGCTACGGCTGGTGGCGCAAGATGCTGCTCAAGATGCAGACTACGCCCTCTTCGGTGGTGCAGTTCTACGCCACCTTCGTCATCGTGCTCTTCTTGTTGCTGGTTTTGGTGCAGAACCATCGGATGAAAACCGCCGATGTGGGGTTCGAGACGGACAATGTGTATGTATCCGTCGGACGATGCTTCAGGACGGATTTTTCCAATTCGGAAGGGGCTGTCAACATAGACCCATATATGTTGCAGAATATGTTTGACTCTGTTTCTGGCGTTCATGCGGTCACTTTTGCTATGGATCCTGTTATGGGTCATGGGGAAGTGGTTTCCACTCAGGGGATTCTCATAGGAGATGAACAAATACGGCTCAATGACAGAACTGTGTCGCTCGATTTCTTCGACTTTTTCGGTATAGAGGTGGTTCGTGGAAGAATGATGGCGCGCCCAATCGGCTCAATTTATACGGAATCGATGGTCAACGAGGCGGCGCTTCAAGAGAATGAAGCTCTTTATTCCGATACTCTTCGAAAATTCCCTCGTGTGGTCGGTGTGGTGCGTGACTACCACAACCTTTCCTTGACCAATGAGATTCTTCCATGTATTTACAGTCCCTACGCCCATGGATTGGCAAGGGGATTACGGACGGTTTATTTCTATGTGAAGCTGGGCGAGGGAGAGGACATTCAGCGAGTGGAAGAGGACATTTTGAAGAAATTGAAATCCGCTGGCGTCGATGATTTCAAGTTAGGGCATTTCCAGTCATTGAAGCAGGAAATCGACAAGGAGTACGAGAAAGAGGACGACTTCGCCAAGCTGATGGTCCTTTTCGGGGCGGTCACGTTGTTCGTCACTCTCACCGGCTTGTTAGGCATGGTGATGTTGGACTGCCATTACCGTCGTCGGGAGATGAGTCTGCGCCGCGTGTATGGCGCCTCCAAGGAGAATCTTCTGTGGCAGGTGGTCCGCAACATCCTCATCATCTGCGTGTTGTGCTTCGCCGCTGCCGCGCCCTTGGCTGTGGAGATCTTCAAGAAGTGGCAGCAGCATTTCGCCTACAAAGCCGACATTCCTGTCTGGCCCTTCCTGGCGACCTTCCTCACCGTCACCCTTCTCGCCCTCGGCATCACCGCGTGGCAGACCTTGCGGACGTTGCGGGATGCCCCGGTAGGGGCAGAAGCTCGGTAGGGATGGGAAGCGGGGCGGAGATCGCGGCGCGGGAATGGTGACAGACGAGGGGATCAGGTGCTTCGCCGCGAAACGGGGATAGGATTCCGACGAGGGTCGCGCCAGGGATTGAAGGGGAAATGTTTTTTGCAGGAGGGCGTATGCGATACGCCCGTACGTAGGGGCGTATCGCATACGCCGCATACGCCCGAATCGTCCCGCCGGGCATGTGTGATGGCAAAAAACATTGTACCGGAAAGCCCGACGGCGCGGCGAGATGAGGTAACGTTGCGCGACGTTGGCTCGAGAATGTGTGATTGCGACGCTTGGAAGCGTCGCCCCCTGAGCCGCGCCGGGGCGCCCAAATAAAAAAAGAGAAAATAAAACAAAACGATATGAAAAACACAAGACCAACCAGCACCGCAACGGTGCTAAACATTCTCGGCCTCGCCACCGCCTTGGCCGTCTTCATGATCCTCATGGCGCAGGTCCGCTACGACCGCCGCTACAACCGCTGCTTCGCGGACTCCGAACGGATGTACCGCGTGGAGGAGAACGATGTCGGACAAGGATTCTCCGATTACGTCACCCAACGTAATCTTGCTGCATTCCTCAACAGTCAGGATGAGGTGGAGGCGATAAGCTCGTTCTTCAAACTGCACTCGTACTATATGCTGCATAATCCGGCGAAAGACCTTGGTGATATCTCTTTCATCCGAATCTACGACACGGACTTCTTCGCTTTTTTCGGGTTCGAGTGCGTGGCGGGCGATTTTGCCGATTTAGACACGGACCACGAGGTCGTAATGCCGAAGTCGTTGGCCGACAAACTTTTCCCAAAGGAGAATGCCGTTGGCGATTATCTTGAGATGGAATACCGCAACAAAAAGTTCTTGGAGCCTGAAGAAGACACGCTCCTGCGGTATCGGGTGGTGGCAGTTTATCAAGACCTGCCCGAGAACAACTCTATCGGGAACCCTGTAATCTTCTTCGAGCCGCCTCGACTGAAATATGAGATTGCGAGTGTCAACAGGGACTCCCTCAATGCGTTGTGGCCGTGGCCGGAACCGTTCTATTATTGGGTTTTCAGCACTCGAATGGAATCTGACACGCTGTTCACAAGGCTGCATCTTTGTAGCGAAACCGAGAATGAGGCGGAATCCTTCACAGCTGGATCAAACATAAGCATGAGAACAAAGGCTGGGCATACGAAGATGCTGAGACTCAGAGCTTCCACGGATTCTACCGACCGTATGCCCGTGATGGTGAAGGCCAAGATGGAAAAACCGGATCAGATGGGGTGTTTCTATGTGAAGCTGAAACCGGGTACGTCGGAGGAGACGTTGGCGGAACGGATCACTAATAATTACGAGTGGTATCAGAAGGAGCAGACAAGGACCGGTGCGCCGGTAGTGCGATTGGTGGCGGCCAAGGATATCCGCTTCGAGACGGATGCGGAATCCGATTATGGAACCGTAAGCCGTTTCGTGACCAACTGTCTGGCCGGCATCGCGTGGGCGGTGCTGATCATCGCCTTCCTCAACTTTGCCAACTTCGCCATCGCGGAGGCACCCCTGCGGATGCGCCGTGTGAACACCCGCAAGGTGCTTGGCGAGTCGGATGGCGGAATCTGGTGGTCAATGGCGAAGGGCTATATCACCCTCTCGCTCGTGGCCTTCCTCATCGCTTTCGTCATTTTCCTGCTCTGCACCCGCTTGCCGGAAATCCCCATGCTGTCCAATCCAGTCACCCTGTCCGGCAATCTCTCTATCATCCTGACCACCTTATTGTTGTCCATCGTTGTCGGCGTTGTCGTTTCCATTTACCCAACGCGTATGGTCACCGTTGTCTCCCCTGATGTCGCGCTAAAAGGCAGCTATGGCTTCTCCAAAACGGGCCGCCGTCTGCGCACGCTCTTCATCGGGCTGCAATTCTTCCTCGCCTCTGTCATACTGACCTGCACGCTGTATGTCGCTGTCCAAAACCGTTACCTCAAGACGTATGACATGGGTTTCCAAACGCACAATATCCTGAATTACGGTGCGGATATCAACTCCCAAAAGACAGACGAATTTGTTGCTGCGCTGAAAAAGCTACCCGGCGTAAACGACGTGACGTTTGCTTCGCATAACATTCTCCGTCAGGGCTATTCGATATTCGGGCGCCCGATGTGGACTGCCGAGGGCGATTCCGCCACGACTGCGATCTTCAACGTGATGAGCGTGGCACCGAATTTCTTGAACTTTTTCGGCATTAAGATGGCCGACGGAACCCCGTTCGAGAAGTTCGATTCGGCGGACACACTGCGTTATGTGATTTTCAACCAAAAAGCGCAGGAACAGTATCATCTGCAGTTGAACTGGTATTACGACTTCTGCGACGGGCTGATGGAGACCCGGATTGTGGGCTTCGCGCACGACTTCCATTTCCGTCCGCTCTACGACACCATCCAGCCGATGGCATTAGAGCTTGCCGGCAAGTATGGAATGGTGGTGGGACACTTCTTCGTGAAGTACAACGACGGTGCCGACACCGCCGCCTTGGTGCAGGGCATCCGCAGATTAGCCCATGATTTCGGGGATGATGACGAACAGAAAATCAGCACCTTGGAGCAAGATTTAGAAAAACTCTACTCCAAGGAGGCCGGCCTCTCAAAGGGAATGTTCATCCTTTGTGGCATCGCGGTGCTGCTCGCGCTGACGGGCGTGGCGGGGATGCTGCTGTTGGAGATGACCTACCGCCGTCCCGAGCTGGGCTTGCGGCAGATCTTCGGCTCCTCCACGGGACAGCTGCTCGCCCGCGCCAACGGCAAGTACGCCCTCCTCTGCTCTGTCGCCTTCCTGCTCTCCGTGCCCGTCAGTATCTTGCTGCTCCGCCAATGGCTGAAGCTGTTCGTCGCCCACGCGCCCATCGCGGTGTGGATCTTCCTCCTCGCGTACGTCATCCTGTTGGTGCTCACGGTGTTGGTCGTCACGGTGCAGTCGGCGCTGTCGTTGAGGTTCGAGCCGGTGGACACGGTGCGTAATTCATAATTCATAATGCATAAAGAAGAATGATGGTGCGAAAGAGCCCCAATTCCCCCCTTTAGGGGGATGCCCGCAGGGCGGGGGGGTAAATCTTCTTCCTTGAGCAGTCCCGAAGTGACAAAACGCGCGAAGCGCTAATAACCCCACACGAAACGAACAGAGTGAGTGCCGTGTGGGGTACGCAGCGGGGGCGCGAGGCTGTGTGTCGGAGACACACTACTATTTACGAAGCAATGGATATCAACCACCCAAGATTTCCGTCAAAAACCATGTTCTTATCTATAAAACCTTTCATCAAAACCATAACCATTATGAAAAAACTGACACTCTCGTTTTTCGGATGCATGATGATCTTATGCGCATCCGCGCAACCGAAAAAGATCACCATTGCCGTGAACGACAAGGTCAAAATCGACATGGTACTGATAACTCCCGACACGTTTGTCAGGAAAAACTATTGTGGAGATACGGTTTGTGACTACTCTCGCATTTGTCCTGTGATGGGGAAGCGCGCATACAACGGTTACGACACCATTGTCCTTGCCCCGTATTACATGGCCAGATTCGAGGTGACGCAGCAGCTCTATT
Organism: uncultured Bacteroidales bacterium; assembly: GCA_946409645.1. Taxonomy (GTDB): domain Bacteria; phylum Bacteroidota; class Bacteroidia; order Bacteroidales; family WCHB1-69; genus F23-D06. Next base: position 7,099 of record CAMJXE010000045.1, read on the forward strand.
CGGCTGTGATGCACCAAAATCCCTCCTATTGGAACGATAACACCAATCATTCTGCCTGTCAAAACACTCCGGAACTTCTTCCTGTGGAAAAGGTTTCCTGGTATGACGCGCAAGCCTTCATCGATTCTTTGAACAAGCTCACAGGGATGCATTTCCGCCTTCCAACCGAAGCGGAATGGCAGTATGCCGCGTGGGGCGAACGACCGAGACTGAAATACAGCGGCAGCGATACGATCATGCCTGTTGCATGGGATATTCACCAGGGCTTCACTCACTTAGTGGGCAGTAAACGTCCCAACGGCTATGGTTTGTATGATATGAGTGGCAACGTGGCGGAATGGTGCAGCGATTGGTTCTCCCCCGATTATTATGTTCCGGATTCATTATACTACCGACCTAATGGCCCCGAAACTGGCGAGTTTAAATTGTTGAAAGGGGGTTCTTGGGGATCCTCAACACTTCGGTTTTTGGAAGTGGACACAAGAGTCGGGTGCCGCCCGGAATACATTTCCAATGGTATTGGGTTCCGTTTGGCGATGGATGCCGAAGGGGTTGAGCCGTGAGACAAGATCGATGATGAATACCCGATTACGCAATATAAACCCTGTTTTATCCGTTTAACTACGTCTTTTTCTCCCAATATAACCCAAAATTAGTATGAAAAAACCGACCTTGACCATCCTTCTGCTCTGCTTGTTCACGCTCGGCAGCTTCGCGCAGACGCCTGAATGGACGGAATATTGCCAAATCAGGGATGATATCAACCATAACGATTACCCGCCCGAAATCGCTTACGGGATGTATTCCAAGATGGACTCCATCTATAATGGAATCCCACATTTCACTGATTTGTACAACTTTTTGTCAAACGCCGTGGCGTGCAACGAGCAAGAGAAAACCAAGGAGCTGGCGTTCCGCATTGTCAGATGGAAATGTTGGGACAGCCGGTTCTTCAGCCAATCCAAGCTGGAGGCGATCAAACAGCTGGATTTTTGGCCAAAGCTGGACTCCCTTTCCCAAATAAATGGTGAAAAACGGCAATATACAGACTATATGCTTGCGTTGTATGAAATGCGGATTAGCGACCAGCAGTGCCGCCAGGCTTTGCACGGGGAACTGACGCGCGAGGAAAGCGACTCGGTCTGGAGAATCATTCATCATACGGACTCCCTGAACCTGAACCGGTTGAAGGAGCTGATTGCCGAATATGGATTCCCTACTTGGGAGAAAGTGAGCTATGATTACGCTCTTTGCGCATGGCTGGTCGCGCAGCATGCCGACCCGGCCTTTCTTCACAATTATGTCGAGCAGCTCAAGAAGGCGGTGGCGGACAACAACGCCAACCCGGCCAATCTTGCTTATATGATTGACCGCGATCTGATGAACCGAAACCTCCCGCAACTTTATGGGACACAATTCATTGGAGTTTACAATGACGAAGGTGTTATGGAGAATATGCTTTGGCCGGTGGAGAATATGGAACAGCTGAACGCGCGGCGCGAGCACATGCTGCTGCCTCCGATGGATACGACGGGGATCAAGATTTACGAACTGGATCGGGATATTCGGTTTTTACACTGAGCCAAGGAACCCGCCCTCTCCGAAAGTCGGCTTCAGGGTGATTGCGGTGAGGAAGAAGTGAGGCGATGAAATGAAATAATACGCGTAAACACACACGATACGTGGAGATAAACTTTAGGAAGGGCTACACTCTTTCTATCAGAGAAATAAAAAATTACAAAACTAATTTTTTAGTTGTATAATTAAATAATAAATTGTATTTTTGCCGCGTTATTCCTTGAGCAGCCTCGGAGAGGCAAAACGCACGAAGTGCAATTAACCCCACACAAGGCGATAGCCGCAGTGTGGGGACGGAAAGCGACTAAAGAACGAAACTAACGTAAAAATATAGGAACAATGAAAGAATTAACAAAAGCAGAAGAACAAGTCATGCAGGTGTTGTGGCAGATCAAACAAGGGTTCGCCGCCGATTTGCTCGCGAATTTTCCCGAGCCGAAACCCGCGTACAACACCGTGTTGACCGTGGTGCGAATCCTCGAAAAGAAAGGGTTCGTGGGCCACGAGACCTTCGGGAAGGCGAACCGCTACTACCCGCTGGTCAGCAAGGAACAGTATTCGGAAGCGTTCATGCAGCATTTCGTGCAGCACTATTTCGACAATTCCTTCAAGTCGATGGTCTCCTTTTTCGCCCAGAACAAGGACATCTCGATGGAGGACTTGGACGAAATCCGCCGCATGATTGACGCGGTGCCCTCCGACAATTCTAACGAAAAAACCGCTGCCTTATGAAAACGATCCTATTTTCCGCCCTCGCTATCGCCCTCTTTTTCGGGCTGTATGCCGCCACCTTGCGCCGGAGCAATCTGTTCCACTTGCGCCGATTCTATCTCATTGGCACATTGATTGTTGCCATGATCATCCCCTTCGTTTCCATCGAGACGAAAGCCCCGCAGGCCGCCCGCGTGAGCGCCTACGTGCAGCAGATCCAGACGCCCGAAGAGGCCGTCGTGCCGCAAATTGAGGTCCAAGAAGCCTCAACCGAGCCGGTGCAGACTGTTACGCCGTCGCCAACGGAGCCTGTCGCGGTTTCTTCCTCTTGGAATTGGAAAGATGCCATGTTGGCTGTGTATCTCGTTGGATGCGCATTCGCTTTCATCCTTCTGATTGTCAAACTGATAAAAACGGCTTCGTACTATCGTCGCAGCACCCTCTCGGACGAACTTTCCACGCAAGAGATGAACGTACGCGTGTTGGGCGAGCTCGACGGCAACCTTCCGTTTTCGTTCCTGCGGTCGGTCTTCGTGAATCCGGACGTGTTCACCGACAGCGAGTTACAGCAGGTGTTGGCGCACGAGTGCGCGCACATTCGCCAGCGCCACACCTTCGACCTGCTCTTCTTAGAAGTGCTGAAGGTGCTGCAATGGTTCAATCCCTTCATTTACCTCTGTGCGAAGGAGTTGAGTTGTGTTCACGAATACCTTGCCGACGAGCAAGTGTTAGTGCAGGGCGCCCCAAAGCGCGACTATTTGGAGCTGTTGTACAAGCAGTTGTGCGTGGGCAAGTTCATGCCCGTGGGCAATAGCTTCCGTCACCTGCTGACCAAAAAGCGGATTTTGATGATGAGTCAGCAGGCAAAACGCAGAATGTCAGCATGGTGGCTGCTCGCGCTCATCCCCATTACGGCGGGACTCTTGTTGGTAAACTGTCACCCGAAAACGGAGGAAGTTGCCGATGAGTTGGTGGAAGAGATTATCGAAGAGCCAGAGGATCCAGTCATTTATAACCCAGTCGGCAATAGTCCCGATGTGATGCCGGAGTTCCCGGGCGGTATCCAGCAGTACGTTGATAACCTGTACAGCAGCATGCAGTATCCCGAGTTGGCCAAGAAATACAAACTGCAAGGCATTTTCACAGTCCGTTTCATTGTGGAGAAGGATGGGCAGATACGCCACGTGGAGTTAGACACGGCATACGTCAAATGGAAGTCCGAAGATGGATGTTTGGTGGCCTTGTTAGGCAATAATGGTTATACGCTGGCGCGTTTTGACCCTGGCGAAAGCACATCCTTGGATGAGGAATCGCGGAACGAGATTATACGGCAATTGTATGAATCGCTCATATCGGAGTTCAGCCGTGCTTTCCGTGCCGCGCCCGCCTGCAAGCCGGCCATGAAGGACGGACAGCCCGTGCGCTGCTGTTTATGGTTGCCGGTGGGTTTCACCTCTGACGAAAACCTCACGGGCAAAATCACCGTAACAGATCCACGCTCTTCCCGGAATTACACGAGTGTTGACCTTGTCCAATCCGACAGACAGTCTGCATCTCGCTTCCTGCGTGTCCAAATCGATACTTTCCCCTGCGAAACGTATAAGGTGCAGTTTTATGAATAAGGCAGTGTATATCGAATCCTCTCGCCGCGTGCAGGATGCACGCCATCTTAGTAACCCCATACGAAACGAACGCAGTGAGTGCCATGTGGGGTTATTGAGATTTCGTGCCTATGGCACGGTACGCAAAAAGATAACAAAGCAATGAAAAATCACCTCATCATCATCATCGGCCTCCTAAGAAGTTTGCTGTCCTGCACCGGTCAGCCGAGTGGCGGCGATGCGAACAGCGTTTCCGCTCAAAAATACCCCTACCGCTTCCACTGCTACACCTCTCACATCTATGTGGATGCCTTCCTGAACGACAGCCCCAATCAGGTGTTGTATTTTAAGCCGAAGGGGGAGTCGTTGTAGGCTCGTAGATGCGTCGTTGTAGCCTCGTTGATGCGACCTCTGATATTCGATTGATATTCGATTCTTTTTCGATTGATATTCGATTGATATTCGATTTTTTTCGAATATCAATCGAATATGAATTGAGTATCATTCGAAGATAAATCGAGTATCCTTGCTTTCATCACTGAAGCAACAAGCTTGCTACGACGACGCTACAAGCTTTCATTGACCTCCGGCTCTTCCTCCCTATCCGTAGCCTGCCCCTGCGCAGTCTCCGCAGCCTTACTCTCCATCGAATCGCCCACCACGCAGTATCCTCCCGTCTTCTTGCTGCCGCGGTATTCGATCAGTCCCTGCCGTTTGAGGTCGGAGAGGCAGCGGTCGAGGGTGGTTTTCGGGTAGGTGGTGTGCGCGATGATTTCCGTGGAGCGGCAGCCGGGGTGCTCGCGGATGTAGTTGAGCACGGTGTCGAGCTTGCCTTGGGGCGGCACGGACGGGCCCCGTTTGGCCTTCCCTTCCTTGCTGTCCGGCTGTGCGGCTTCCGTATCCGCCTGGTCCGCACGCAGGTGCTCGGCAATGGCGGCGGCCGCCTGGGGGTGCCGTTGGGTGTCCAGGTCGAAGGTGAGGGGCGCCTCCGTGTCAGACATCCTCTTCATCACCACCGTCTTCCCGTCGCAGGAGGCGATGTGCCGGAAAGGGACGATGACGGAAGGGGAGATGCGTACAAACTCCTCATCGCCAAGATGTTGGCTCAGATATTTGATGGTGCAGTAGCGGGTGTAGTTGATGCCGTCCACCGTATGGACATCCGTCTCGTTCCCGTTCTTCTGGCAATATAGAATATCGTCGGCGGGGATGTGACGGCAGTTGTTGTCGTCGTCGCACACGTCAATCATCCGGGAGTACTGGTAAACTACCTTCACCTCCGTCTCCAAGGACTGCCGCAGCTGCTTCCGTTCCCGTAGCATATAGGGGAAGAAGTTGAAAGCGAGATTGCGGCTGAAGACCAGGAACAGGAGCTTGGTGAAATAATGGAATGCTCCTATCTCTTTGATCCTCAATGCATGGCATTGCGAGATGAGCGGGTAGCCCAAGGCCAGCTCAACGGCTCCTGCCACAAGGCAGGCCGCGACGACTGAAAGCCAATACAGCGAAGTGTGGCCCCGATAGAGTTTCGGGTAGAGGATATAATAGTTGGCATACAAGGTGGCCAGCAGCAGCAGTCCCGAACAAAACTCCTTGGTCGCACTGCCCAGATAGGGCCGGAGGAATGCGTTCCTTGAAAAGAACCACAGCAGAGCGATGCAAAACAGGATGTTCAGCAGGATGGTGACGATGGTGTTCCGGTGTTCCATAACAATGTTGTTTGATTACGGCGGCAAAGATAGTCATTTTTATTCCTCCGTTGTACCCTCTCATGGCCTTAATGCCCCAAAAAGCGCCGTTTGGGGCATTATCTTGCGAACCGCAGGTAATTTTCTGGTTGTCAAGCGACTAACCACTCCGCACAACTGCCGGATATGGGCGACACGTCACATTTTTGCCGTGGGGCAACACATTTCTGCCTTGGGGCATAAAATTGTTCGGAAAATTGGTTGTATCTTTGCCGCCGGAAATGAGACTTGAGACTTGAGACTAAACTATTCCCTACTCCCTTAAACCTTAAACCCTAAACCTTAAACCAAAATTCTAACAATATGAAAAACCAACTATCCCTTTTCGCGGCAACCCTCGCCACCCTTTTCGTCACCCTCACCGCCTCCGCCCAGGGCGAGTGGAAGTGGGCGCATTACTGGACGGGAGGCGACGGCACTCTTGGCTCATATTACAATGAGATTACAAACACTGCCTTTGATGAGGAAGGAAACATATATGTTTATGGGAGCATGGGCGGAAGTCCGCAGTTTGACGGACTCACGTTCCTTTTTGTAAATAATGGGACGGTACTGGACAGAAATGATCATTCCATTCTTTTGGCAAAGTTTGACACATTGGGCAATATGTTATGGTATAAGGTGGTGAAAAGCAGTTCGGAAACGGCCTTCCCTTTATGGATGGAAATCCGGAACAACAAAGTCTATATTTCAGGAAACTGCGGATTTTATGGCGACTATTCCGATGATTGGTTGTACTATTTGGACACCCTCGTTTACAAATATCAACTCAACAATGTTCCTGAAGAGCAACAAGAGCTGCCGTTTAAGGCATACCACAGGTGGACGTTCTTTGCCCAATTGGATTTGGACGGGAATCTGTTGGAAGATCATTTTGTGGAAGCATATTCAAGAGATTCTTTTTTTAATGGGGCAGATTCTATTAGAACAGATGAGACTTTGTGTATGCCAGACTACACGGCTCCCTTCCATATAGGAAATGATGGAAGCATGTATGTGTTTACGAGAATCTTGTATAGAGGGAATGAAAATTCCCCGTATTCAATTCAAATAGATGGGGACACGAACAAATATTACGATTTATATCTTCCAGGAAGCGTGGGTGCATTTGGGAATATCAACAATGCCATCTTATATAAGTTTTCTTCAAATTGGGAATTGGATTTCACCAAGTTACTTGTTAGTCATACTGATGGGATAGCCTCATTGTATCCGCTAATAAATGACAGTGTTACCCGTTATTATTATGTGCGTTTCAGAGGTATGTCGTTCGATGAAAATGACAATATGTATTTGACAGGGAATGTACAAGTTGTGGACAGTGACCCGACTGGCGAACAGCATCAATATCCTATCCATATTTGGTGGGACAGCACACATAATTTAACGATTCACGATATTTCTTCTTTAAATGGTGCCCTTTTCATTCTTAAAATAAATACAGATGGTGATTTTATTTGGAGTAATCAGCTTTATACACGGGGTTCTAATATTACTGCCCGCGCTATTTGGAATCAATGCGCATATCTTGACGGATCGGTTTATGTTCTTGGTGGTGCAGCATACAACAATGACGGAGAATCATTAGTGTATTTTGACAATGAGAATAATCCATTGCAACGATTTCAAACAAACATAACAGACATTTGTTTTTTTGTTAGATACAACAAGGACAATGGTGAGTATATATGTCACGGAATTGTGCCTGCTACAGGTACGACACCTAGTTTAAAACCAGCTGTGGTGAATAATCGAGTTTTCGCGCTTTCAAGATTTGAGAATTCCTACGGCTATGGATTTTTGTTATCTGAATGGGAAAATGATGGAACATTTATTAAAGCCGATACGATACAGAACACAGGTACAATACAACTGCTGCATTCAATTGGAGCAGTTGTCAATGATAACGGATATGTCCTTGTTTCTGTTCAGGCAACTTCGCCTGTTACCTTCCATCAGAATGTATCTGTCAACTGTCCTTCTTCACAATCCAGTGCGGTTTTCGCCCTCTACCATGACTCCGAATTCACACATCCCTTCGTCCCCGACGACTCCGTGGGCATCGACGAGTACTACCAGAACCGCGAGCGCGAAATCTACCTCTATCCCAACCCCACGGACGGGCAGACCACCGTGTGCGGCTACATGTACGGCTACCGCAGCATCGAGCTGCTCGACCTCCAGGGCCGCAAACTGGCCACTCTCCTGGATTCGCCCCACGGTACGTCCCTGCCCGAAATCGACCTCTCGCCCTATCCCGCCGGCACATACCTCGTGAAGATCAACTTCGAACGAGGGGTGAGCGTGGTGATGAAGGTGGTGAAACGATGAAGAACGATGAATAGCGATGAAATACGATGAAAATACGTGAAGATACGAGCGATACGCGGAGATTATTTATCTCCACGTATCACGCGGATCTGCACGGATAATCTACGAATACATACTTTAGGTGGATTGCGGTGAGGAAGAATTAATTTTTTACAAGAAATAGTATTGAACAATTCAAATAATTGTATATCTTTGCGGCAGAAAATAAAATAGAAAAATGACAAAAGATTATTCTACTAAAGACATTAAGAAACAAGAGGTTAACGAGCCTCGAGCTCAGTATGTCGCCTCTCCTCATGGTGCTTTTCGCACTGTTGACGAAGACGAACTGGCGGAATGCATCACGCTCGAGGAGTGGGAATCCGAACTGACGACAATTATCCATGAACACTATCAATCCAACCATGAAAGTCATAGTCAGTCCCATTGTAAGAATTAATCAGTCCCATTGTAAGAATTAAAATCAACGAATTCTATAAAGCCGCCATGCGGAATCATCCGTCTCTCAGTGAAGAGACTGTGTTGAAAAAAGCGAACCGAATGTTCAAAGGTTTGCAAGTTCTAAGCATGACTCAAGGATTTCCGGCAGCAAGGTTAAACCAAGAATGGAGAGCTAATGGTTGACGTGAATTGATGATAGAAGATTTTCACTTCGCATTCGAATTGGTTGACAACGTTGACGGTGAGCGAATTGTAGTCGTTCGTGATGCCATACACAGTTTGCTGCTCCATTGAATAGGTGCACCTCCCACCCGAGATATTCCCCATAACACACATTATATCTGTAAATCCTTTCATCAAAACCTTAACCGTTATGAAAAAAAATAACCCTGACCATCCTTTTCATCGTCGCAGTGGTGGCAGCGTGGGCGCAGAAGCCCGACAGGAAAACCGTGAAGTTGGAGAAGCACCACGACGCCCCGTCCCCGCTGGTCGGCTTCCGGGTGATTGCGGTGCGGAAGAGGTGAGATGAAAATAAATGTAGAATGCGAAAAAAATGTATCTTTGCAAAAAAAATAGGAATGAAAATCAATGCGCAATTTTTGCCCCATCTTGCCAATGTGGTGAATATTCTTGCCCTGCATAAGGTGAAGAATGCTTACCTGTTTGGTTCCGTCCTTACAGACAGGTTCAACCCCTCCAGTGACGTGGACTTTCTGGTGAACTACGACCCGTCAATGGATCCGTTGGAGAGGGGCGAACTTCTGTTGGATTTGCAGATTGCGTTAGAGGACGAAATCCACCGCGATGTTGACTTGTTGACCGAATATTCCCTTAAGAATCCTTATTTTATTAACGAACTGAATGAAACAAAGTATTTAATCTATGGAGAAGCAAATTAACAAGTTACTTTCCGATATCCTTGCCTGCGCCGCCCGAATTGAAGAATTCACTGCGGCAATGCACACTTTTGACGAATATCAGGCGAACACTTTGGTGCAGAATGCCGTGGAGAGGAATGTTGAAATCATAGGCGAGGCCGTGAATTCCCTGTTGAAAATTTCTCCTGAAATTGCGATTACTTCTGCGCGGAAAATTGTGAATACACGCAATTTGCTGATTCACGGGTACGACTCGGTGGATTCGGCTACCGTATGGGTGATTATACGTAAACATCTTCCGGTTCTTAAAGAGGAGGTGTTGAAACTGTTACCTACGGAATAAAATAACCTTGGTGCTGGAGAAGCCTTACGACAGTCCCTCCCCGCTGATCGGCTTCCGGATGATTGCGGTGCGGAAGAAGCAATTAAGAATGTAGAAAACAGCAATTGTAAAATTAAAATCTTAGTTGTATAATTAAAACAATAATTGTATCTTTGCCGCCGTTAAAAATGATGAACCAAAAATCACCGGACAATGAACAACGCCGTCGTCAAATTAGCCCTCCTGTTCCTGCTCCCATTAGGGTTTGTCAAGGGACAAGAGATTCCCAACACGCTCACACCGGAGCAGAAAGCGTACGAGCTTTCGCTGGTTTGAAAAGAGATGTCCTCCAATTTCGACAAGTTGACTTCTCCGACTGCTACAAAGCCACAGAGCCGGAGGAATTGTATCGTTGGATTATTGCGAAAATAGAGGCTAATGTAAATAAGTAACCTAACAGAAAATCAACCACGATGAAAAGAATCATAACCGCGCTCATTGCGCTGACAACGCTCACCCTCTTCACCGCAGAGGCCCAAAACACGGAGTATTCGCGAAGCGGCAAAAATGGCGTTTGGTTTGAGGTGCGAAACGACACCGCGAATCCCTGCCGCTATACAGAGGACAACAAAATCTACCGGGAAAACCGGGTGTTCACCTTCGGGTTCCACTATTTCGATCCGCATGGCAAAGAACGCTATATGCGTTACGAACGTATTCCAAAACAGGGATATGAACTTACGGAAACCGGCGACACCGCCACATATACCTATTATATGGCGGATTTTTCCTTTTCGGATGTTTTTGATGCTAAAGACTCTTGCATCAATCGTTATGAGGTAGAAGTTTTATGCACAGCGAAGCCTTTCAGTAAAGATTATAATCAAACGGTGGAGGCTTTTTACTTCCTGTTTGATGGCTGGCGGTCGAATCGGCCATCGTCGTGGTCTGGCATTGTCGAGAATGAACGGAATTTGTGGATGCATCCCAATAGAGATTGCCTGTTTCAAATACTCGAGCTCAATCCCTTCCCGTACATCCAATATCCCATCAAAAAGGGAAATACTTGGAAATGGTCGCTCTCTATCGGCAGCCAGTGGGGTGACGAGCGCTGGAAAACCTGGACGGGCGGCATCGTCAACAAGTACAAATACAAGATCACCGACACGGATTGCGAGGTGGTCACGCCGATGGGCACGCTTCCCTGCGTGAAGGTGGAGGCAGTTGCCAAAAGCCGCATCGGAAAAACTTACCTCACAGCCTATTACAACGACACCTACGGTTTTGTCAAAATGGACAACACCAACATCGACGGGTCAAGGATCGTTATTGATTTGGTGGGGGTGAATTTTTAGATGTAAGACATGGAGAAGGTCGGCTTCCGGGTGATTGCGGTAAGGAAGAAATAAAAAGAAATTTATAGATTATTGATTTTTGGCTTTGTTTTTTTGTATTTTTGCACCGTGAAAATAAATATGAAAATCATGAAGACAACTGAATTACGGAAGAAGCTGCTTGATTCGGGATGCACCCTGGTCAGACATGGTGCCAATCACGATATATGGTATAGTCCAATCACACAAAGACGTTTTCCGATACCACGCCATACTGCAAAAGAAGTGGCTTCGGGAACATTAAAAGATATTGCGAAAAAATCAGGTGTTCCATTGTAATACAAAGAATATGAAAACCGAAAAAGTGATAATAGAAGTAAGCACGGACGGACTCTATTCCGCCTATATGCCCTCCGACGAGTATAACATCGGGCTTGCAGGATACGGTGATACAGAACAAGAGGCCATTGAGGACTTTTACGAATGCGTTTCGGAGATGCGGGAACTGGAGGAGGCAGAAGGACGGACGTTTCCGGATTTGCAGTTCCAGTTCGAACATGCTGTCGGGTATGTTGTCCCTGAATCAGCTTCTTATTTTGTGGCGGAGGATTCTGAAGGGTACAATGAGGATAAATCGGAAGCCAGGCAATGATGCGCCGGTCAACTTTACTTTTTGGACATATAATTCAGCGACACCAAAACCTCAACTGTTATGAGAAAAACAACCTTAACCATCCTTTTGGTTGCCGCAGTGGTAGCGGTTTGGGCGCAACGGTTCGACTATTTGCCCAAAAACGCATCGCTGACATGCGAGGCGGTCAGGGCCTATCAATCCAGTGACTGTGAGACAGCATATCCCTTGTTCTGCGCGGCTGATTCCATCGAGCCAGTGGCCTATTACTTTGATTTGTTGAAGTATCATTCTTGCGCGGAAAGACTCGGTGATTCCGCCAAGGCGAAAATGCTGTTGTACCGGATTGTCCAATCAAACGGATTTGAAAGAGAGTCTTTTGACGCGTGGCTTGGCGGTTATGACCTGCAAGCGAGAATTTACTGGCCGGAATTGGACTCCCTTATTCAAATCACCGAGAGCCGAAGGTGCCAGCCTTTCATCGATTCTTTGGCTGCTATGGTAAGAAAGGACCAAGGTGTCCGAATGAGGATTGAAGCAGAAGGATGGAGTGAGGATATCCGCGATCAGATGATTGTCATCGACTCGGCCAATACAGCTGACTTGCAGGCGTTGATTGCTCAGTATGGCTTCCCCTCATGGCAACTTGTCGGTCAGAAAGGAACGGAAAACGCATGGCTGATAGCCCAGCATTCGTTTTTCTATTTGCCGGAATATTTGAAAAGATACCGTCAGGCCGTTCTGGAAAACGATGCGGAAAGGCGTTACCTCGCCTATATGGAAGACCGGTACCTGATGATGCAAGGGCGCCCTCAAATCTATGGCACACAGATGGCTGGAATGGGCGACGACATGGGATATCATCCTATCGTTGACATGGAAAACCTTGACCGCCGTCGGGAGATTATGGGTATCAGGCCGTTTGCCGATTATGTTAAGAGTTGGGGGCTTGACGACCTGTCCGTCTGTTCCGATTATCTGGACTATCTGACCCATTATTATCCCAACAACACCAATATGTATGTCAGCATTGCAGCCCATTGGAACAATAGAGACACGCAAGGGACAAACGAATGGTACTTCGATCAGAAGTTTTACGCTTTCCCTCGAGATTTGGAGGTGTTGGCAATATACTTTTTGGGAGGAGACACGGCTATGGCGGTTCGGCAGGCGAGGAAAATGGTGCTTTGCGGGAAACGCTTGGATGAGAAATGGCATCTTCCACCGCTTTTGATGGATTCGGTGAAAGTCAACTACGATGAATTGCGTGCCGATTATGAGCGGCTTATGACTACAAACGGCGACGCGATGCTGGATTCCATAACTTCGTTCGACACCCTTGTGAAGGTGTTGAACGATGGTTTTTATCCCCGATATACATACGATGCATGGAACGGGCACATCAAGGAACTCATCACACAGAAGGCGGCAACATTGTCGAAAACAGATTACCAGTCATTTTTTGACTGGCTGTTCAAACAGGTCAACATGGGCAACTACCACCTTTTCGATTACGCCGAACTGTATGACGATGTCCATTACCGCCTTTTTGCCGAATCCTACTATGGACAGAGGCTCTTCGCGCCAGATGTTCCGTTGTATGATCCGCAACGGGTAGATGAGCGACGTTCTGCCATCCAACTGCCGCCTTTGGAGGTGTGGCAGGGGATAAGGGAGCATATTACCTCTTCCCACCCAAGAACCTCCCCGTAACATGTGTGATTCCGGGTGATTGCGGTAAGGAAGAAGAAATATTTTTGTAAGGATTTCCCCAACCAGTTGTCCAATATTGTAAAAACCAAACGGTCAGATGAAAAACGTGAAAGTCCGACAGCTCTATGCGCTCATCAACCAGCACGATGTCGCCTTCCTCGTCCGGTTGCTGAAGTCGTGGCGGAGGGAAAGACAATATTTCTGTTGATAATCCGTTAAACCACGTCTTTATTTCTCTCCACAGCCCCATAATTATGAAGAATACGCTATTTTCAATCATCTTGATTCTATTGTCATCACCTCTGTTGTCGCAGAATGATACCCTTACGTTCTCGGTGCGTGGAGTGCGGTTTGATATGGTGAAGATTGAGGATGCCACTTATCAGAAACCCAATTATTTCGGAGACTCGATGAATGGTTGTCATTATCACGTTCCCAAACCAGTAAAGTATGCAAATTCCATGAATGGTTACAGCACCATCGTGCTGTCAAGCTACTATATTGGAAAGTATGAGGTTACACAAGATTTGTATCAGGCCGTGCTGGGGAAGGAAAGCAACAACTCCTATTACCCATACAACTATAATTCAAATGCGCGGTCCTGGAAAATGGTTAAGGACGAGGGACCTTTTTTGAGGTACCCTGTCGATCGCGTGACTTGGAAAGAAGCCCAACGGTTTGTCGATTCCCTGAATGCCATCACAGGCCTGCGTTTCCGGCTGCCTACCGAAGCGGAGTGGGAATATGCCGCTTCAGGAGGTGAGTTCGGTTACAAATACAGCGGCAGCGATGACTATACGGAAGTGGCCTGGGGCTGGGATAATGGCATGGCGCGGTCACACGTGGTCGGACTTCTGCAACCGAACAAATTCGGGCTTTATGATATGAGCGGCAATGTCAGGGAGTGGTGCTCCGATTGGTTCTCGCCCTATTATTACAAGCCGAACGTGACATACAAAAACCCCAAAGGCCCGGCAAAAGGCACGCTTAAAATTCTGAAGGGCGGATCCTGGAGCAGTGAAATGGAGAGAACTATGGAATATTTCATGCGTGCAGGCTGTGACACTTCCCTTACGGCCTTGGACATGGGCTTCCGCATCGTGCTTGACGGCAATTCGCCCACTGACAAAACAAACTTTTAAAATATGAAACGACAATTATTTATCATCTTGCTTCTTGGGACAAGCGTTTGCCTCGTTTTGGGGCAGAACAACCCGAAAGAATATTACAAATACATCAACGAAGCTGAATTGGCCTGTCTCCAAATGAGCGACGAAAACGATTTGGGACAAAAAGCGGCGAGGTGTTACGAGAAGGCCTTTGCCGCAAACCGACCTTTTTCAAAAGATTTACGCCAGTACTTGCTGCTTTATTCCTACAACAAGCAAGGTCGTCTGGACATCGCCTTGGAATGCGCCCACATTTTGGCCCAAAGGGGAATGTTATGGCCAAAATGGTATGATGCAGACACGGCATTCCAGCGGACGTTATACCTGATCAAGGACACGACACGGGTCATCACCGACCCTGAGCTTGTGGCTGCTTTGGATTCGTTGCGCGCACGCGACCAGCGAATCAGAACGTGTGCGAGACAGTTGGGTGATGATGCAGACAAAGCAATGGCCGAGACAGACTCCATCAATATGCAGTCTTTGGTCGAATTATTCCAGCATTATGGTCACCTCAATGAAGACAACGCAGGAGAATTATACGCCAATATCACAGAGCTTCTTTTTATCCATAACAGTAAAACCAGAACCGCCGAACTGCCATTTGATGTTGTTGAGAAGGCCGTGAAAGAGGGCACCTACGACGCGCGAAGCTATATGGATTTCTACGATGAGTGCCTGAATTGGAGATGCCAGGCGGACACCGGTTGCGATACCCGGTATGGCCTTGGATTCAACAGCAATATTGTCATCGGCAATACGCTGTTCATTTATCCGACGGGTGATGTTGCGGAAATCAATGCCAACCGAAAGGAACTGGGCGTCTCCGAGACCTACGCCGATTACGAAAAGAAGTTACAAGCTGCTTTCTTCCATGGGGCGGGTTTTGTTCCTAGACTGAACATCGGAGACTTTGGTGATCCTGAGGAAGATGCCGCCGCCGCTGCCGAAGCCCGTGCGGAGATTGATTCCGGCAAATATAAAGGAAGGTACATCATTAAGCAATGAAAAAACACCTCATTAAATGTGATGTTGTTATGAATACGGCAGTACACACCGAATCCCTCCGTTGCGTGCAGGATGCACGCCATTTTAGTAACCCCACACGAAACGAACGCAGTGAGTGCCGTGTGGGGTACGCTGTGGGGGTGCGAGGCTGTGTGTCGGAGACACACTACTATTTACGAAGCAATGAATATCAACCACCCAAAATTTCCGTCAAAAACCACGTTCTTATCTATAAAACCTTTCATCAAAACCTAGCCCATTATGAAAAAACTGACACTCTCGTTTTTCGGATGCATGATGATCTTATGCGCATCCGCTCAGCCGAAAAAGATCAGCATTGCCGTGAACGACAAGGTCAAAATCGACATGGTTTTGATAACGCCTGACACGTTTGTCAGGAAGAACTATTATGGGGATACCCTATGCGACTATTCGCGTATTTGTCCAGTGATGGGGAAACGCGCACATAACGGTTACGACACCATTGTCCTCGCCCCCTATTACATCGCCACAGTCGAGGTGACGCAGCAGCTCTATTCGTCTGTCATGCACAAGAATCCATCCTATTGGAATGGTGACAGCAATCCATACGGCAGCGAACAACACCCCGAGCTATAGGGTTTCACCCACATAGTAGGCCGTAAACGTCCCAACGGTTATGGTCTGTATGATATGAGTGGCAACGTGGCGGAATGGTGCAGCGATTGGTTCTCCCCCGA
>CAMJXE010000046.1 GCA_946409645.1 uncultured Bacteroidales bacterium
TCATATACGAACGAAAACGGCTGCCCGAGCGTTGACACACTGCATTTGACGATTCATTATTCCAACACAGGCGTTGACGAACAGACTGCTTGCGAGTCGTTTACGTGGATCAACGGCGTGACTTATACACAAAGTACAAATACCCCGACCTACACGCTGACGAATGCGGCGGGCTGCGACAGTGTGGTGACGCTTCACCTGACAATTCACCACGGCACGCACAACTCCGCGACGGTGACTGAGTGCGACAGCTATACGTGGCACGGTCAGACGTACACCACGAGCGGCATCTATTTGTATTCATATACGAACGAAAACGGTTGCCCGAGCGTTGACACACTGCATTTGACGATTCATTATTCTGTTGCGACGGACAAATATATCGCAATTTGCGACAACGAGTTGCCATTCACATACGGTGACACCGTATTCGACATTGGCACCCCCTCATCATCAATTGTCAATTTCCAATTATCAACTATTAATGGTTGCGACAGCATCGTCACCCTCCATCTGACCGTCAATCCTACGTATTCAATCGAAGAGAACCTCACTATCAGCGAAGATGAGCTGCCGTATCACTATATCAATGGTGAAATCGACACCGTTTTCGAAGTAGGAACACCAGAACATGTGACATTTAACTATAATTTCTTAACAGGAGCCGGCTGTGACAGCATCGTCACCCTTCATCTTACTGTCACGGTAGGGGTTCCCGATTATGAACTCTCTGATATCCTGAAGGTTTATCCTGTTCCGACCGACAATATCGTCAATGTGCAGGTCAACAGTAGCGACGTGGAGGTCACACAGTTGCATCTTATCGATGCTTACGGTAAGTTAGTGCGGCGGATAACAGTGACGGAAGAAATTACGCAAATCGACCTTTCTTCTTGTGCTTCGGGTGTTTATGTTGTGAAGGCACTTTCCGGAGACAGAGTAGTGGGCATAAAGAAAGTGGTTCGGGATTAGTGTTGGTTCGATGATTTGGAAACCTGGATGCGAATAAGGTAGATATGATTTTGAAATAAATACTTGAGTATGAGACAAATAATAAATCCGTGGATAGGAAATACAGAGGGCTACAATTGTTTCGGTTGCAACCCTGACAATCCCTTTGGGGTGCACATGCACTTCTTTTGGGATGGAAATCAGGTGGTCTCTTTTTGGAAAGCGAACCCGAATTTCGTGAGTTGGATTGACACGTTGCACGGTGGCATCCAGGCGACGTTGCTCGATGAGATTTGCGGATGGGTTGTTTTCTATCAATTGCAAACTTCTGGCGTGACAGCCAAGATGGAGATGCGTTATCGCAAACCCGTGAGTACATTGTGGCCGTATATTCGACTGAATGCCAGATTGTTGGAAAAACGTCACACCATTGCAACTGTTCATGGCGAAATCCTCAATCCCGACGGGGAGTGCTGTGCGGAATGCACGTGCACCTATTTTGTCTATGCTGGAGAAAAAGCAAAGGCGATGGGTTATATTCCGGCCATTCTCAAAGATGAAGAAGTGACGGAAGATGAGGTGATTACGAGTATGTGCGAGTTGCGTCCGCGCTCCTTTGGCAACAAATTAAGGACAAAATAACGTTTCTATGAAAATTATCTTTGATTGTTTCTGAAAAATTATTATTTTTGCAGTGTAAAACAAATTCTTAATGTTATGAGTTACAAGATTATTGATGTAGAAGGTATTGGCGATGTTTATGCCGGAAAATTAACAGAAGTGGGTATCAACACTATTGAGGAATTGCTTGAAATTGGCAAGAAACCCGCTGGTCGTGCCGAACTGGCCGAGAAGACGGGCATCTCCCCGAAATTGATTCTCACATGGTGCAATCATGCTGATTTGATGCGTATTAATGGCGTTGGACCGCAATTTTCAGAATTGTTGGAAGCGGCAGGTGTGGATACCGTGAAGGAGTTCCGTCACCGCGCGGCTGAAAACCTCTTCGCTAAAATAACCGAAATCAATGAGGCGAAGCACCTTGTGGGTCGTGTCCCTACGGCTGCTGAACTTCAGAAGATGATCGACCAAGCCAAAGAGATTGAACCCATGATGGAGTATTAGGATAGTGGAGACGCAAAATTTTGCGTCTCCATTCTTTTTTTGTATCTTTGCAGCCCGTTTTTTAAAGAAAAAATATGGACGAAAATTTGTGTAAATTATTGATAACCAAAGGGGAACTGAAGCAGAGAATTTTTGCTGTGACGTTGGAAACCATGCAACTTTTCAAGGATGCCTCCAAAAGCTTTGAAGAGTATTACCGCGAACATTATGCTGACGACCACGACAATATACCCGTGCTGTTCACCAACAAGAACCAGTACCAATTCATGCTCAAATTTGGCGGAGATGTGCTGATATTTCTGATGCACACCAACGTTTTTGAGTTCTCTCGCGACCACGAGGTGATGCGCACACCCTATATCAAGGAAGATCGTGACCGTTCGTATTGCGGTATGATTCAGATTTTCAACTTCTTAGGCGATTCTTTGAAATATGACCGTGTCAACGACTTGGGATATATGATCGGGCGTATTTTCATTAACAAGGAGGGTCACTACTATATTGAAGGCAAACGCGAGCTAGCTCAAGTGATCAATAATTTCAGCAGCAACGAAATCTCACCGGCAGCGGTCTCTGAAATCCTCAATTCAGCCATTCGTTATACGCTGAATTTTGATCTTTTGGTGCCAAATTATGAGGATATGAAGATCATCACTGTGAACGATATTCTCCAACTTGAGGAACAAACCAACCTTCTTAGGACTGGTAAACGCCTGGGATTCAGGTTTGAACAAGATAAAGATGCCTAGCAAGATTTTTTTTTCTTTTACTCTTGCTGGATATTAAAAAAAGTGTATTTTTGCACCGTCAAATTCGACACCTAAACGGCGTGTTCGTCTAGTTGGCCTAGGACGTAAGATTTTCATTCTTAAAATCAGGGGTTCGAATCCCCTACACGCTACCAAGCAACCTCGAAAGGGTTGCTTTTTTTTATCCAGAAGTTTCGTCCCGCTTGCCCATGACACCCCCTTGCCCCTAATTTGTTTCCCAAACACTCTTCCTTTATCTTATTTCCAGTTCTTCTACTTACCCACCAATAGAATTCTCGAAAACACTGATACTCAGTCAAATCAAAAAAAAATCATTTCCGCCCCCTGTATCTTATTTATATATATTATATTTGCAGCCGCTAAAAAAACTTGTTTATTTGGTGTTAATGTGTTTATAATTAAATAGTTAGATATATGAAGATTTCTTACAAGTGGCTGAAAGATTTAATGAAATTCGACTTGACGGCGGAAGAGACTGCCGCTTACTTGACCGATTGCGGTCTGGAAGTGGAAGGTCTTGAGACCTTTGAAACGGTGAAGGGCGGTCTGCGCGGACTGAAAATCGGTGAGGTGCTGACCTGCGAGGCGCACCCGAACTCCGACCATCTGCATGTGACAACCGTCAACGTGGGCGAAGAGGAACCGTTGCATATTGTCTGCGGCGCTCCCAACGTGGCAGCAGGTCAGAAGGTGGTGGTGGCAACCATCGGAACCGTGCTCTACAACGGTGACGAGTCTTTCACCATCAAGAAATCTAAATTGCGAGGCGAACCTTCCGAGGGCATGATTTGCGCCGAAGACGAAATCGGTCTGGGCACCTCTCACGATGGCATCATGGTGCTGCCGGAAGAGGCTGTGCCAGGCACTCCCGCAGCGGAATACTTCAACGTGGAGTCGGATACCATTTTCGAAATCGGACTCACTCCTAACCGTTGCGACGCTATCTGTCACTTCGGTGTGGCCCGCGACCTCTATGCCACCCTGATACAACACGGTGTACCTTGTTCCACCCTCGTGAAACGCAACGTTCGTGAGGTGCAACCCGTCTCTGGTGTACACTCCCGCGTGGACATTGTGGTGGAAAACAAAAAGGATTGTCCACGTTACTCCGGTATCCTGCTCGAAGGCGTCAAGGTGCAGGAGTCTCCCGAATGGCTGCAGACGAAACTGCAATCTGTGGGCGTGCGACCTATTAACAATATCGTCGATATCACACAATACATCATGCTGGAATTCGGTCAACCGATGCATGCTTTCGATGCCGATAAAATCGAAGGTAATAAGGTGATTGTCAAGAATTTGCCAGAAGGAACCCCGTTTGTGACCCTTGATGGCAACGAGGTGAAATTAAGCGCCGACGACCTGATGATTTGCAATGAGAAAGAGGGTATGTGCATCGCGGGTGTTTATGGCGGATTGCACTCCGGCATCACCGAAAATACCACTCGTCTCTTCCTCGAAAGCGCCTATTTCAACCCCGTTAGCATCCGAAAGACGGCAAAACGTCATGGCTTGAGAACGGACGCTTCGTTCCGTTATGAACGCGGCTGCGACCCGTCTATCACTATCTATGCATTGAAGCGCGCTGTGGAATTGATTATAGAACTCGCTGGCGGATACCCGGTTATGGATATCGTGGATCGCTATCCTGTGGAAATTGAACCCGCGCAAATCACCCTTTTCTATGATGAAGTGAATGCAGTGGCTGGTAAAGTGATTGAGAAAAAAGAAATTACCAATATCCTCATGTTGCTCGATATGGAAGTCAAACCCATGGGTGAGGACAAACTCATCGTGTCTGTGCCGTTGAACAAATGCGATGTGACTCGCCCGATCGACCTTATCGAGGAGATTCTCCGTATTTACGGATACAACAACATAGAGATTCCGACCACGCTGACTTACGATATGTCATGTCTGCGCCAAAGTGACACCGCTTATCAGATGCAGACATCGATTTCTAAATATTTGGCAGACAATGGTTTCTATGAGGTGATGAACAATTCTCTCACCAGAGCGGATTATGCGCAGCAGTACGATTTCCTCGATGAACGCGAAACGGTGAAACTGTTGAATCCGTTGAGCAGCGAATTGAACGCCATGCGCCAAACACTGTTGTTTTCCGGTTTGGAGAATGTGTCTCGAAATACTAATAACAAAGCTGCCGATTTGCGTCTGTTTGAGTTTGGTAAAACCTATCATTTCAACACGCAAAGTATTAAAGGCGACGATGTTACGAAACGATATCAGGAGCGTGACATGATGTCCATGTTCGTGACGGGCAAGCTTTCGGAAGACAATTGGGAGGGCAAGGCCGCATCCGCCGATTTCTTCTATTTACGCAACATGATTGACAACTTCTTGCAGAAGATCAACTTCCCGATGGAGCGAGTACAGCTGGTCACCGACAGTGATCCGCGGATGTTCGCGCAACATGTCTCCTATAAGGTTGATGATCAGATGCCTATCCACATCGGAGTGCTCCGTGGAGATATCCTGCGCCATTTCGATTTGAAAAAACCAGTCTATTATGCTGAAATCGATGTGAGATTGTTGGACGCTTTGTGTCAAGGGCGCGTGGTCAACTATCAAACTATCAATGCTTTCCCCGCCGTCCGTCGTGATTTGGCGTTGGTGGTGGATAACAATGTTACTTACGATAATCTCGAGAAAATCGGGTATAAATACGCATCGAAACTGCTCAAACAAATCAACTTGTTCGATGTTTACGAGGGCGCCGGGGTGGAGGAAGGCAAGAAATCCTACGCCCTCAATTTCGTGCTGCAAAGTGCCGAGAAGACCCTCAACGAAGAGGAAATCAACAAGGTGATGAACAAGCTGATCGCCGCTTACGAGCGTGAAGTTGGAGCAAAGTTACGTTAATCGGTCCGTTTTTCATTCTTTCTTTGTAATGCAGGTGTTTAAGGGAACAGACAAATTGCCGAGTTGGAAGAAACCGGTGGTGGCTATCGGTGCTTTCGATGGCGTTCATCTCGGGCATGTCCGTATTTTGCGATTTCTCTGCGAACAGGCAACAAAGGTGGGTGGCACCAGTGTGGTGTTAACCTTCGACCCGCATCCCCGCATGGTGTTGCGTCATGATAGTGGCTTTTTCACGATTAATTCATTGGAGAAAAACCTTGAACTGATTGAGAATCAGGGTGTTGATGCGGTTGTGGTGCTGCCGTTCTCAATAGAATTTTCGAAGTTGACTTACCAGCAGTTCGTTCAGGAATTCATCATTGATACGTTGCATGCGCACACCATCGTGATGGGTCCGAACCACGCTTTCGGTCATCACAGGGAAGGTCATCACGACAATATCAAAACACTCTGCTGTGACAATGGTTTGCAAGTGGTGGACATCCCAGAGGAGATGTGGCATGATGCGGGTGTGCATTCCGCCGTCATACGTGAACATATCCGCCGCCAAGACTGGGAAACCGTCGATGCTATGTTGGGATATGAGTATGGGCCTAAGACTTAGGACTTAAGTCTTAACCCAAATAGTCTCAAGTCTCAAATCTCAAATCTCAAGTCTTATTAATATGAACGATATACGAAGATAATAAAGAATAAATATATGAGCAAAAATCTAATTATCGTCGAGTCTCCGGCGAAGGCAAAAACTATTCAAAAGTTCATCGGGAAGGATTACACTGTGATCTCCAGTAAGGGTCACGTGCGTGACCTTCCGTCCAAGGGAATGGGCATCGATATTGCCCATGATTTTGAACCGCAGTATGAAGTTTTGGAGGATAAGAAATCTTTGATCAATGACATTAAGAAGAAGGCCGCTGATGCGGATACCATCTGGCTCGCAACTGATGATGACCGTGAGGGAGAAGCCATCTCATGGCATTTGATGGAAGTGACTAAAATGGATCCAGAGAAGGTGAAACGCATTGTATTTCACGAAATCACAAAATCCGCTATTGAAGAAGCTTTGGCCAATCCACGTAGTTTGAATGTTGATTTGGTGAATGCCCAGCAGGCCCGTCGTGTCCTTGACCGTCTGGTGGGTTTTGAACTCTCCCCCGTGCTTTGGCGCAAGGTGCGTCCGTCGTTGTCGGCGGGTCGCGTGCAGTCGGTGGCCGTGAAGCTCATCGTGGAACGCGAACACGAGATAGAGAAGTTCAACAGCACCTCTTCCTATAAAGTGGATGGTCTGTTCACGCCGCTTCGCGACGCGAAGATCGAACTCAATGCCGAACTTAACAAGCGTTTTGCCGACAAAGACGAGGCGATGGCCTTCCTCACTCATTGTCAGAGTGCGAATTTCCTAGTGTCGGCAATCGAGAAGACGCCAGGTAAGAAAAGCCCGGCGCCACCGTTCACCACCTCCACTCTCCAACAGGAGGCCGCCCGCAAGCTCGGCTTCTCCGTGTCGAAAACCATGGTCGTGGCACAACAACTCTATGAAGCCGGTTACATCACCTACATGCGTACTGACTCTGTGAACTTGTCGAACATGGCCCTCGCAGTGGCTCACAAAGTTGTCGCCTCCAAGTATGGTGAGGATTACGCCAAGACACGCAAATATGTCACCAAGTCGAAAGGTGCCCAGGAGGCCCACGAAGCTATACGGCCCACGGACATCGCCCGTGAAACGATTCCCGGGGACACATTCGCCAAGAATCTATACGAACTGATTTGGAAACGCACGATTGCTTCTCAAATGAGCGATGCCAAGACCGAGAAAACCACTATCTCCATTCCTGTCGAGGGGCGTACTGAGAAGTTCGTCGCAGCAGGCGAGGTGATTCTCTTTCCGGGCTTCTTGAAGGTATATACAGAGTCGAAAGATGATGATAATGAGGAGATTAAGGGTATGCTCCCCAATATGGAGCTTAACGAGGCGTTGAATGCCAAACAGATTGCTGCAACCCAGCGTTTCGCTCAACCGCCAGTGCGCTATACCGAAGCAAGTCTGGTGAAAAAGCTGGAAGAACTTGGCATCGGCCGTCCTTCTACCTACGCACCCACTATCTCCACTATCCAGAAACGCGAGTATGTGCGCAAGGCAACCCGCCAGGGCAAAGAACGCCAATATGTGTGTCTTACGCTGACTACCGATGGAATCAAGGAGGAAATCAAAAAAGAAAAATTTGGTTACGAGAAAGACAAACTCATCCCGACAGATGTGGGCATTGTAGTGAACGACTACCTTCAAGAGAACTTCCAAGATATTATGGATTATGGATTTACCGCTGATGTGGAGAAGGAATTTGATGATATCGCGGAAGGCAAGGCCAACTGGCAAGAGATGATGCACCGCTTCTATGGGGATTTCCATCAGCAGGTCGATACAGCCATCAACTATTCCACGAAGGCGAGCGGCGAACGACTGCTCGGTTATGATCCGAAAACCAACGAGAAGGTATTTGCGAAGTTGGGCAAGTATGGCCCGATGGTGCAGATTGGCGAGTCGTACGCGGACGCAAAACCTCGATACGCAAGACTGCAAGCCGACCAGTTCATCGACACGATCACCCTTGAGGAGGCTTTGGACCTGTTCCGCCTGCCTAGAAGTCTTGGCAACTGGAACGGTCAGGAGGTCTCTGTGGGAGTGGGACGCTTCGGACCGTATGTGCGCTGCGGAAACGTCTTCGAGTCGGTGCCTAAGAACGAGGATCCCTATTCCATCACGTTGGAACGTTGTATAGACCTGTTGGAAGGCAAAGTGAAGAAGACTGCCGAGCGTGTGCCGCATCTTATAGGCCATCTTGACGGAAAGGAGATTTTAGCAGCGGCGGGTAGATATGGCCCTTACATTAAATTTGACGGAAAAAATATTACTCTTGATAAAGGGGTGGATATCAATTCTTTAACAGAAGAACAGGCCGTCGATTATATCAGAAACAAGGAGACTCGGAACGTCTTGCTCGCTTTCCCAGAAGATGAAAGTGTCAAAGTGATGAACGGTCGTTACGGCCCCTATATTACCAATGGAACGGATAACTTCAAGATTCCTAAAGATCAAGTGGCCAATAAGTTGACCTATGAGGATTGCATGAGAATCATCCAAGAGACCGCACCCACAGCGAAAAAACGTACTATCAAAAGAAAAAAGGCGTAAATTATGGACTTTTCACTATATTTTGAACCTGTCACGATAGAGGCGCTTCATGTTCCGGATGCTGAATTGTTGACCGACCGCTTGTTACATAATATATTAATGTATGACCCGGCCGCATCTTTGGATATTCAGGAGGCAGATATTGCCATTTTCGGGGTGCCGGAAGTGCGTAACACTTTTCAAAACCCTTCCTGCTCGCTTGCACCCGATGAGATACGTCGCCAGTTCTATCAACTCTATGCGTGGCGTAAAGAGGTGAGAATCCTTGACTTGGGTAATTTGCGTTTAGGGAATACCGTGGAGGATACGTATTCCGCAGTTTCTGAAGTGATTGCTTATCTTGTTGAAAACAAGGTTGTTCCGATTATTTTGGGCGGTGGGAACGATTTGGCTTTCGCCAATTATCGGGCATACGAATTGATGGAGCGTGTGGCCAATGTGGTCGCCATCGATTCCTGTTTTGACCTCGGTAATGAAAATATGCCGATTCGCTCCGACGCATACGTAAACAAAATGGTGCTTCAGCAGCCCAACTTCTTGTTGAACTACGCCAATATTGGTTATCAAAGCTATATGAACAGCCCTGAATCGGTGGGCATGATGGAGAGCCTCTTCTTCGAAACCTATAGGGTGGGCATTATGCGACCTAACCTCGCAGAGGTGGAACCCGTGGTGCGCAATGCCGACATGGTTTCGCTTGACATTTCCGCTGTGCGTCGTCCCGATGCCCCCGGATGCCCCCACAATTCTTCCAATGGTTTCTATGGCGAAGAGATATGCCAAATTGCTAAATATGTGGGACTTAGCGACAAATTGTCCTCTTTCGGAATTTATGAATACGACCCGACCCTCGACTTTAACAACCAGACTTCACAGCTCATTGCACATATCCTTTGGTATTTCGTGGAGGGTTTCGTCTATCGCCAAAGCGACGGGCAGTTCAAGAACCGCAACGACTATCGCCAGTTTAACATCTCAGTGAGTGGCGCTTTGGACGAAATGGTCTTCTTTCAGAGCAAAAAATCGGGTCGCTGGTGGGTGATCGTTCCTATGTATCAAAAAGACAAAGAGAACGTACAACATTATTACCTGCCTTGTTCTAAACGTGATTATGACCTGGCGTGCGAGGATAAAATCTCTGACCGATGGTGGAGAACCTATCATAAAATCAACCACGAATCGTAGGGACGAATAATGCCTTCATGGCAAAATAATGAAAATATGTATAATTAAAATTATAAGTTTATGAAGAAAGGATTTTTACTTATTACAATGTGTGCGTTGGCATTTTCTTTTGTCAATGCTCAAGTGGATGAAAAAACAGCAGCTGATGAAGCCTTGAAGACCAAAGTGAAATCAGCGGAAATCGACAGTGCTAAACATTGGAAATTCACTGGCATCGTGGGATTGAATGCTGCTCAAACAGGTCTCTTCAACTGGGCTGCCGGTGGTGACAACAATGTGACGAGTTTTGTTTTCGCCAATCTCACGCTCTCTTACAAGAAAAACAAATGGACGTGGGATACCAACTTGGATACAGAATTAGGTGAAATGTACTCTTCTGATTTGAACCCCAAGTGGAGAAAAGCGAACGACAAACTCGACATCACCACGAAAGTTGGTTATCAGATGCATCCGCAATTCTATCTGACCCTGTTGGGAAGTTTCAGATCTCAGTATCGTCCAGGTTACAAGTATTTGAACGATGAAGAAGGTAATAAGGAGTTGATTTCCAAATGGTTGTCTCCTTCTTATACGGATTTGGCTCTTGGTGTTGAATATCGTCCTAACAGCATTTTTACCATTGGTGTATATCCGGTCGCTGGTCGTATGACTACTTGCTTAGAAGAGTCTTTACGAGCTAATTACGGTCTTCCCATGCGTGAAGACGGCACTTACAAGCCTGTAATGCTGAACATGGGTCTTCGTATCAATGGCGGAGTCAGCTATGACCTTGTGAAGAATCTCAAGATTATCTCCACGATAACCTTGTTTACGCCCTACACTGCCAGAATTCATGACAAGGAGAACGGTCAGAAGTTTGGTAACTTCGATGTTGACTGGGATTTGGCTATCAGCTATCAATTCCTTAAAGTGTTCAATGTAAGCTTGATGACCTCTTTGAAATATTACGACAAGGTGCTCATCGACGGTCCGGCATGGGGCAAATACCATGAGGGTCCCCGCGCTCGTGTACAGTTTAAGGAGATTGTTAGTTTGGGTATCGGCTACAGCTTCTAAAGATAGCCGGTTAGTTACGTAGTGTGTTTTTAATTTCTTTATAATGAGACAATTAAGGATTACAAAGCAGGTTACGAATCGTAGTGAGACGCCATCGTTGGATAAGTACCTGCATGATATTGGAAAGGTGCCCTTATTGACGGCGGATGAAGAGGCAGAATTGGCGCGTCGTATAAAAAACGGTGATGAAGATGCTTTGGAGAAGCTCACCAACGCCAACCTCCGTTTCGTGGTGTCCGTTGCTAAACAGTATCAGAATCAAGGAATTACACTTTCCGATTTGATTAATGAGGGAAACCTTGGGCTCATTAAGGCGGCGCACCGTTTTGATGAGACGAAGGGTTTCAAGTTCATTTCTTTTGCCGTATGGTGGATTCGTCAGGCTATTCTGCAGGCCATCGCCGAGCAATCGCGGATCGTGCGCCTGCCCATGAACAAGGTGGGTGTTATTAACAAGATATACAAGACGATGGGTATTTTAGAGCAGGAGCTTCAACGTGAACCGAAGGTCTCGGAAATCGCAGAGCGCTTGGGCATGACTGAAGAGGAAATCAAGGATTCGATGAAGAATTCCCCTAAACATCTCTCCATGGATGCCAGCCTTACGTCCGATGATGATACGAACATGTATGATGTGTTGCGCAATGAGGACACGGTATCACCAGACAAGGAGTTAATCTATCAATCTCTGCAGCAAGAAATTGCCACGGTGATTGATACGCTTCCGACTCGTGAGGCGGAGATCCTCAAACTGTTCTATGGTCTTGGCAGCAAACATCCGATGACGTTGGATGAAATCGGCGAGCAGTTCGACCTCTCCCGCGAACGCGTCCGCCAGATCAAGGAGAAAGCCATCCGCCGCCTCCGCCACAACGCCAAATGCAAATCCCTGCAAGCGTATTTGTAATGGTTATTGGTTATTGAAGCCGGTTTATAGCGAATAGAAAATATATAATTCCCAAAGGGCTGGAGGCCCGAAATATGTCAACCTCGGGTGAGCGATAGTGCCCCCCAGGATAATAAAAACAAACAATTATGAACAAACTCAGACTTAAAGATATCATCAAAACCCCCGAGGTGGTCGGCATCGGCAACCCTGTCGATGTGAAGGGTTGGGTGCGCACCAAGCGCGGCAACAACTTCGTGCAGTTCATCCAACTCAACGACGGGTCTATCGTCACCAACCTGCAGGTGGTGGCCGATACCGACAAGTTCGACGAGGCACTGCTGAAACAGATTACCACGGGTTCCTGTATCCATGTAACGGGTAAGTTAGTGGAGTCACAGGGTAAGGGTCAAAATGTTGAGGTTCAGGCCGAAACGATTGAGATTTATGGTACTGCCGACCCTGAAATCTATCCGTTGCAGAAGAAAGGCCATTCTATGGAGTTCCTGCGTGAAATCGCTCACCTGCGTCCTCGCACGAACTATTTTGGTTGTGTGTTGCGTCTGCGCCACGCTATGGCCTTTGCCATCCATAAATACTTCAACGACAGAGGTTTCTATTACCTCCATACTCCGCTTATCACCGCTTCTGATGCGGAAGGCGCTGGCGAAATGTTCAATGTCACCACTTTCGACCTGAACAACATTCCGCGCACCAAAGATGGTCAAATCGACTACAAGCAGGACTTCTTCGGCAAGCACACCAACCTGACCGTGTCTGGGCAGCTGGAGGGCGAGCTGGGTGCTATGGCACTCGGCAATATCTACACTTTCGGACCGACATTCCGGGCCGAGAACAGCAACACCCCGCGCCATCTGGCCGAGTTTTGGATGATTGAGCCCGAGATGGCCTTCTACGACATCACGGACAATATGGATTTGGCCGAGGACTTCATCAAATACCTTGTCCAATACGCGTTGGACAACAATATGGATGATCTCAAGTTCCTCAACGATATGTTCGACAAGGAGTTGATAGCACGTTTGGAGTCTGTCACGAAAGTTGATTTCGTCCGTTTGGGTTATACGGAGGCCATCGACATTCTCTTGCAAGCGAAGAAGAAGTTCGAGTATCCTGTGAAGTGGGGTATCGATTTGCAGTCCGAACATGAGCGCTATCTCGTCGAGAATCACTTCAAAAAGCCTGTTATCTTGACCGACTATCCGAAGGAGATCAAGGCTTTCTACATGAAGCAGAACGACGACGGCAAGACGGTTCGCGCAATGGATGTACTGTTCCCGACCATTGGCGAGATTATTGGTGGTTCCGAGCGTGAGGCCGACTATCAGAAACTGCTCAATCGCGTCCACGAATTGGGCATGACGGAAGAGCAATATTGGTGGTATTTTGACACGCGCAAGTTCGGTTCAGCGCCGCACTCAGGTTTCGGTCTCGGTTTTGAACGGCTGTTGCTGTTTGTTACGGGTATGACCAACATCCGTGATGTGATTCCGTTCCCTCGCACACCGCAAAATGCTGAATTTTAATTGTTTATATGTCATCTCAGAATAAGATTACATTAGAACAAAAGAACGTCCAACGGCAGGTTGGCCTGCCGTTGACGTTACAATTGATGCATCTTGTGGAGTTGCCATACGCCTCTTTGGAGCAGGAAATCCGCAACACAGTGGATGAAAATCCCGCTTTGGAGATTTACGATGATAATGCTGCTGAGCCGGAGAATCATGAGGAGTTTGCCACGGAGGAGTACGATGCAAATGGCGATCCTCTGGAACTGACGAATGATCAACTCCCTGATGACGAGATTTTTAAAGAAGATTACTATCGCGACAGCGACGATTATGACGATGGTTTTTCGGACTTGCAGTTGGAAAATTATATCTCCAAGTTGAACGCCCCCGACGAGTTACCGTCCAATCCCAAATCCGATATATACTATGAATCACTGCACGAACGGTGGCAGATGCAGTTGGATGAGATGGATATGATCGACCGTCAGGCGCAGATTGCGACTTATTTGGTCGGCACGTTAGACGACTCTGGCTATTTACATGCTGATTTACAGGCGATTGTTAACGAACTGCTCTATACAGAAAACATACAGACGAATGTGAATGAGGTGGAGTATGTGTTGACACATTTCGTACAGGAACTGGATCCTCCTGGTACGGGCGCTCGTAATCTACAAGAGTGCTTGTTGCTGCAAATCGACCGCATCCCAGATCACACCCCTGCGCATCAGACGGCCAAAGTGTTGATTACGGATTATTTCGATCTGCTGACCAAAAGACATTACGACAAGATACTCTCCGCGTTGGAGATTACCGATCAGGAACTGAAGGCCGCGTTGGAGGTGGTGCAGAAGCTGGACCCGCGTCCAGCGGCTCAAGAAACCCCCATGCAGAAAAACGCCGACATCATCATACCCGATTTCACCATCACGAACAGTGACGGCAGGCTGATTCTCACGCTGAACAATCAGTACGTGCCTAAAGTGCGGATTAATAAGGAATTTAGCAACGAATACCGTTTCTTGTCGAAGGAGGAATATGACCGTCGTAAGGCTGAGGCGGAACGTTTCATGAAGAAATATGTCGATGAAGGAATGCAATTCATCAAGACCCTCACGTTGCGTGAAATGCTACTTTATAACACCATGTATGCCATCATGCAGCATCAGCGCGACTACTTTTTGTCGGGAGATGATAAAAATCTAAAACCTATGATTCTCAAGACGATAGCTCAGGAAGTCGGAGCGGACATATCAACAATTTCCCGCGTGTCGAACAGTAAATATGTACAGACGGATTTCGGCATTATCCCATTGAAGCACCTCTTCTCTGAAGCGGTCAACGACGACGATGTATCCTCCAAAGAGATTAAGAAGATGCTCGGCGACCTGATTGATGCCGAAGACAAGAAAAAGCCACTCTCGGATGACAAAATTTGTGTTATGTTACAGGGGAAAGGCTACAATATCGCTCGCCGAACCGTCGCGAAATACCGCGAACAGATGGGAATCCCGGTGGCCCGTTTGCGTAAAGAACTTTGATTAATGGATAATTGAAAATTGATAATTATGAAGAAATTGTTTTTGTTTGCTTTGTTGTACCTCTTTGCAGGTTTTTCGGTTGTGAGGGCGCAAACCACGGAGTTGACTAATTTGGTCATTTTTGTCCGTTTTGCGAATGATGCAGAAATCGATCATTCGTTTGCGTCAATTGATACGATGTTTAATGGGAAAACGCCCGGTTATCTCAGTGTCTATAACTTTTACGATGTAATGACATACGGGAGAATACATTACAATACCGTTTACACGAATAATGTCCAAAACGGGGTGATAATATCTTACCAAGATCCCTATCCACGTGGCTATTTCGAACCGTATAGCCCTTCAAACCCAATGGGTTACACGGAGCCGAATCCTTTCATGGGTGTTTCCATGCGAGAGGCAGAGCTGTTAGGCAGAATTGTGAGTTACGTGGATTCCATGGGTTTGGTGGATGCCACGGTCGATTTGGACGGCAACGATGATGGTATGGTTGACAATGTCAGTTTCGTTGTGAAAGGCGGCACAGGCGCATGGGCCTCCATTCTTTGGCCTCACATGGAGTATTTTCCGTATGACTCTCTTGATTATGAACCGCGTATCAATGGCTTGAGAATCAATACATTCAATTTTGAATTCGAGAGCGCTCCCACCTACTTCACGGCTCATGTGTTCCGTCACGAAATGGGGCATTCATTGAATCTTCCTGATTTGTATCATTATATTAATTATCAGAACGTTACAGCTGCAGGGAGTTGGGATATGATGTGCTATAATTATGGGAGCAACCAGATGGCAGCCATCTACAAGAACAAAATTCTGCATGTCTCTGACGATCCCATAGAAATCACAGAAGATGGCGATTACACGTTGCTGAGCGTCGGCTCCAGTCCGTCGCAAAACTGCTACTACATCAAGTCGCACATAGACCCTACACAGTGGTACGTGCTCGAATATCGCAATCAAGAGGACCTTTTCGAAGAGGGCATTCCCGGTTCTGGTTTGTTGGTGGCGCGTTGGAACGACACGGTTACGTTGGACTACGATGGGATGTTTGCCAACGCCTTCTTCGACTTCTACAACCAAGCGCACCAATACTGGATTTTCCGACCGGGCAGCAGTATCGATACCGTTAACGGCTCCATCGGAGATGCCCATTTTAGCCAGTTCGTTGGCCGCACCTCTTTCGGTCCCAACACCGACCCGCATCCCTATTTGACAGATGGAACACCGGAAAACAGCTTTGAGATTACCGATATACAAGTCAATGGCTCAGAGCTTAATTTCCATGTCCACTTCTTTGATACGGGGGTGGAGGAGTACCAGCTATCCGACCAAGTCAAGGTTTGGCCTAACCCTGCCTCAGACGTTATCAATGTACAATGTACAATGAACAATGAGCAAATGGAGGTGTGTGATGTTTACGGTAAGGTTGTCCGCATCGTAGAGACGTTGCGTGCAACGTCTCTACAGACCGCACAAATCAACGTTTCCGGTCTCGTAGCCGGCATGTATTTCGTGCGTGTGAAGACGGATCAAGGTGTGGTTACGAAACCCTTTGTAAAGAAATAATCCTAAATCCAAACAATAATGTCAAAAATTTTAGACGTATTAAAATCCAAGAAGTTCTGGCTGGAACTTCTCATCATGACCGTCGGTATGCTGATTACCGCCATCGCAGTCTATTATTTCTTAGTGCCGAGCAAGCTGATCATCGGTACCATTTCGGGTCTCTCCATTGTGATCAGCGGCGTTTCCGAGCAGCTGTTCGGGATCGCGCTACCGGTCTCCACGGTGATTCTGGTGGTGAACGCCATTCTCTTGGTGTTGGCCTACTTCTTGATTGGCAAGGAGTTCGGCATCAAGACCGTCTATACGGCTCTGATTTTAGGTCCGTTGATGGCCCTGTTGGAGAAGTATGCTCCCTACACAATGTTCCTGTCGGAGGGAACCACTTCTGTCATGGGCGACATTTGGTTCGATCTCTGCTGTTTCGTGTTGTTGCTTAGTGCGTCGCAAGCGGTGCTGTTCTCCATCAACGCCTCCACCGGTGGTTTGGACATCCTGGCCAAGATCGTGAACAAGTACCTGCACTTTGACATCGGCAAATCGGTGAGTATTGCGGGTGCGTGCATCTGCTGTACCGCCTTCGCCATCAACCCGTTCCGCATGGTGGTCATTGGTTTGTTGGGCACTTGGATCAACGGTCTGGTGGTCGATTATTTTACTGCCAACCTCAACAATCGCAAGCGTGTCTGCATCGTTTCCAAGGATTGGGACCGCATCCGTCGCTACATCATCGACGACCTCGTGCGAGGCTGCACGCTGTATGAGGTTATCGGCGGCTATACCAACGAGAAGTCCATCGAGCTGGAAACACTGCTCACGAAAGATGAATTTTCCAAACTGATGGAATACATTGGTAAAGAAGAGATTAAAGCCTTTATTACCGCTGGTAACGTCAGTGAAGTCTATGGCCTTTGGTTCAAGGACAAAAAACGCGTGAAGCAGCACGCGGAGATGCGTTAAAGGCAACTGGCAATAGGCAATAGGATAGGGGCGTATCGCATACGCCCCTGCTTTTTTTTGAGTCTTAGGGAAAGCACTTCTCTGTTGTTATGGCAATCCCTTTATTTCAAGTTGATGAACGGGATGCTGCCACCGCCGACGTAGGTGGGCATCTGACCGTCCCATTTCTGCACGGCTTCGTACTCCACTAACTTCTGGTTGCGTTCCAGCGCGGTGGCTTTGATGCGCATGGCATCGGCTTCGGCTTCCGCCTTGATGCGGGTTTGCTTGGCTTGCTCTTCCACCTGCACGGTCACGTTCTTGGCTTTCAGGGCGTTCTGCTCGGCCACCTGCTTTTCCTTGATGGCGGTCTCGAAATCGTCGTCGAAGTCGATATCCACCAATTGGAACTGCACATTGGTGAAATAGTTCTTGTCAAGCAGGTTGCGCAGGTTGTTCTCGATTTGACGGCGCACTTTGTCGCGGTTCTCCACGATTTCGGTGGCGGCGAAGTTGCCGAAACTCTCCTTCATGGCACTGCGGATGAAGGGCACCACGATACGGTTGTGGTAGTCCTCGCCGACATTCTTCATCAGCTTGCTCACGTTCGAGCGCACCAGATCGTAGTTGATAGTGTATTGAACTTCTGATGTTTGCACGTCGCGTGTGTAGCTGTTCTCCTTGCCGTCGAACTTTTTCTGTTGCACGTTCACTTTCTTGACATGCTGTATGAACGGCACTTTCACATGAAGACCGTCCTCCACCACATTGTCGTGGATCTTCCCGAAGGTGCTCAACACGCCTCGTTCGGTGGATTTGACCGTATAGAACGAATCGAAAATGACGATGATGGCGAGGAAGGCGATAATGCCCATAATAATCCAAAATTTTAAGCTTCTCTTTTTCATAATGCTTGTTTTTAATGATGTAACCTTTCGTAAAAACTGCGGCAAAAATAACAAAAAATGTTTACGGAAGATGTTTTCGAATCTCGACCATTGTCTCCTTTGCCAACTCCAAGTCGTGGCCGGCGTTGACGAACACTTTCGGGTGGTCTTCGTCGGTGGTGTTCAGCACAATCTCGAACAGTTCCGGGAAGGTGAAATTTTGGGCGCCGTAAGGGGATCTCTCCTCGCGGTGGAAAGTGAGGTCGGTGATGCTTGATTTGTTGATGGCGAGGCCGTCATAGACCAAAAATCCGTTGCCGTCGCTGCCGCCGTGGTCATAGACCAGCACGGTGCTGTCGGGTGCCATCCCTTTCGTGCCGTCGGTGACGATGGTTGCATCCGGTTCGCCATACCGCTCCACCATCTTCTCGACGGTATGGATTTCCGGAACGTCAGGCGAAGCTGTAATCTCCTCATTCTCATCAGCTTCTTCCCGATTCTTGCGGGTGCGTTCCACAATCAATCCCCACAGAATGGTGAAAGAGATGCTGTATAAAGCTGCTCTTTTGAGGACAACTTCTGTCGTTTTGCCGCCTGCAATCAGGTCGAACACGGCGGAAACCGCGAAAACGAAGATTAAGATGAGGGTATATCGGAGGATTTTCTTGTTCATAGCTGATGTTGTTTGGATGAAAGTGCAAAGATACAAAAAATGTGAATTTCGTTAATTTGATTAAAGGTAGAAATGGTCAATGATTTTTTACTGTTGATAACCCTGTTGATAAAAATACACAAAAGGATATTTTTATCGATATCCATTTGTGTATTTTTGCAGCATCTTCAGGTGCCGCGCCACATGACGGCTGATGTAGGGAAGGAATTGTTGCGATATTTGAAAGACCAGTCGGGAGTTAAATTTAGATAGCCAAAATAATTGATATATGGAAAAGATAATGGTAATCATAGAGAGAAACGACGACGGCACGTTTACTGCTGTGCCGCAGCATAACCAAAAGGTGGGGTTCATTGGAATGGGAAAGACGGTGGAAGAAACCATGTCGGATTTGCGGAACTCTTACAGCGAGGCCAAGGAGATGCTCCCCACATTGCCGGAGATGTCGTTCGAGTACAAGTTCGACACGGCCAGCTTTCTGCAATATATCAGCGGTCGGCTGAACCTTGCGGATTTGCAGACCATCACGGGCATCAACCGTCACCAGCTCAGCCATTACGCCACGGGAAAAAGTCGCCCAACGGCCAAAACCGTTCAGCGCATCCAAGATGGCATCAGCAGATTTGCGGATACGTTGAAGCAGGTGCGGTTAGTGTGATTTTTGTATTTTCGCCCACTCAAATAATCCCAAAACAATGTCCCGAGGCAAAACCACATGCAAGGTCCTGAAGGAGGTGCGACGGAAAATCGCCACCGACTCTGACAAGCCGGTGTCCTCCATCGTTACTGTCCGGCTGCGGGATTTGCGGTAATCCCAGGGATTCCTTGCGAAAAATATTTTTCAACGAAGTGCAACCTTTTGCATTTTTTGCATCATATCTTTAGATTTAGTTGTTTATAAAATTCAAAATGATGAAAAAGGTAGCTTTTTTTCTTTTATTTGCCGTGATGGGAATAACAGTGTCTTTGGCTCAACAAACGGTAACATTGACTTTTACGGGTATAGACCAGAATAATACCTATAGGCGCATAGACAGCGTTAAAGTTGAAAATCAGACTCGCAATTGGTCGGAAACAATCTGTTTTCCCGACACTATCTATGTGTTGTCGGTTGGAACGGATGTTGATGATTATCAAGGCAATGAGATGCATGTGATGACCAACCCTTTTGCCGGTATTACGAAAGTGAACATCCATACTGTGAAAGACGAGGTCGTTAATATGAAGTTGGTGGATGTTTCTGGGAAAACTTATGCTGGGTACAATGCTCGGCTGTCAGCGGGAAATAATCTTTTTGAGATTTCATTGACCACCCCTCAGATGTACATTCTTTCTTTGCGCACTTCTGAGGGAATGCGCAGTGTGAAGCTGTTGAACACGGGACGGGCCGATGTGAATCGAATTTCACCGATATGCGAAGGTGACTGTGCCAAGGTGTCGATAAAGGCTACTAAATCCCATGAATTTGAATTGGGTGACGAAATGCAGTATGTCGGCTATTCCATATACTATGACAGCATTTTGACAAGCATGGTTGTTGCCCAAAGCCAGTTTACTGATGAGGTGATTCCGTTGGAATTTGATGTTCCAGCTCCTGATTCGAATTTGACGAATCTCAATTCTTGTGTGGTAGGAGTGGTAAAACCCAATGAGACAGGCGTTTTTAACCATATTACCGCTGTTTCAGATTATGAAGGAAACACGTATCAAGTGGTGCAGATTGGTGGACAATGTTGGATGAAGGAAAATTTGCGGTCCACGTGTTACGCTGATGGCACACTTATCCCGTCTGGAACGACAAGTTCAGGCAATATGCACAGTTATTCTGAGCCGTATAGATATGTGCCGGATAATAATGCATCCAATGTTAGCCTCTATGGGTATCTATACAATTGGCCTGCGGTGATGCATGAAGATACCTCAAGTGTTACCAATCCGAGTGGGGTGCAGGGTGTTTGTCCGACAGGCTGGCATGTGCCGAGTGATGCGGAATGGACACAACTGACGAGCTATGTGGGCAGTCAAAGCCAATATGTATGTGGAGGTGACAGTACTTACATTGGAAAAGCGTTGTCCGCCACCACGGGTTGGATCTCTTCTGGAGGGGCGTGCCATCTGGGCAACCAAGCTGCCAATGAAAACAATTCCACTGGTTTTTCAGCGCTTCCTGCTGGGCAATTCTTTTACCCTCAAATCGATTTCTTTGGCTACCTTGGTTGTTATTGGACTGCCACCCAGACCACTAACAATGGTTGGGGTGGCAAGTCGTGGAGCCGACAATTCCAGTGGTCGTCCGCTATTGTTGTCAGAGGTGATGTATCCAAACAGGATGCGATTTCTGTTCGTTGCCTTCGAGATTAGGCTGTGCTGCCGATTCGGGTAGTTGTATTTCCGCCATTCCGCATGATTTCTGCAAAAATGATTGTCGTAATGGGCAATTAACGCTTTTTCGGGATTCCGAGCTGTTTGCATATCGCGTCCGCCAGCTCCTCGTCGATGTCTGAGTGTCTCGGAAGGGTTGTTTTCACTTTTGTTACAGTGTTAATGTAAACGTCGTGTTTTTTGCCGTGGTTTAGAAATTCACACTTATTTGCTTTCAGATGATTGATGAGTACTTTTCTTTTCACAGTATGGCTATTTTCCTTTGAATGAATTGTTCCCTTTTGATGTTGTTTCTTTTTCCTCTTTTTCTGTTTTCAAGATGAGGTCAATGGCGTCCTGAAGGTTCTCCAGTGCTTCCTCCTTCGTGTCGCCTTGGGTGAGGGCCGCAGGAAGCTGCTCGCACTGGGCTATATAACGCCCGCTTTTAGTCTTTGTTATAATGGCTTTGTATTCCATGTTTTTTAATTTTTGTTACAATAATTTTTAAGACTGCAAAAATAACATTTTTTCTTTCTTCTCGGTGTGGTATATTTTTTTATTTTTGCCTTCTCAAGTAATTCCTATCGATGTCCCGAGGCAAAACCACATGCAAAGTCCTGAAAGAGGTGCGGCGGAAGATCGCCGACGCCAATGGTATCCCGTTGCAGGAGCGCGAGTGCACGCACACGGGCGACTGCGCGGGCACGTGTCCCTATTGCGAGTCGGAGGTGCGCTATCTCGAACGCGAACTTTCCAAACGCAAGAGTTTGGGCAAGGCCGTGGCAGTGGCGGGGATCGCGGTGGCGGCGGTGTCGATGACGGGGCCGGCTACCGCACAGCCAGTAAGCGCGCCTGCGGATAGTCAAATCCGGCAATGTGATACAATCCCGCCAATGATGGGGATTATACCTGTGGTGGTGGATACGACGAAAACCGACAGCGATCTTGATGCTCAGATAGATACAGTGAGTATCGAATTCACTCCGCCAGATTTTTTGTGGCAAGGGACTTCGTCGGCGACGATTAGAATCACCCGAAACCTTTGGCGTTTCCCTTCCGAGTATGGCACGCTGAGATCCTATTTGCATAAAGAGCTGAAAAAGAACCCGGAATTGCGGGCCTGGTTCAAAGAAAAGGCAAAGCAGGAGCGATTGAAAAAGAATGACATCGAGGCAAGGATCATTGCCAAAGAAAGTAAGAAGAATAGTCGTTTTAAATCCAAAGAAAACTCCTTTTTGTTGCAAATCAACCAAGAAGGGGAAGTCGTGGGTGTATGGTTGCGATATGACCGGGATAATGATGAAGATTGGCGGATGAGCGAAGCCTTTTACCGCATCATCGACAATATGCCCCGCTGGACACTCAACCCCAGAAAATCCAAACCTACAGAAATAGTGGGACAAGAGTATTCCCGCCGGATGTTGCGATAGGGGGCACTTCCCCACGTATCGTCCTTCATCGCTGTTTCATCATCCTTTCATCGCTTTTCATCGCTTTTCATCGCTTTTCATCGTCCTTTCATCGCCCTT
>CAMJXE010000047.1 GCA_946409645.1 uncultured Bacteroidales bacterium
CCTCTTGACCTAAGTCACGCAGTGTCTTAATGGTGCGGCGCGCAGAAGCATCAAGTCCATTTCCTTGACAGAAAATGTTGTTTACTACAAATAATATTTTCATATAGCAATATCTCAAAATATCTGCTGCAAAATTAACAATTTTTAGGAACCGTAAAATATTGATAATCAATCTTAGTTAAAAAATAATAGATGCTTTTTCGCAAAAAAATGCGTAAAATTCTACTTTTTTTGATTTATAAGTAATCTCAGATGGTCGATACATTCAGCTGACATTTTCGGAACGGTGCCCGGAAAGCGACTGCAAACACACACAAGTGTTGTTGAAAAGAGAAAGATTCGATTCCCGGAAACAAAAAACGGGCGGAAAACTCCGCCCGTAATTCTTAAAAATACGATAATTATCTGATAATCACTTGTTTTGTGGTTTTAGCACCATTGCTGGTCACGGTCACAAGGTATGTGCCGGGAGCCATTCCGTCGGTGGAAATCACCACATGGCTGTCGTCATAGAAGCTGTCGAACACCTTTTGACCAGACAGGTTGTGGATCTCCACGCGATTGATGGCCGCGGAGTTCACCTGCCGGTGGTCGGAAGCCGGGTTCGGATAGATAATCACTTCAACCTGATTGTGCTCGTTGACGGACACGGTGGTGATCGTGAGGGTGACGGGCACCACCACCGCATTGTTGTCCGGAGCGTTGGAGTAGCAATGGTGTTTGGCGGTGTGGGTTTCGCCGAGGCTCATGCCGTTGGTGTTCACGGTAATATTGTCCGTGATAGTGCCGCCAGGGGCGATGGTGCCGTCGGGCTGTTCCACTGTGATCCACGGGTTGATGGGCGTTCCGTCGATCTTACCGCCGATCATCAGATTGTAGTCATAGCCGGTGAAGTGGTTTTGCCAACCATTGCCATTATTGGCCCAACTGCTGTATTCGTTAGCCGGATAACCGTCCAGGTAGATATGGCCGGCTATTCCCGTTTCCACGTATGCTATCCCGAACCAAAGGTCGCTTCCGTCGATCAAATAAGGCGTTGTGAGCTGTATGTGGTTCCAACCGTCCACGGGAGTGAAGGGCTGTTCATAAACCACTTCGCCAGGACCCTTGTTGACAAGCATGTCGGTCATGGCATAGACACGTATCTTGGGGTGGGAGACACTGCTGGAAAAGTAAACATCGATCTCGTTGAGCTGTTTTCCGATATGCGCCTGCAATGCGGAAGACGGGACGCCCACCGCGAGATTCATGGAATTACCATCGAAGGAGGTGATGGTTTGATAGGGAGTTTGAGCTTGGTAATAATGCAAGTCGGTCACACCTGTTGAAGTGGGGTTCGGGTTCGGAATGTCGTATGTAGGAACAACTCTGAACTTAGTGACACCCTCACCGGGATTGCCCATGAAAATCGGTTCCGAGGCCGTGGTATCGGAAGCCACACCCAGCATCATGCTTTCCGGAGAGACTTCAAAGGCGCCGAATTGAGCGGCGGAAACCTCGGTCACCACAAAATCATCCACATAGAAGATCTTTTTCAAAACGGTTCCTGCACAGATATTCACAGCATCCAACCGGTTGTCTCCGGTGGTGGAACTGTTCGTATAGTGGAATGGCCAGCTGTGAATGAGATTGTTGTTAATGGTAAGGGAGGCCTGGTCGTTGTCCAAGTCCATATCGATCTGGACAGGAATCCATGTGTTGAAAGGATAGTTGAAGTTGTACTGGCTGCCGCCCACAAGGAGACAGCCAGTGCTGTTGTTGTCGAAACGACACTCAAAGGCCCATTGGCCGCGCAGGATGTGCTGGACGTTGAAATAGGCACCCGGACCTGTAGGGTTCTGAGTCGGAGAGGGAATATAAAGCTGGAATTCGACGATATAGTGT
Source organism: uncultured Bacteroidales bacterium (assembly GCA_946409645.1). Classification (GTDB taxonomy): domain Bacteria; phylum Bacteroidota; class Bacteroidia; order Bacteroidales; family WCHB1-69; genus F23-D06. The sequence goes on from CAMJXE010000047.1 coordinate 1,885, forward strand.
CCGCTGGTGTAGCTGCTAAAAGGATAGAGTTGGTCTATGTTCTGATCGATGTACAGAGAATTGGGCGCGGAATAAGCTTGTGTGCTGGAAATAATGCCGTCTTCACTCCCTCCTGGAGATCCGGTCCAGGTTGTCCAATCGGAGTTGACTTGCGCGAGGTGGCTGCCCGCTGGGTAAGAATCAAAGTTGTCGCTGAAGATAACGGTTTGCGCTGTCACAAAGGATGTTATAACAAACATCATTGCCAAAAAAATACATGTTTTTTCATAATTTTTTTTTATAAAGTAAATTTCGTTCTATTCCATACCGTTTTTTTCACCTGTTTTAGGATTGCTCAAATTCAAAAAGTGCACTTGAAGAAACGAGCCCCAAAAGTATAAAATAATATTACACAATCAACGGTTTTTGTGGATTTTTTCATCGTTGACCGATTTCAACCGTGATAGTGTCTCCGAATTGCACGAAATGCAGGATTACATCGCGGCGGACGCGATGTCGTAAAACTTTTTACATAATTACGAAACACGGAAACGAACGTCGATAAAATGCCGTTGTAGGAGCGAATCATTATTCGCCACTACGGCCAAACATATCTCGAATCTTTGTCTTGTTCATCCACGCCAGCACCCCCAGATATCCAATCAAAATTACCGTGTTGACCGCAAGGCGGACACCCGTGCTCTCGATGCCGAAGAGTTTGTTGACCCCGACGCTCAGACCGTAAACCGCCACAGCGAAGAAGAGGTAGAAGAGGATGCGCTTGAGGTCGTAATCCACGTGGTAGTACTTCTGGCCGAGGAGGTAGGAGACGACCATCATGGAGAGGTAGCAGGCGAAGGTGGTCCAGGCCGCGCCCATATAGTCGAAACGCGGGATCAGCAGCCAGTTGAGCACCAGTGTGATGGCCGCGCCGAAGAGGGCGATGAAGGCCCCGAACTTGGTCTGTCCGGTGAGCTTGTACCAGATCGAGAGGTTGTAGAAGATGCCGAGGAAGAGGTTGGCCATCAGCAGGATGGGCACGATGGGCAGCCCCACACGGTAGGTCGCACCCACGAAATACTGCACGAGGTCCATGTAGAGCATGATGCCGACGTATATGACGGAGCATACCAGCACGAAGGCGGTCATCACCTCGGCGTAGGTCTCCTTCGCGTCCTTGTCTTTCGCCTTGCGGAAGAAGAAAGGCTCGGCGGCGTATTTGAAGGCCTGGATGAAGATGGTCATCAGGATGGAAATCTTGTAGCAGGCGCTGTAGATGCCCACGGAGGCCTGCGGCTCGGCGGCGAGCGACAGACGCTTGATGAGCACACGGTCCATGGTCTCGTTCACGATGCCGGCCAGACCCAAAATCAGCAGCGGGAAGGCGTAGCGGAACATCTTCTTCCAAAGCTGCCAGTCGAAGACGAACTTCTGCTTGAAAATGCCCGGGAAGAGCATCAGCAGGGTGACCACGCTGGCCACGAGGTTGGCGATGAAGATGTAGCCGACCCCAATCTCCGGGGTGTAGATGGCGTTGACAAAGGAGTCGGGGTTGAGTTTCAGCAGAAACGGACAGAGAAGCAGGAAAAAGAGATTGAGGAGGACATTGACGAGGATGTTGGTGATCTTGACGGCGGCGAAGCGCAGAGGCTTGTTCAGGAACCGCAGGTGCGCGAAGAAGATGGAGGTGAGGGCATCCACCCCGATGATGACGGCAAACCACCGCACGTATTCGGGGTGAGTGGGGTATTGCAGCCATTCGGCGATGGGCTGCGCGAAGACCGAGCAGAGCACGATGAAGAGGGTGGAGGTGCAGAGCAGCGACCCCACCACGGTGCTATAGACGCGGTCCTTGATGCCGTCGTCCTGCGAGAACTTGAAGAAGGCGGTCTCCATGCCGTAGGTGAGGATCACGATGAAGAGGCTCGTCCAGGCGTAGAGCTCGCCCACCACACCGTAGTCGGCGGCGTTGCTGAAAAGATAGGTGTGGAGCGGCACGAGCAGGTAGTTGAGCAGCCTGCTGAGCACGGTGGTGCCGCCGTATATGGCCGTCTGCCCGGCCAGTTTCTTGACTTCGTTGTTCGACATTGGTTTGCGGTTTTGTTGGTTTTCTTAACCCCACACTGCGCTTCGCTTGTATGGGGTTAATTGCACTTCGTGCGTGTTGCCTCTCCGAGTCTGCTTAAGGAATCATGTTAAAATATATAGGATTTTTTCGGTCATTTTATCTCATTATCTTATCATCTCTTCATCGCCTTTCATCGTTTATTCATCGTTTATTCATCGTTTATTCATCGTTTTTCATCGTCTCTACAACCCGAGGGCGATTTCCGGTTCGATGTTGAGTTTCTGGCACATCGTGCGGGCGAGGGCGAGAGAGGGTTCGGTCTTGCCGTTCATGATCTCGCTCATGCGGGGCGCACTGATGCCGAGCAGGGCGGCCACCTTCTGTTGGTTGAGCCCCATCTCGTACATGCGCAGCCGGATGGTGTCGATGAGAGAGGGGGTGCCGACAGGATAGTGAACATCTTCGTAATCAGCAACCAAATCGGTGAGGAGCGCCAGTTCCAGGTTCTCGGGAGAATCTTCAGGAACATCATCGCCCCAAGTCAGAGGAAGAAGCTCCTCAATGCGGGCGAGTGCGGCATTATATTGCGCTTCTGTTTTTATTTGTACCATAATCAGAGGTTTTTGATGTCTTTAATTTTATCATATTCGGTATGAGTACCAATGAAACGGATATAGACATGTTGCGGTGTGAACAGAACAACCACTACCAACCGGTAATCATTGCCTTTGATGTTGAAGACGTAGTGTTTGTTCCCCACATAATCCACCGAATTGAATGTTTTTCGTATATCAGCAAAGTTATGCCATTCCGCTCTTTCTGTTTTCTTTACCCAATCCTGCAGTGCAATCCGAGATTGGGGATTACGTTCGATGTATTCGTTGATAGTCGTTTTAGTAATGATTCTCATATCCAAATTATTTAGGCTGCAAAGATACAAAAATTTCGGAAATTGTAACGAACTTCTGGATTTCGGAATTTGTTTTTCTTTTGTGGTCGTGTTCCAGCGGGGCATTTTTGTCCCCGTCGTCTTCCAATTGACGACAAACAAGACAACTTATGATTCTGAATCTGAAGGTTACAATTGGAATCGGTGGAGTGGCGATACTGTTTTGGCGGTGTCCCACTGGGGCATGTTGAACAGGATGGCTTTCAGTTCCTCCTTGATTTCCTTACCGACAGAATCCGTAGGCAAACCGTGAATCCATACATCTTTCACGAATCCGTTGTCATTGGTGGTATATTCCAACGAGACTTCTTTTTGAACATGATCTCTGATTTTGGCCCGTAATGCCGAATCCTGCAGTTGGTTGTTGAACCATTGTTGCGGAGTGCCGTACTCGGGCGGAAATCCTAAATCGCTATATTCGACTAATTCCCCCACGATTACCTCATAAGGGAAAATGGGCAAGTCGGGGGACGGGGAAACTTTCTCCGCTACCGTGTCCGCCGGCACCGTGTCGGTGACGGTCAGCGTGGTGTCCGGCTCGGAGGGGAGTTCGGGTTCGCCTTGGAGCGCATTTTTCGGCCCGCAGGCGGGGAACAGCATTACCGACGACAGCGCAATACCAGCAACGGTAACTGCTTTTCCAAGGGTTCTGCGTTTATGGAGCTCCTTTTCGATGTAACGCATCTCCGCCTCGCAGAAGGGACACGTACCGGAACACTCGCCCTTGAACGTACACTCGCGTTGCTCCAATGGGATGCCGTTCTCCTTGGCGATCCGTTGCCGCACCTCCTTCAAATACTCGCACCTGTTCTTGCCGGGGTTCATGATGATGTGATTTTGAATGATGCGGCATAAATACATTTTTTTTACGATGAAATTCATCGATGAAAATTAGCGATGAAAAACGATGAACGTTATCGATGAAGGACGATGAAAGGAATACGGAAGGTACCATTCATCGTCTTTCATCGTCTTTCATCGTCCAAAAGTCTCAAGTCTCAGTTCCGTTTCAGCAAATCGAACACCGTCTTCACCGGGTTGAACGTGGCTAACGGAACCTCCACGAAGATGGTGATCCAGTTGGCCATCGCGCCGTTCCACAATCCTGGCAACTCCATGGCTTTCAATGTTTTGCCGTTGTAGGATTTTGAGGAGATGAAGCCCGTGTTCGGGTCAACATATTGCAGCAGGTCGAATTTCTCGCCTTTGTAGTTCTTGATGGCGCAGACCATATCGACGGGGTTGAAGTGGGTGGCCTTCGCCATGATGGCCAGCTTTTCGGGGTTGTTCTTGTCGATTTGCGACGACTCCACGATCTGCAGCGAGCAGTTGCCCTCGGCGTCGCGCACCCAGAAGGGACCACCGCCAGGCTCGCCCTCGTTTTTCACCATACCGCAGAGACGCACCGGACGGTTCATCAGCTCGTAGAGTTCCTCGGCAGTGGGTTGTTCATCAAGGGAAATCATCAGCTTGCTCTCGGCGAAGTCCATGATCTCGCACAGTGTCATCGGATCCACCTCGCCGGCTTCTAAGATTTTAAGATAATGGAACTGAATGCTTTGCAGTTGCGACAGATACGCCGCCAATACCTTCTTGTAGATGACCGTGGGGGCGATGTTCTGGTCTTTGGTGACGTTGTCGATGTTCTTCACGAAGAGGATGTCGGCGTCGCGGTTGTTGACATTGTAGATGAGCGCGCCGTGTCCGCCGGGACGGAAGAGCAGCTTGCCGTTCTCGTCGCGGAAGGGCTGGTTGTCCTCCGTGGCCGCCAGCGTGTCGGTGGAAGCGGCCTGCATGGAGAAGGTGACGTGGTATTTCACTCCGAAACGTTCCTCATAGACGGGCTGGATTTCCGCCACTTTCGCCTTGAAGAGCTCCAGATGGTGCTCGGAGACGGTGAAGTGCAAGTAGGCGTCGGTACCCGAGGTGGCGTAGAGCGCGGCTTCCACGAAATGCTCCTCAATGGCGGTGCGGATCTCGTTGTCATAGCGGTGGAAGAGTAGCAATCCTTTGGGCAGGTTGCCATAGTTAAGTCCTTCTTTTTCAAGAAGATATTGGATAATGAGGCGGAAGTTGCCCTTTTGGATTTCAGCATCGAGGTCGAGCTGTTTGCCGGCCATCGCCTGCTTCAGCGCCTCGTAGAACGGGTAGCGGGGAAGGGTAGCGAGGAAGGTCTTCGCCAGCTCCTGCTGTTTGTCGTCCAGGTTCTCGTTCAGCAGGGCGTAGAGGTCCTTGAACATGCGGGACGCGGCGCCGGACGCGGGCACGAACTTTTCGATCTTCTTGCCCTCGATGGCATAGGGGTATTCGGCCTCCAATTCGGCCACCTGATCCTCGTCGAGGCGCAGGATGCCGTCATCCACAGTCGCGGGGCGGTCGATGTCGGCGAAGGGGAAGCCCTTCTCAAAGTTGGCGAACTGCTGTTCCACCTGCACGGGGTCGCTCCCGCGCTGGGTCATAAAATCTTTATCTTCAAACGTGAATTCCAATTGCATATCGTTGTTTTTTTTGATGCGGCAAAGATACGATTTTTTTAATGGTTATAGGTTATAGGTTATGGGTTATTGAAGATTAAAATGTTAGGAGTTTAATTAGGTTCGTTTGGGGTGACAGATTGAAAAAAAACAAACCTACCGCAACCTTTTACATTTTTCGCGTCCTATATATGAAACTTTTATATTTTTGCCGTATGAAAAGCAGATGTAGATATAATCGCTTGATAGCATTGGTGTTAATGCTTCTACTGTGTGGGGCACTGCAAGGTGTTCGTGCACAGGAGTTCACCGTAGATTCGGATTATATTCCAGTAAAAATCACCCCTGACAGCGGGATCACAATGCGTTATGATATGACTCCTCTATATCATGCCGTGAAATACCACGGATACTATTTTTTGATATTGCACGTGCACTGTCTTGAAGAAAATCCGACAAAATACTGGGACGAATCCATATTGGTGGCTTTGTCTGAAAAAGACAAGACATCGAGAAAGGTGGCTATGCCTGATGAATTCAACGGTTCCATGTCACATACTGCAGACCTTTTTGTCAGAAACGACACATTATGGTTAAAATCGTCTTTATCGTACCGAAAATCAGAGAATCATTCGGGTTATTATTTTGATGAATCTAATTGGACGTGGAAATACGAGCAAGAGGTGTCAGATCTGGCATTTGAAGACGACCGTTATTGGGTGTTTGGGCGACAGTACGTTCGTTTCATAGAGAAACAAACGACATGGGAAGCCAACACCTCTAACGGCTGGCTGCAGATGGAACCCATTAATAGACAATATGATAGGTTTGGAATGCCGACTCGCATCTTGCACTCCGACGGACAGTATTATTTTGTGCATCGTTGTCAAGTAAGAACACGTCAAGATGATTTGTCACCAGGAGGGAGAATCCGCCGGAACACCATGATTAACGACCCGATTCTGTCGGATGTGTACAAAAACACGTACCTTGATGGTCATTATATAGAAGATTATATTGACAAAGATTCCATTCTTTATGACGTGACTAAAAGGAAATCAACTTATCGCTACAGCAACTACTATGTTGACGGATATGGTCACGGAGACACTGTTTTTGACGGGGCATTCTGTGTGGATAATCTTATCTATTTGGTGGTGAGCGTTCCTCATAAAACGTTTATCGCGCGCTTGGACAACAGTCGTCTTACCCCAGTGGTGGATTTCGGGCGGCATTTCGAAATCGCACCATCTGCTCTTCAAATAAGCACGCTCAATCGGCAGAACATGGAACCCGACAAATGTCTGCTTATATTCAATGCCAAATACAGGAGTTCGGAATGTGGTCTCATTGACATAGACGGCACCACGGTGAAAGTAGTCCATTTCGACTTCCCATCCCAAAATCTCGGTACTTATCCTCCTGTACATTCCATAAGCACTCCGCGAATTAAAGGTTGTCCATAGTTGTCCCAGTTGTCTTCAAAAAAAACAAAAATAGTCTTAAAACCGAATATGCAGAAAAAGAAAAAATACCGTTATTCCACCGGCGAATCGTTCGAGGCCGACGTGGAGGATTTGAAGCGCCTGTTGCGCGAAAACCAGGAGTATTTGGACAACTATTTGGAGTTGTATAGCTCGTTAGAGGACGACGAATACGTGGCGCGGGGCAACGGCTTCTGCGACCGCAAGTTCAGCGACGACTTCATCGAAGGGCAAATCGAGAAATACAGGGCACGTATCGCGGAAATTGAGCAGTGGCTTAATTCTTAATTCTGCATTCTAAATTCTTAATTCTTAATTGCGCACGTCCATCGCGTCCCTCAACGCGTTGCCTATCAGCATGAACGACAGCACCAACAGCATGATGGCCACACCGGGGATGATGGCCAAATAGGCGTTGTTGAGCACGATGCAGGCGTAGTTTTCCTTCATCATCATGCCCCACGACGGGGTGGGGGGCTGCACGCCGAGACCGAGGAAGCTCAGGCCGGCCTCCATCAGGATGGCGGAGGAGAAGTTGGAGGCGGCAATCACGATGAGTGTGCCGGTGATATTCGGAAGTATGTGTTTAAATATGATTCTTAGATTGCTGTAACCCAATGCTTTTGCAGATTCAACAAAGTCCTGCTCGCGCAGACTCAGGAACTGTCCGCGCACCACACGGGCGATATCGACCCACATGGTGAGTCCGATGGCAATGAAAATCTTCCAGAACCCTTTGCCAAGGGCGAAGCTGATGGCGAAAACGAGCAGCAGGGTAGGGATGGACCACACCACATTGATGAAGAAGGTGAGCACGTCATCGACCCAGCCGCGGAAATAGCCGGCGGCGGCGCCGATGAGAATGCCGATCACCAGCGCGATGAAGATGGAGAGGAATCCCACGGCCAGGCTCACGCGGGTGCCGATCATCAGCTGGCTGAGCACGTCACGGCCGTAGCGGTCGGTGCCGAGCAGGAACCGCTGCTTCTTGACCATGCGCGGGGAGAGGTCGCTTTTGGCGTAGGATTCGCAGTACTCCTGCTGGAACAGCTTCACGGTCACGGAATCCCCAATATCCTGGATAGACTCTACGGGAACGGTCTTGTACTCAGCGGGTTGTCCGAACAGCATCTTCTTGAGGAAGTTGACGTGGGGCACGTCCTGTTCGGGTTCGAGTTCCAGGAGCTGCACGGTGAATCCGGGCTTCTGGAGGGCGATTTCGAGTTGCTGGTGGTTGCAGAAGGGGGTGGGGTCGGGGGTGATGAGATAGCCGAGGAGGGCGATGAGCACCACAAACACGATGTAACCGAGCGCGATCATGCCCTGGCGTTCCTTCTTGAAACGCTGCCAGGTGAGCGCCGACAGGGAGACGGCGCGTTCCTCCTCTTTCTTGCGTGAGAACCACTTTTTCATTGCGGCGGCAAAAGTACAAAAAATAGTTTCACGTTTCAGGTTTCAAGACTTACGCATCAACTTTTTATGGGGGCCGGCGTTTCCAAGTGTCGCAAAACCGGGGGCACACTCGTTTGTCCCCGGTTCATGGTGAAAAAAACGAGGCCGTGACAGCCCCGTTTTGGATGTTTTCACAACGGAATAATCCTTATTGTGAATAGCTTCAAAAGTTTGGCAAAAATACATTTTTTTTGAAAGCAAATCCAAAAAAGTTTATTTTTGCAAAAAAAAACAACAGGTAATATGAAAAAAATTCTCGGTTTAGACTTGGGCACAAACAGCATAGGCTGGGCGGTGGTGAATGAAGCAGAAAACACAGAAGAGAAATCCTCAATAGTCAAATTGGGTGTCAGAGTCAACCCGTTGACTGTAGATGAGTTGACTAATTTTGAGAAAGGGAAGAGTATTACTACGAATGCTGACAGAACTCTTAAGCGAAGTATGAGACGCAATCTCCAACGATACAAACTCCGACGCGACAACTTGATAGATGTTCTTAAATCAAACGGTTTTATTGATGATGAGACTATTCTGTCCGAAAATGGCAATAGAACGACATTTGAAACGTATCGGTTACGTGCCAAGGCGGCAACCGAGATGATTTCGTTGCAAGAGTTTGCGCGTGTCTTGCTTCAAATCAACAAAAAACGTGGTTATAAGAGTAGCCGTAAAGCTAAGAATACAGAGGAGGGACAATTGATAGATGGAATGGAAATTGCAAAAAAACTCTATGACGAGAATTTGACTCCTGGTCAACTATCCTTACAACTCCTTCAGAATAATAAAAAACATCTTCCTGATTTCTATCGTTCCGATTTACAATCTGAATTTGACAAAGTTTGGAACTTTCAAAAACAGTTTTATACATTTTTAACCGACGAGCTAAAAGAAGAACTAAAAGGGAAGAATGAAAAGACAACATGGGCAATCTGCGCTCCTAAAAAGGACACTTCAAATGAAAAAAACGATCGTTTTGTGTGGAGATGGCATGAGACGGTAACTCAATGGGATCCGGAACTGTCCACTAATCAAACTGTTGTAGTTGAAAAAAAACTTGTCGGTGAAAAACGTCAAGGAAATCTGTCAGAACAAAAAATCGAGAATTATCAGTGGCGAGTGAAAGCATTGTCTGAACAATTATCGCCTGAGCAATTAATTGTCGTTTTTCAAAAGATAAATGGACAAATAAATAATGCGAGCGGTTATTTGGGAAACATCAGCGACCGAAGCAAAGCCCTGTATTTTAACCGACAGACTGTTGGTCAATATCAAATGGCTCAGTTGGAAAGGAACCCGAATCACAGTCTGAAAAACCAAGTGTTTTATCGTCAAGACTACCTTGATGAATTTGAGACAATTTGGGAAACGCAATCGAAATTTCATCCAGAACTCACAGCGGATCTTAAAAAAGAAATCCGAGACATTGTGATCTTTTATCAGAGGCCACTGAAATCACAAAAAGGTTTAATCTCTTTTTGCGAATTTGAAAGCAAACAGATTGAAGTTGAGATTGATGGAAAGAAACGACTTAAGACCGTAGGCTGTCGTGTTTGCCCGAAATCTTCTCCGCTTTATCAAGAGTTCAAAATCTGGCAGATTCTCAATAATGTTCAAGTGATTGGAGAGGTTGTTCCCGACCCTCGTTCGGGTTTGTTTAATGGAGAAGAGTCATTTAAGCGCGGAAAACGATTCTTATTCCAAGAGGAGAAAGAAAAGTTATTTGCAGAGTTAAATTACAAAGAAAAAATCTCCAAATCAGATGCCTTGAAGCTGCTTTTTGGGAACCAAAAAATGTTGGACTTGAATTATAAACAATTGGATGGGAACCATACTCAAGCAGAATTGTTGAAAGCTTATCAAAACATTATCGAAGCAACAGGAAATGGGGATTTTGATTTCGCCAAGATGCCTTCTGACAAAGTGTTGGAAACCGTAAGTCAAGTGTTTGAAAGTTTAGGATTTGACACTGCAATCTTACGTTTTGATGCCTCTTTGGAAGGTCAGGCATTAGAGCGACAGCCTATGTATCAGCTTTGGCATTTGCTTTATTCTTTTGAAGGTGACAACTCAAACCTTGGTAATGAGAAGTTGATTGACAAATTGTGCGAAAGTTACGGATTTGACAGAGAATCGGCAAGTATTTTGGCAAATATCGTCTTTGAACAGGATTATGGCAGTGTGAGCGCAAAAGCTATACGTAAAATATTGCCGCATCTGAAAGATGGATTGGACTATAGTGTGGCTTGTGAATACGCTGGATACAAGCATTCGAAGAACTCGCTCACGAAAGAAGAACTTGCTAATAAAGTATTGAAAGACAGACTTGAACTTCTGCCTCGCAATAGTTTGCGTAATCCCGTGGTTGAAAAGATACTGAACCAAATGGTGAATGTAGTGAATGGAATAGTTGACCAGTACGGGAAGCCTGATGAAATACGCATAGAATTGGCGCGTGAATTGAAGAAATCAGCAAAGGAAAGGGAGGAGATGACAAAATCCATTAACGAGACAACAAGATTGCACGAAGAATATGTCAAGATACTCCAAAGTGAACCGTTTTTCTTGCAACATGTGAGCAAGACGGACATCATTCGTTACAAACTTTACAAAGAACTTGAAACAACCGGTTATCATACGCTATATACGAACACTTATATTCCTCAAGACAAGTTGTTTAGCAAAGAGTTTGATATTGAGCATATTATACCTCAAGCCAAATTGTTTGACGACTCGTTTTCAAACAAAACATTGGAGGCGCGGCAAGCTAATTTGGAAAAAGGAAACGCTACCGCATATGACTATGTGCTTGAAAAATATGGTAATATTGGCGCAGAGCATTATGTGGACAGAGTTGAAAGACTTTTTGCCGACAAAGTCATTTCAAAGACGAAGCGTGACAAACTATTAATGAGAGAGGTCGAAATCCCAAGTGGATTTATCAACAGAGATTTACGGGACTCCCAGTATATAGCAAAGAAAGCGCGAGAAATATTAGAGGAAATTGTACGTTTTGTGGTACCAACCACCGGCAGTATTACTGACCGGCTTCGCGAAGATTGGCAATTGGTGGATGTAATGCAGGAACTTAATTGGGACAAATATAACAGGCTTGGGATGACCGAAGTCATTGAGGGACGTGAAGGACAACGAATCCGACGTATCAAAGATTGGACAAAACGTAACGACCATCGCCACCATGCAATGGACGCTTTGACAATTGCTTTCACCAAGCGCAGTTATATCCAGTATCTCAATAATTTAAACGCCAGAGTGCAAAAAGGGGTGGATGAATATTTTGATTTAGACATGGTGGAACTCTCGGATTTGGACAAAAAAGATCGCGCTGCCGCTGTTTACGGTATTGAGAAGAAAGAACTTTACCGTGATGGTCGGGGCAAACTACGTTTTAAACCGCCGATGCCACTGGATGAGTTCCGAGCTGAGGCTAAAAGGCAGTTGGAAAACACACTTGTCTCGATTAAGGCGAAAAACAAAGTGGTAACGAAAAACGTGAATATCACCAAAAGCAAGACAGGAAAGAACAAAAAAGTACAACTGACCCCACGTGGACAGCTTCATTTAGAGACCGTGTATGGTCTTGCAAAGCAGTATGCCACTAAGTTCGAGAAAGTAAATGCTTCGTTTACGGAAAAGAAAATAAAAACTGTGGCCAACAAACGATTACGTGAAGCTTTGACAGAACGGTTAAATCAATTTGATGGTGATGCCAAGAAAGCGTTCACAGGGAAAAATAGTCTGGAAAAAAATCCCATTTGGATAGATGAATACCATAAGGATAAAGTACCGGAAAAGGTGAAAACCGTTGTCTTTGAACCGGTATATACTATACGGAAGCCCGTCTCGCCTGATTTGAAGTTGGACAAGGTTGTCGATGTGGGTGTTCGTAATGTTTTAAAAGAGAGATTGGAAGAGTTTGGCGGTGATGCCAAAAAGGCATTCTCCAATTTGGACGAAAATCCCATTTGGATCAACAAAGAGAAAGGCATCTCCATTAAACGGGTTACAATAACCGGTATCAGCAATGCGGAACCTTTGCACGAGAAAAAAGACAAAAACGGCAATTTGATTCTTGATGGTCAGGGGAATGCACAACCTGTGGATTTCGTCAACACGGGCAACAACCATCACGTGGCCATCTACCGCAAACCAAAATTAGACAAGGATGGACAGCCCCTGGTGGATGAAAATGGCGAAATGCTGTATGAGTTGGACGAAAATATTGTCTCTTTTTACGAAGCAACCTCCCGTGCCATTTTAGGATTGCCTGTCATTGACAAGGAGTATAAAAAAGACGAAGGTTGGCAGTTTTTGTTCACGATGAAGCAGAATGAGTATTTTGTCTTCCCTCAATTCGATGAGGATGGAAATATGGTTTTCAACCCGTTGGATTATGATAAAGAATGGTACAAGAATCCGAATCACTTTGCAATAATCAGTTCGAATTTGTTTAGGGTACAGAAATTTTCGTACAAAAATTATGTGTTTAGACATCATTTGGAGAGCACAATAGACTTAAGTGACTATAAATTACGAGGTGTTACGTGGACCGATTTTAGAAGTTCCAAAGGATTGGATAACATTCTCAAAGTACGCGTCAACCACCTCGGACAAATCGTGTCGGTTGGCGAGTATTAAGTAAAACTAAGATGTATGATCAAGCGCACCCTTTGTTTCAGCAACCCTGCCTACTTGTCGTTGAAAAACGAACAGTTGGTCATCAAATTGCCTCAGGTGGAGAAAAACGATGACCTGCCAGAATCGTTCAAAGCCGATGCAACAAAAACCATCCCCATCGAGGATATCGGCGTCGTAGTGCTGGACCACAAGCAGATAACTATCACCCAAGGATTGATGGAGGCTTTGTTGGAAAACCACTGCGCCGTCATCACCTGCGACAAGAGCCATCTGCCTGTGGGATTGATGCTTCCTCTCGTCGGAAACACCACCCAAAACGAACGTTTCCGATGCCAGTTAGATGCCTCTTTGCCATTGAAGAAACAGCTCTGGCAGCAAACAGTGCAGGCAAAAATCGGCAACCAAGCTGTTGTGCTTGAGAAGTGTAGGGGTACAGAAGTGGGCAACATGCAGAAATGGCAGAAAGAGGTCAGAAGCGGTGATCCTGACAACATGGAGGGTAGGGCGGCGGCATACTATTGGAAGAATATGTTCCCTGATGTGGAGGATTTCACGCGTGAAAGGGAGGGCGTTTCGCCCAACAACCTGCTTAACTACGGTTATGCCATTCTCAGAGCTGTAGTGGCTCGTGCATTGGTGGCATCGGGAATGCTGCCAACCTTGGGCATACACCACCATAATCGTTACAATGCTTATTGTTTGGCAGACGACATCATGGAGCCCTACCGTCCGTATGTAGATGAGTTGGTGGTGAATTACACCGATGAGAACGGATGTCCGGAAGAGATCACCTCAGACATCAAAAAAGTGATGTTGTCCATTCCTGTGTTAGATGTTCGAATCAATGGCCAACGAAGCCCGCTGATGTTGGCTGCAGGGCAGACAGCGGCTTCGCTTTACAGATGTTTCACGGGAGAAAGCCGGAAAATCATCTATCCCGAAAAATGAAGTCGGAACGTTTCAGTGAATACCGGATCATGTGGGTTTTGGTGCTTTTTGATTTGCCGACAGAGACGAAGAAGGAGCGCAAAGCCTACGCCGACTTTCGGAAGAAGATATTGAAAGACGGTTTCACGATGTTCCAATTCTCCATCTACATGCGTCATTGTGCCAGTCGCGAGAACGCGGACGTGCATATCAAGCGGGTGAAGTCGTTTCTGCCGGAGACGGGCGACATCGGCATTATGTGCATCACGGACAAACAGTTCGGCGAGATCGAGATTTTCCATAGCAGGAAGCAGACCAAAGTGGAGCAACCATGCCAACAGTTGGAACTTTTCTGATGTAAAATCTGCTATACACAATAGTTGATCAGGATTCGAAAACTGGTCGTTATAAACAAAAAAGGTCGCCTTTCGAGGCGACTTTTTTTGTTTCTGAAACCGCATCTAAGTGTCTGATTTTCGGTCTGTTTGGTATGTCGTACTGTTTCAGACCGCAAAGATACAAAACTTTTGAAAGCTATTCACAACACCGACTTCACGGGCGACGAGAACGTCATGACTGTTTCAGACCGCAAAGATACAAAACTTTTGAAAGCTATTCACAACTTGCATAATATTCTCTGTTTGATGTTAGGTACTGTTTCAGACCGCAAAGATACAAAACTTTTGAAAGCTATTCACAACAGCTGGGTAGTGGTTGCCGTGATGCAGGCACTGTTTCAGACCGCAAAGATACAAAACTTTTGAAAGCTATTCACAACCTGGCGCGTGTCGCTTTCAGCGGCGACTACACTGTTTCAGACCGCAAAGATACAAAACTTTTGAAAGCTATTCACAACATCAAAGACAGAGAGCCGAAAGGCGACCGCACTGTTTCAGACCGCAAAGATACAAAACTTTTGAAAGCTATTCACAACATCCGCTCGTCGATGATCTTTACGACCTCTACTGTTTCAGACCGCAAAGATACAAAACTTTTGAAAGCTATTCACAACTCTCTCTGATGTCCTTGCTGATGATCGTATACTGTTTCAGACCGCAAAGATACAAAACTTTTGAAAGCTATTCACAACCGTCGCCGTGTTGAGCTGGGCGGTGTGCATACTGTTTCAGACCGCAAAGATACAAAACTTTTGAAAGCTATTCACAACAGACGACTACAAGATTGTCGGCGACCGTCGACTGTTTCAGACCGCAAAGATACAAAACTTTTGAAAGCTATTCACAACTCGACCACTAAGGATAAATACTCCCGCGCTACTGTTTCAGACCGCAAAGATACAAAACTTTTGAAAGCTATTCACAACTACGCCATCGGGATGGTCGACACGATTATCACTGTTTCAGACCGCAAAGATACAAAACTTTTGAAAGCTATTCACAACTAGTTTTTTATCAGGTTGAGGTCGGAATCACTGTTTCAGACCGCAAAGATACAAAACTTTTGAAAGCTATTCACAACATAACTCTGCGCGATGTAACTCTTGTTCCTACTGTTTCAGACCGCAAAGATACAAAACTTTTGAAAGCTATTCACAACGCTAAGCGCGAACGCCAGCAGCGATATCGTACTGTTTCAGACCGCAAAGATACAAAACTTTTGAAAGCTATTCACAACAACATGTCAGATGTCACCATCTTCAAGTTAACTGTTTCAGACCGCAAAGATACAAAACTTTTGAAAGCTATTCACAACATCAAAGACAGAGAGCCGAAAGGCGACCGCACTGTTTCAGACCGCAAAGATACAAAACTTTTGAAAGCTATTCACAACATCCGCTCGTCGATGATCTTTACGACCTCTACTGTTTCAGACCGCAAAGATACAAAACTTTTGAAAGCTATTCACAACTCTCTCTGATGTCCTTGCTGATGATCGTATACTGTTTCAGACCGCAAAGATACAAAACTTTTGAAAGCTATTCACAACCGTCGCCGTGTTGAGCTGGGCGGTGTGCATACTGTTTCAGACCGCAAAGATACAAAACTTTTGAAAGCTATTCACAACAGACGACTACAAGATTGTCGGCGACCGTCGACTGTTTCAGACCGCAAAGATACAAAACTTTTGAAAGCTATTCACAACTCGACCACTAAGGATAAATACTCCCGCGCTACTGTTTCAGACCGCAAAGATACAAAACTTTTGAAAGCTATTCACAACTACGCCATCGGGATGGTCGACACGATTATCACTGTTTCAGACCGCAAAGATACAAAACTTTTGAAAGCTATTCACAACTAGTTTTTTATCAGGTTGAGGTCGGAATCACTGTTTCAGACCGCAAAGATACAAAACTTTTGAAAGCTATTCACAACATAACTCTGCGCGATGTAACTCTTGTTCCTACTGTTTCAGACCGCAAAGATACAAAACTTTTGAAAGCTATTCACAACGCTAAGCGCGAACGCCAGCAGCGATATCGTACTGTTTCAGACCGCAAAGATACAAAACTTTTGAAAGCTATTCACAACATAACCAGTGGTCTCGTCTTGCACCTGTGCACTGTTTCAGACCGCAAAGATACAAAACTTTTGAAAGCTATTCACAACAATTTCTGAAAAAACATATTTCAGGGATGGACTGTTTCAGACCGCAAAGATACAAAACTTTTGAAAGCTATTCACAACTCGTTGTCCTCTCTCACTTTTTTTAGTTTACTGTTTCAGACCGCAAAGATACAAAACTTTTGAAAGCTATTCACAACATTCCGCCTTCCGGTCATCCACTCGTGGCACTGTTTCAGACCGCAAAGATACAAAACTTTTGAAAGCTATTCACAACTCCGAACCGATTGGTAACTTGTTTATTTCATTTGCCGTTTTGGTTATGGCCGCCCGTATGGATTTCAGATTGTTGTCTATACCTTGCTGATTAAGCCAAATATTGACCCTTTTGTTTACTTCTTTTGCCATTACTTCAGAAATTTCACGGCAAAAATAAACCCGTTCATCAGAACGGGGGACATATTCGTTTTAATCTGTCTGCGAGTTTCCACCGCCTATCCACAGCGCTTTACCTGCTAATTTGTATGCGATATACACAAATACTATGGTTCCTAAAATCTCTAACATTTCGGGTTCCTCCTTTCGGTTCAAAGATAATCTTTTTTATAATATGACGGTGAAAAATTCGGAAGGTTAAAATTGGAACAACGAAAAACGGCCTCCGGGAGGGAAGCCGTGGTAGGGTAAAAAAAAACGCCGTCCTTGGGGAAGACGGCGGGCGGTTTTCTTCAAATTTTATTTATCCGAATAATGACCACGGAGAGATATGACCGTGATTATCTGTTCCTCTTCGTAAACAAAATATACGAGGCGGTTCTTTTTGTCGATGCGCCGCGACCAGTGGCCGAGCATATCGCCTTTAAGCGGTTCGGGTTTGCCAATTCCCGATTTGTAATCAAGTTTCACCGATTTCAGCAGCTCGGTGATTCTGTCCATGGTTTTTCTGTCGCCAGATTTTTTCCACTGCGCAATGTCGCGCAAGGCGGACGGGGAATATTCTATTTCCATAAGTCTTCAACAGCCATTTTAACACACTGTCCGTTCCGATGGGCAATTCTGCTCTCTTCCGCTTTTTTGAGAATCTCAGGATTGTACCTCGGTTCATTTTCCTCTGTGATGGTCACAACGGCACCCAACTCCCTTATCGCAGAAAGAAGGAGGTCTATGGCCTTGCGGTTTTCGCTGTATTCTATTGTCACTGTACACATATCTTTATGCTTTGCTTTTTCCGCCGCAAAAATACACTTTTTATCTTCGCGGAAATAGTTTCGCGGAAAATAGTTTCACAACACCCCTTCGTGGCTCGCGGTGTTGGCTGTGTTGATGTCCAGCTTCTTGAACTCCACCAGCACTTTGTCGCCGTAGTAATCGGCACTGTTTCAGACTGCAAAGATACAAAACTTTTGAAAGCTATTCACAACTAAAGTGTGCGGGCCTTTTCGTTTGCAATAACATTTCTGCGACACCTCGCTGATGGTCGTCATTAGATTGACAAACCATATCAGTCATCCGCACATGAGATATAATGTTTTTTTTCATGCCGCAAAATTACAGTTTTTATTTGTAATAATTTGTCATTTCCGTAAAAATTCGTACTGACATTCCGTGTCAGTGGAGAATGCCGTGAGTACCTCGACGCACCTGCCGTCCCGCAGGGTGGGGGAGTCCCCTGCACACACCGCTTCGACGATACAGATTGCCTGAAGAGGCATAGGGGAAGGCATCTTGGCCCTGCGACGCTTGGAAGCGTCGTCTCCTAAACGCGATTCCCCTGGTTGAAGGGTGAATTCCGAGCTTGTTTCGACACCGGTTGCGCGTGTCGAAAAAAAGTGTACTTTTGCGCCCTCGAAAAAACCGCGGATGTGGCGTAATGGTAGCCGCGCCAGACTTAGGATCTGGTGGCGAAAGCCGTGGGGGTTCGAGTCCCCCCATCCGCACTTTCTAATGCATAATTCATAATTCATAATGCATAATTATTTCGGGGAAGGCTACTATTTAACATAATATTTTCCGAAATCCTTTTTCCGGAGTACCGCGGCCCGCAGGTCTATATGCTCACGCTGAACGGTAGGGAACCGTCGCCGAAGGAGTTCTGCGCGGAATTCTCGCACACCGGCCGACGCAAGGAGATCACCATCGCCAAAATCCGAGCGATTATCCGATTCGCCGACATATTTTCAATTCTCGGCGGGATGTTGGTTTTAAGTTTCAGGTTTCAGGTTCACGCAAGTGTTTCAGCCAACACAGCAGACACGGCACCGATTTTTTAATTCTCGGCGGGATGTTGGTTTCAGGTTTCAAGTTTCAGGTTTTTTAATTCTCGGCGGGATGTTGGTTTCAGGTTTCAAGTTTCAGGTTCACGCAAGTGTTTCAGCCAACCCAACAGACACGACATCGAATTTTTATTTCTCGGCGAGATGTTGGTTTCCAATCTATTATGGACGACATAGTTATGATATCGCAATTTCCTCCCCTGTGGTGGTATCTGTTTGTCTTATAATTTATATTATGTTAAATAGAGTATCCTGAAGACCACTGTTTAATGTCAAAATAAACAGAACACTTCTCCAACAACTGCTCACAAATCACTGATCACCATTCACCATCCACTATTCACCATCCACTATTCACTATTCATTATTCACTATTCACTATTCACTATTCACTATTACCGATCACTAATCTCTGTAAAAACGCCTACAACGCCTACCGCATCGACACGGCCGCCAACAAGCGGCCATCGACTCCATCGAGTCGGACACCAAGTCCAAGGAGCTGCTGAAGAAGAAGTTGTACGCCGTCTATGACTACAAGGTGATCACCGACATGGGGGTAAGCAAGCGCACGCAGCGCACTATCCACGAGCTGACGACCGCCATCGAAAGGCATCGGCAGGCAGTGCTGGTGGGATACCGGTCGGCACACAGCAACACCACCACCGACCGCCTGGTGGAACCCTACGCTTTCACCTCCGGCCACGACCAGGTCTGGTGCTACGAGCCCGAGTCGAAGATGGTGAAGACCTTCAAGGTGGCGCGCATCAGGCGTGTGGAGGTGCTGGAGGCCGGCTGGCGCCACGAGGAGAAGCACGAGACCGGCTACGTCGATATTTTCCGGCTGCACGGCACGCAACGCTTCCCGGTGCGTCTGCGCCTCTCCACCCGTGCCGCAAGCCTGCTGACGGAGGAGTATCCCCTGTCGGAGCCCTGCCTGAAGGCGGAGGAGGGCGGCCGCTACCTGTTGGAGACGGAAGTCTGCCGTCTGGAGGGCGTCACCCGCTTCATCCTTGGCCTCTACGACGACGTGGAGATCCTCGGCGGAGAAGAGCTGCGGGAGTTCGTGAGGTATCGGGTGCGGATGATGAAGTGATGGGGGTAAAAGGTTAAGAGTTATACGGTTAAATGGTTAAGGGTTAGAAGCTGACGGAGATGCCGTTGCCTTTTATTTGGACGCGGCGCATGAGTTCGCCGCCTTTTTTGACGTGGACGTTGCCCACGATGTTGAGCACGATGGCGGCTACACCGCAGGCGTACATGACGGCACTACCCGCGATGGTGAGCCCTAAGCCGTTGTCGGCATTCCGAGTCGCCAGGCCTACCCCGAGAAGCGATCCTCCTGCCACACATCCGGCGCCGATCACGATGATGGATGCGAGTTTCTCCTTTGCCCCTTTCTCGATCAGAGTCCCGCTCTCATGGAAGAGGTCCTCGAGTGTGGGCCCGTTCTCGCCGTATTTCCGGATTTCCTCCTCTTTGGCGGCCTTGACTTGCACCCGTTTGGCTTTTGTTGCGAGATTGTGCTGAGCCTGTTCCTGCCATTTCACGGCTTCGTATTCGTCTTTGGGCACGCCCTTGCCTTCCGAATAGAGTTCGTAAAGTTGGTAGCCCGGCAGCGCGTCCCCGCTCAGGGCGAGCTGTTTGTAGAGATCCACGGCTCTGGCCGTGTCACCGTCGATAAGCATCCGGTGAGCGTTTCTCCTGTACGAATCCAGCGAATCCGCCGGGATGTTCTGGGCGAAGGCGGCTGTCCAAAGGCAGCACACAATTGCGATTGTTTTTTTCATCATAACGTTTCTTGTTTTTGGGTGAATAACTTTGACGGTGCAAAGAAACAACACGCCGGTGCACACGGGGTGTCAGTGGCGGGGGAAAATCGCACTGACATTAGAGGCCGACGCTTCCAAGCGCCGCACACCCACCGCCGTTCCTTTGGTCAGCCGCTCCCCCACCCTGTTTGGGGGGACAGGAGGTGTCAGTGTAGAAAAAACAGCTTAAAGACACGAGATGTCGGCAGAAGGGTGCATTTTTGCCGTGTGTTAGAAAAGAACTGTCTATGGCCCGAATGAGAATCGTGAGAAAGCTGCTGATTATCAGAGCCAATGACTGA
>CAMJXE010000048.1 GCA_946409645.1 uncultured Bacteroidales bacterium
CATCAAGACAGCCGATCTGGACATGATTCTCAACAACCCGGAACTCTTTCCCGGTTGTGGAGAATCGGAATTCGTGAACATCAAGACAGCCGATCTGGACATGATTCTCAACAACCCGGAACTCTTTCCCGGTCTAAAACATATCGTCAAAAATGGTGAAATGATGAGGAATGCCATTGGCGAAGTGGGTGCTGCTGTCGGACAGAAACGCCGTGCAGGACGCATCTTTTTTGCTGCCAATATCAGCAAATACTTGGCAGCTGTAAAGAATCAGTATGAAAAAGTGACTTCTGTCAGCGGCAACAAAGTCGGTTGTCACATCCATATTTTTACGGGTTTGGCGGGCGGTACAGGTTCAGGAAGTATTATTGATGCGGTGGCTCAGCTTCGTGCAGATGACACTTTCAAATGGAATACTGCAGAGATTACGGTTTATGCAATGGTGCCGGGAACTGATTTTCCGACAGGACATAACATTCGTGAGAACGCTTATGCTGCGTTGTGTGAACTGTCTGCTCTTAATGTCGGAGTGTTTCTCCCGTGCGATGTGAAGACGGGTGCAAAGCATGTGAACATCGATACTCGTCTATTTAAACAGTTCGGGTTGATGGTTTACTCAAACGTCAATGAGAATGGGATAGAGGTGAACTCTTTTACAGAACTGCCTGAATTGTTGGCCGACATGGTGTTTTTTTTGCTGTTTGCGTCACCCTCCTATGGATACTACGATCTTCAACGTAGCCTTTCATTCCATGGTTTATGTGATTACTTGATAGAATATAACGCACTAAATAGAATATCTTCATGGTACGATAAAGAAAGCGCACGCACAAAAGCTGTGTGTTCTTTCGGTATTAAGCGTATTGTATATCCAGAACGGCGATTGGTGGAACACATTTGCTATACTTTGGCGGACAGTGTGTTTAAACAGATGCTGTATAATAACTACAAAGATAATCTTGGCTTTATCACCGATCCCCCAAAGGAGGATTATGAGCTGCTTAATATTAAGGATCATGGACAGAGACGTAAATGGATGCTTGACGACAGCTTTTTTATGCTGAATGAACGTATTTTAGATACAGACAGAAAAATTGAAAAAATTGAGGATTTTTGGAAGAATCTGTCTTTTTCCTGTAATTATGATGATGCCAAGAATGCGGACAGCAATCTATTGAATTATCTTGAACAATTCTTCCATGACACCTATAAAAAAGTTTTCCGTATTCATAAACAAGGTGTAGAGGAATATTACTGCGATAAGTGTAAAGAAGATGTGTTGAGAACCCAAGCTGAACACATTCTGGAAACCTTAGAGCAAGACTTGTACACACAATGGTACGAGGGTCGTCTGGGCCTCAATGATTTAATTCATATATGTGACATTGTCCTTGATTATATAAAGGAACGATGCAATGAAGTTCCCAAGAGTATTAATGCCTATGAAGTGAAAATCGCGAATCTTGAGCAGGAATTGACGTGCAACATGAATGAATACACTCATCTGAATCTGTTGCAAAAGGTTATAGGGCGACAGTCCCAAGTTTGTTATGTGAAACATCAGGCAATCTTAACCAACCTATATACTGCGAAAACAGAGCTGGTCGCAATGGATTTCGCCGCTCGTTTGCTCAGTAAGTTACAGATTCTTTTCAAAGATTTCCAGAATCAGGTTCAAATGTTTGTCGAGGCATTGGCTCAATGTGTGGAAGAAGCGGCCAAGCGTATCAGCGACCGTAACCAGCCGCGAGGTAGCTTAAGAGACATGAATCAGGCTGTGATTGAAATATGCAATGATGCCAAGGTCGCTGATTTCGAGAAGAGTCTGTTGTTGGATCACAACCGCATGGAAAACATAGCAAGCATTTTGCGCCATGAGTTAATGGGCAATAAAACATGCGCCCATTTCGATGAACTCACCAAGAGCCTGACTATAGAGAAGGTATTTGAGGTGGTGGATAAGGTGATGGACCAGCAGGTGCGCGATATTCATGATGTGGAATGCACAAAAGACAAACTCATCGGCATTAACCTTCTTCAGCTGTTACAGAAAATACTGATAACAGACGATGACATTCGTGCTTTTACAAAAAATGCTGTGGACAACAGTGGGGTCTTTATTCTACTTGACGACACAGAGTTGCAGAAAACTCTCAATAATAATCCTAATCCAGTAGCATATCCAGAGACTATCAACCGCAAGACTATTCTCGTCACGCTGCCTTCTCCCGAAGGGGATGATACGCTCAAGGAATTGGCGAAGAAACTGGAATACTCATTCCGCAGTGCCTTTGGCAATGTCACGCCGGGAAGAATAATCGATTTCGCCACTTCGGATGAAACGAACAATGAAATTACCATTGCTGTCGTGAAATCTGTTTTTCCATTGCGTGCACTAAAATGGCTTCCAGAATATGAAAGAGCGTACAAAATGCTGACCGAAAGTTCTTATAAGGCAGAGGCGAGGAATGCACGAATTTTTTTGCACAGTGAGGGGAATGGCACTTGCCTGCCGCCAATCATGGGAGAGAAAATCCTAACGGCACAGGAGTTTGTCCCCTATCTGTTCTTAGGGGCTGCGATAGGAATGCTGAATGTGGTTGATGATGAAGAGAGTGGACGAAGCGGCTGGTATCTGACTCGCGAGGGCGATTGGGGAATTACGACGAATAGTTTCATGGCAAGAAAATTCACCGATCTTCCTTTTAGTGAATTGATGACTGCAGAGTGTCGTGATGAAATATTAGACAAGGTGAATGAAGTTCTGAAAGATACAGAATTACTTATGACAAAACGAGCGGAATTTGATCAACAGATTGAGTGCGTTATGCGAGAATATGTGATAAAGGAATGCTCTGACACAGATTCAACGATGCTCCAGCAATTTCGTGACGATGCGGAAAGAGCTCGCGAAATTCTCCAAAAAGATGATTGATTGTTTTCGGTTTTCGCGAATACCTGTAGATTTTTCATCTTCCTGATTGCAAACCATGATTTTGCAGAATTTATATTGTCAAGTAAATAATACGATAATTAATATAGTTTAACTTAAAGAACCGACGTGCCGATGGGATATAACGGGCGATTGAAAAATGAAAAAGACTCTCTTCTTTTCTATCATGACAATGTTGGTAACAATGTGTTTCGCACAACAGCAGCTGGCCACATTGAACCACAACGACAGCATTTCCATATTCTATGGTCCAACAGCCCTTCAACAAGCGTATGATTCGGCTGTCAACGGTGACGTTATCCTGTTGTCATCCGGTGCTTTCGATCAAATCAGTATTGAAAAATCCATCACCATCCGAGGAAATGGGATGATCCGCGACACGATTGCCGATGCGGAACCAACCATCATCAACGGATGTACCTTAGGCAGCAATGTTGATACAACATCAAATATTGTTATTGAGGGCGTTAGAATTGCTTCAAACACCTATTTTCAATTCCTCAATAATCCGACTTTTAGGAAATGCATGTTTGATAATATTCAATCTACTTATATAAAAACTGTACAGAATGCAGCTTTTGTTAATTGTATCATTCATTACTATTTTTGTCAATCTATCTATAATTCCCAATTTGTAAACAGTATTATCAATTTCTATAGCTTTACTAATTCGAATGGTTGTTCGTTAATCAATTGTATAGCATACATTTCCCAAAATGTACTGTCACAAGCCGTACAAAACACCCCCAACCTTACCTGTACTAACAGTATCTTGATTAGTAGTGCCTCGTTTACAAACGCGGTCAACCCTTTAGCGACGTTCAATTGCATTGGCATTAAAATTGACGGCTATTTTGAGAGTTCCGCATACGGAAACCATA
This sequence comes from uncultured Bacteroidales bacterium, assembly GCA_946409645.1. Classification (GTDB taxonomy): domain Bacteria; phylum Bacteroidota; class Bacteroidia; order Bacteroidales; family WCHB1-69; genus F23-D06. The sequence continues at coordinate 3,835 of CAMJXE010000048.1, forward strand.
ATTTCAGCACTCTGTCCTCTGTTTTCAAGGATTTCAGCGGACTCCAAAACGGTCGGTTTATAGACACTGAATTCGAATTGCAAGACAGTATAGCCACAAATATCCTTGGAAGTGACGGAACACAAATTGGCGTTTATGGAGGTATGGCACCGTTCACTCCAAGAGTCACCACTCCCCGCTATGTGAGATGTAATGTGGCACCGCACACCAATGCTGAAGGGAAGTTGAGCGTGGATGTGCAAGTCGTGTCAGAATAAACCGTAACCATTTGCGTTATGAAACGATGTTTATTGACATTGATAGCGGGAGTGCTATGCAGTGTGGTGTCGGCACAGTCTGTTTTCCGACTGCAATATTGGTTTGACGGCCAGCACGACAGTCGGATTACAAATACGTTCTCCACAAGCAGCTGGCAGCCCCTCATAGAAACGAGCCAACTGTCTTCCGGTGTCCACACGCTGTTCCTACAAGTTCAAGATAGTACAGGAAACTGGTTCCCGCCATGTTCGTATCTTTTCTATCGTATTCCTGATGCCGACAACGGAAATCAGGTCCGTTATAGCTATTGGTTCGACTACGATCATGAATATGCTCATCACGACAGCACCTCGACCGGAAATCTCTTGTTGGATGCAGGAACGTTGGCCACAGGCATACATACGATTACTTTTCAGTTCGATTTTCACAATTATACCTCTTTCAAACATTACCTTTTCTACAAATCACCGTTTTCTCAAAATGACAGCATGGAGTATGTCTTTTGGTTCGATCAAAACCACGTCAATAGTCAGTCCGGTTATACATTGAATAACCATTTTTTGCTTGATGTGGACAGCTTGTGTGTCGGACTCCATACCCTAAATGCACAATTTAAAAATGGTGACTACCATACATTCAAAAGTTATCTCTTCTACAAATCTCCTGCTACTCTCGGCGATAGCATGGAGTATGTTGTATGGTTCGACCAAGACTATGCCAATCTTCTTTCCGGACATGTCTCACATAGCCATCTTCTGCTTGATGTGGATAGTTTGAGTGACGGTATTCATACCCTTAATGCTCAATTTAGGAGTGGTGATTACCATACATTTAAGAGCTGTCTCTTCTACAAAGTTCCTGCTACCCTTGGCGACAGTATTGAGTATGTTTTTTGGTTCGATCAGGACAATGACCATCAACAATCAGGACAAATCCATAATGGACATCTGATTCTTGATGCGGACAGTTTGAGTTCTGGTTTTCACACATTAAATGCGCAGTTTGGTTCAGGTAACAATCTTACACTTAAGAGTTTCTTGTTCTACAAAAAACCGCAGGAAGATAATAAGATTGTGAAGTACGAATACTGGCTTAACGATTTGGATTCTCTGAAACAAAGTTTTACAGTTTCTCCGCAGGACACCGTTAACGTAGTGTCAATGCTTTCGGTACCCTCCTTCCCCATCAGATCCCAATGTTTCCACTTCAACCCCAACAACGGAGTTCCATTAATCCATGCCAAAAATGAAATCCACCTCCGATTTTACAATGCAGCAGGCCGATTTGCAACCAAAACTAAACCCTATGTGGATTTCGCAATGGCCGACACCGTCTATGCGGACACCATCGAACGCAATACGACAAAAACAGTCGCGGCGCCGACCAACAATGCCATTCGTTGGTTTAAACTTGGAGCAGGTCCTGGAGACAGTCTCTCTTTCAAAGTAGATAAGCCATGTACGATGCAACTCTATGCGCCTAATGGCGAAATGTTATTCCATGTCTCCAATGACAGCGTGCTTACATGGAACAGTTGTCATGCAGGGGAGCAGGGAGACTATTACCTTGCGGTGCATGATGCGGCAGACACTGGAACAATTTCAGTTTCCTATCAGTGGATTTATCGCTATGCAGTCCTGACATGGGATGTGCATCGTGTGGGTAACGGCGGCATCTCCACCATCACCTTTGAGGGCAACGGCTTCTCCGGCTTGGATACGGTGTTTCTCGTTCGGGGGACGGACACTGTCTCAACCCTTTACATTGAGAGAATAGGCAACACCACCATGAGTGTCGTTTTCAATTTTGAGGGCGTTGACACGGGAATGTACAGTGGCGTGTTCGTCTATACAGATGAAAACTTGTACGATTCGGCTGTTGTGTATGTAGAGGAGGCGAGGCCGATAGTGTTGCAAACAACATGTTCCTATCCTTCCGCTTTTCTTCGTGGCAGCACGGTTACATTCACCTATACGATAACCAACACGGGAAATATGACAGCGTATAATGTGCCGATACATGCCTATATAGGAACATCATCCAATGACGGTATCTCTCATATCAAGGTGTCGGGTCTGAATTTGCCATCAATCATAGCAAGCATTGATATGGACTCCCTTTCAGCAGACGAAGTTGCAGAATTTGAGGCTTGGGCGGACGAGATGGGAGATGACCATCATTTTTTCAGATTTAGGACCGTAGATGAAGATACAGGGGATTCTGTATTGGTCAGATGTAATTATTTTTTGGTAACGCTGAATGGTTATGAGACTAAAACGATACAATTTCAGATAACCTCGACTGATTCCGTTGATGTATGGTGTGTGGTTCCGGACACACTTGCTCCATTGACCATCCATTACGCGGACACCTCCAATCTTGCTAAAGGACAAAAAAGCATTATTGATGGTATTTCTGACTGGTATTGCTGTCATGTGGACCAAATATCGTGTGTGTTAGGCTTCTTTGATAATGTGATAAGTCTTGCCTCTTTTATTCCTAATGTTGGCTTAGATTTGGTATCTTGTATTTCGACATCAGTGGTTACTATCAATGAATTCTTTAGCAACAGTTGCGGAAATAACAGTAGCGTACATAGTGTGTATGACGTTATTACGGCCACGATGAGTGGGGTTAATGTTGGGAGTTCGATATGGGGTTTTGTCGCTTCGTGTGCGCAATCACTCTCTAAATTTAAATTGGCTGAAATTGATAAAATTGTTGATGTTTTGTTAACTGGCTCAAGTACAGTCGAGTCTGTATTTAATATACCTGATTGTGTAAAAGCATTCAAGAAGAAAAACTCCAATTGTCCTCCATGCCATGGCGAAAATTGTGGTGGTGGAGGTAAATCATACCCGCGTTTCTCTATGGATCCCAACGAAATCACCGGCTATCTCGCCGAATCCGGAAGTCATGCCGTCAGAGCGGAGCAAGTGGAGATGCCCTTTATAATCGAATTTGAGAACGACACCATGTTCGCCACCGCCCCTGCGCATACGGTGGTGGTGAAGGATACGCTTGACGGTGAGGTGTTTGATCTTGAGAGCTTCTCGGCCACTTCTTTCGGCTTTGGAGAGTATCTTGAAATGGTAAATGATGAGCAAAGTTTCATCCGCTTCTTGGATATGCGTCCTGCCATGGATGTGATTGCGCAAGTGCAACTGAACTACCATATCGACTCGACTTTCGCTGTGGCCACTTGGACGTTTTCATCCCTTGACACGATGTCGTTGCTACCCATTACAGATCCGGAATTGGGATTCCTGCCTGTCAATTTCAACGGAGACGGTGTTGGTGAGGTGCATTTCACCATCAATAGGAAAGCTTACCTGCCCGACAGCACGTTCATTCGTAATCGGGCATGGATTACTTTTGACAATGAATCGCCTATTCCTACTTCCGTATGGACTAATATTGTGGATAACACGCCTCCTGAAGGTCTTTTGGTCACTTTTACGGATTCGATAGGTGAGAAAAGGATGAGAATTGTGGCCACAGACAATTTGTCGGGTGTCTGGCGGTATGACTTGTATGGCCAAAGGGAAGGTGTCAGTCTTTTGTTGGATGCCTGTCTTCCTGCTGATTCTGCCTTTTTGGTGGATTCCACATTCGATTATGACTCGTATTACGCACTGGCTACAGATTCTGCCGGCAATAAGGGAAGACTCGAGTTGTTTATACCACAATATACCCTGACAGCTATATGCGCTGACTCAACGATGGGTACTGTTTCCGGAGCTGGGGACTACACAGATGGCAACACGGCTGTGTTGACAGCCCAAGCCAACTGCGGATTCCATTTTCTGCAATGGGCAGACAATGTTACCGAAAACCCACGACAAGTTGTGATTCGGTCTGACACTACGCTAATGGCTATATTTGAAGCTGACAGTAATGTCGAGTTCTTTGAGACACAGTGTGGCAGTTACACATGGCAGAATGGTATGACCTACTCCACAAGTGGAACATACTATGATACGTTGACTAATGTTGTAGGTTGTGACAGTGTAGTAACCCTGCACCTCACGGTCAACTCCTCCAACACAGGCGATACAACCGCCGTGTCGTGCGACATCTTCGATTGGTACGGAACCACCTACACGTCAAGTGGCGACTACCTGCACACGTTCACGAATGCTAACGGTTGCGACTCTGTGGTAACACTGCATCTCACCGTGAGCTCCACCAACACTGGCGATACAACCGCCGTGTCGTGCGACAGCTTCGACTGGTACGGAACTACCTACACGTCAAGTGGCGACTACACGCAGACATTCACCTCCGCAAACGGCTGCGACAGCATGGTGACCCTGCACCTTACCGTGAACTACTCCAACACTGGAGACACAACCGCCGTGTCGTGCGACATCTTCGATTGGTACGAAACCACCTATACGACAAGTGGTGAATATACGCATACGTTTACGAATGCTAATGGCTGCGACTCTGTGGTAACACTGCATCTTACCGTGAATTATTCTAACGCTGGAGATACAACCGCCGTGTCGTGCGACAGCTTCGATTGGAATGGGACTACTTTCACGTCAAGTGGCGATTACACGCACACGCTCACGAACTCTCAGGGCTGCGATTCTCTCGTGACCCTCCACCTCATGATTTCCGAATCCCCGACACCGCAGTCGATCTCCGGCGAAACAGAACTCTGCATCAACCAGTTTGCAACCTACTATTATGATGTTTCCGACCCCAACTACCAGTACAGATGGTTCAAGAACAATGAATTGTGGGCGGAAAATGTTCCCGCTGTGGTTCTCCATGAGATGAACGCAGGCAATGTGCTGCTCAGAATGCAAGTGACTGATGAGCAGTCAGGATGTGCTGCAGACTCTTCTCTCCTCATTCAGGTGGTGAACCGCATTGCGCCTGACACGACTGAGGTTCGACGCAAGGCGAACACGAATATCCTCGTCTGTCAGTCGGTAAATTCCGACTACGGCGAGGTGCATTACCGCTGGGGTTACACGGACCTCCAAACCTATGACGAGGTTGTCATGCCCGGCGATCACAACTACTGCCTCTACGATTTCGGCATCGACACGCTGTCGTTCCGCTACTGGGTGGAGACCTATCTGTCAGAACCCATCGGCGAGGGCTGCGACAATCGTTCCTATTACGCTCAAGGAGTGATGACTTCCACAGCCGATTATGATGCCGGTGTCGTGGAAGCATATATGTCGAACAACCGCATCGTGTTGTATGTCAATATTTTGTCTCCAAACAACATTACTGCTACCTTATATGACGCGAATGGCAAGCATCTGCTCATGCGCGAGTATGGAATTGAGGAAAAGGTATCGGATATCATTCCCGTGTCGTTCGCTTCGGGTGTCTATATCTTGAAAGTAATGGTTGGTAATCAATTGTATTCATTCAAGTTGTTGAAAATATGAGCGTTCATGATGGAAAAAGAATATGGGTGATTCTCCTGCTGATAGTTTTTGTCGTAATGGCGAAAGGGCAGGAAGAGAATGCTGCGCCTATATCGGGCCTCTCTGATAATGAGATTCTTGTTCGTTTTAAATCGGTATCGGGAGGCCCAAGAAGGTTGAGGGCCAGAACGGTCAGCGGGGCCCCCGTTAAAATCGGAAATTGGTATGAACGTGTTGATAATCAAATTCTTCAAGAATTGAAACGAAATGGATCCGCTGCCTACTGGTATGAGATTGTTCCGACTTCGCAAGGAAAACACTATGTGGTTTGTGCACGCACTATCAAAAATGCACTTGGAGTCACGGGTTCGTTTCTATTCTATGACGATTTTAAAAGCAATGGTGACTGGTTGTTGGATAAGTATCAGAACGATTTCGAGGGCGCTACGTTCGGACTTCGTGACTTTAGCGTGGGGTTGTTGTATGCCAGACAGCTCTTTGCCAAGAATCGCCATCGGCTGAGCTTGGAATTGGCTCCGGCATACCGCCAGGTCCGCCACTCTTTCGGGGCAAGACATTACGCCACCTCATTTGATGCCACGGACCCGGATGGGCTTGATTATGAGCGCATTGTCACTGTTGACCATTATGATGAGGAACTGCTCCGACATTGCGCCTCTTTCCAGTTGGACTTTCGCTACGACTGGTATTTTTTGAAGTATCTGTCGCTCTTTGTCGCAGCAGGTGTTGACAATCTGTTTGATTTCACCAGAACCTCCGATGTCTCTTTCGGGGCCACGTATGCCGGGCGGTATGGCGAGGAGTTGTTCAACATCGTCATTGATGAGAACGGTTATTACGATTTCGGATCATTTCCGGACAACCGTATCGTAACGAACAATGGGAAGGCGTTCCGGTATTCGCTTTATGGCACCGCGCTCGCAGGACTTCAGTTTTGTGTTGGCCCTGCTCTCTCCCTTGAGACTGCTTTTGTGTATAACAATTTGTTTTTCAGTAATGCAAAAGTGGATGCGAACGACAGTTTCTGTCTCTCTGAATCGTCTGGGGAGTATCAAAGCATGGCCTACACCATGAAACTGGCCGCTCGGTGCCGCCTTGGTGTGAATGTGAAACTAAAGATAAATTTTTGAGATAGAAAGTGTATTTAATGTCAAATTATTCATTCAATAAATCAAAAATATGGTCACTACGTGTGATGGTTGTGTTCTGCTGTGTGTGCCTGAAGGGATATGCGCAGACGGACACCGTATTTTGGTTTGCGCCGCCGGATTTGGAAATCAATCATCAGCAGACACCGATACGTTTTTGCGTGACCACCTACGATGAGCCCGCCACGGTCACCTTCTCCCAACCTGCCAACAGCTCTTTCACTCCTGTCACATTCAACATTCCTGCCAATAACTTTCATGTCTATGATGTGTCAAGCTTGGTGGATGTCATGGAGACAAAACCAATCAACACAGTGGTTTCAAGGGGAATGTACATCACTTCCACCACGCCTGTGTCGTGTTATTACGAGAGCGTGGGAAACAATAGTGAAATCTATACCCTGAAAGGCGAAAATGCTTTAGGTACAGACTTTATCGTGCCCACGCAGATCCAATACAGCAACAACTATAGCTCTTCCACCAGCAGTATCGAGATTATTGCAACGGAGGACAATACGGTGGTGCAGATTACGGCTCCGGTGGCGCTTCGCGGGGGGATTCCGGCCAACAGTACCGTCACCGTTACGCTGCAGCGGGGGCAGAGTTACGCCGTCAGGGCTGACGGAACTGCAGCGAGTGCGCATCTCCACAATACGGTCATCCACTCCAACAAACCCATTGCGGTGAATTCCACCGATGACAGCGTTTACGCGCCCGGCGGTTGTTTCGACCTGATTGGCGACCAGCTCGTTCCTGTTCCTATGGTGGGTACGCACTATGTAGCATTGCGCAACTCCTCCAGTTTCGAATACCTCTTTATTTTCCCAATTGAGAACCAAACGACGGTCAGCATTAATGGTGTCACACAATCCATGCTTGATATAGGTCAGTCAATCAATTACGCATTGTCTTCTTCCACTACAGCCTATAATGTAGAGTCTGACAAACCCGTAGTGGTGTTCCAGATGACGGCTATAGGCTGTGAGTTGGGTGGTACAATGTTGCCGCAAATCGAATGTACGGGGTCAAACAAGGTGACGCACCTTCGCCCCAATTCTTCAATGTCGGTGGTGACGATAGTGGTGAATACAGACTATGTGTACGACTTCAAACTCAATGGCAATCCTAACGCTATCACAGCGGCTGATTTCATGGCAGTTCCCAATTCCTCGAACTTATCCTACTGTGTTAAGAATATCAGCAATTATGTGTCTGTAGGTTCGGTGATGACATTGCAGAACGATTCGGCACGATTCCATTTGGGTATTTTGGACGGTTCACCAGGGGGAGACTGTTCATACGGTTTTTTCAGTGATTATGCCCGTTCGTCGTACATCAATTTTGATATGGACTCCATAGTCTGTCTTGGAGACAACCTCGTGTTCGGCTACACGGCTCCCAATGTGGATCATATTGTTCTTACTGGACCAGGAAATCTGAACCTTACGTCACCCCCGTTTGTGCTGCCCGTAACGGACACCGCGCAGACAGGATGGTATTATATGACGGGAACAGATTCTGCCAGTTGTCTTAATGTTCTTGGAGATTCCCTCTATATTACTGTGATGATCCCCTCTGACACACAATTCGTAGAGGCCGTCGTTTGCGATTCGCTGACATGGGATGGTGAGAACACCTACTACGAAAGTGGTTCCTATCCTGTGTTATATTCTACGTCGAGTGGCTGCGACTCCCTTGTGGTCTTGAACCTGACGGTTCTCCACTCCACCACAGGCATAGATACGCTTACTGCTTGCGACTCCCTGACTTGGATCAACGGCATCACCTACCACGAAAATACTGATACGGCCACCTACGTACTGCCTAATGCGGCGGGTTGTGACTCCGTGGTGACGTTGCATCTGACCGTCAACCATTCTACAAGCGCAATGGTTGATACTGCCGTTGTTCAGAATGCCTTGCCTTATCATTATAACGACAGCGCGTATGTTGAAACAGGAACCTACACCCAAAACTTTACCAATTCTTTAGGATGCGACAGCATCTTAACCATCCATATAGAAGTTTATCAGAACGTTACAAACCAAGTCGATACCACCGTCTGTGCCGCCAACCTGCCTTACACATGGGGCGGCCACGTCTTCGCGGCGGCGGGCACGTTCGTTGACACGTTGCTGACGAGTCATGGCGCGGACAGCGTGGTGACCTATACGTTGACCGTGGACGAGATTGCGGTGACAATCCCGAACGTGACGCACGTGACTTGCTTCGGCGGCAGCAACGGCGCGGCCACGGCCATGGTGACGGGCGGTATGCCGAACTTCGCGTACGCGTGGACGGACGTGGCGGGCGCGAGCGTCTCTACCACGACCTCCATCAGTAACCAGCCGGCGGGCACGTACACCTTCACGGTGACGGATGTGATCGGATGTGTGGCGACGGCCACGGTGACGCTGAACACGCTGAACGACGCTCTGCAACCCGGCACAATCACCGAGAACCAGATGATGTGCGAGGGCGAGCAGCCGTTGCCCTTCACGGGCACGGCGGCCTCGGGCGGCGACAACGGCGCTTACCAGTGGCAGATCTCCGCCAACGGCACGGACTGGACACCCGCTCCGGGCACGAACAATACGCAAGGTTACATCTATCCTGACCCTGTCGCAAATGACTTTTCACTTCGTCGCGCTTGGATCAGCCAAAGTTGTGGAATAGCGTTTAGTAACACAGTGACTGTGAGTGTATGGTCCAACACCTCCGATACAATCACCGCTGAGGTTTGTCAAGGCGAAACTTATCAACAAAACGGTTTCGACATCATGGCTGATCAGACGGCTGAACCAGGTGAATACACATTCGAGCAACACTATGCTACAGGATATTGCGATAGCGCAGTTTTACTGTTTCTGACAGTTCACTCAAGCTTCGAAACCGTTCTGGAAGACAAGGTCTGCGAAGGCGATGGATATAGTGCGAACGGCTTCAACATCACTCCACTGGAAACAGTAGGAGTGGAAGTGCTTGACCGAATTCTTACGATGCAGAGTATTCAAGGTTGCGATAGCATGGTGTCACTGCATCTGACTATTATAGACACGGCTTTGTCTATTGTATCTTTGACACCTGACTTCTGTGAAGAAATGTCAGCAGAACTGATGGTAGTGACTGGAATGCCCAACTATGTATGGAACACTGGCGAAACGACTCCAAACATTACGGTGATTTCGCCAGGATACTATGCAGTGACATCTATGCAAGGCGATTGCCGTAATACTGCACACATTCAAGTTGAGGGCTGCCATTTCGACCTGTATCTTCCAAACGCCATCACTCCGTCTAACAGTGACGGTTTGAATGATTGTTTTTGCATTCCCGAGCAGAATCAGCGCAATATGGCTCTTTTTGAAATAGCTGTTTTCAACCGTTGGGGTGAGATGGTATATTACAGTACAGACAAAAATTTCAAATGGAATGGCGAGTGTCGTGGTGAAATCAAATATCAGACGATTTATAATTACGTCATCAAATATACCGATACCTCAGGACGACCATTCCGTCGTACAGGCAGCATTACCGTGCTGTGATCCATACGTATTTACACCAACCTTTCGTATCTTACGTCTCAGGTCTTACGTATCAACATCCAAATACTCCGACTGCACGGAGCATTGAAGTATGTTGCATAAAGCCGGCGGACGATTTTTACCTCTCAACTGTGTGAGGCGTGCTGTGTTTTCGGAGAAAAAAGCATGTCGAAGCGGCACTTGCTGACTGTCAATCGGTTACAATCGTATGGTGAGAGGGTGTTGTGCAAGACTGTGGTTCTACAGCCTCGACAGTAGGAGCTCAAGATAGTTCTGGTTGGGCATGGCCTTGTTCAATTTGCGCTTTAGGGGCAGCTTTTTCTTACCGTGGTCGTTGCTTTCGTGGGTGAGCATGCACAGACCCTCGCTCCAACCGCGTTAGCGGTTGCCTATCTGTAGCCGGAGGGGAAACGCCGCGAACCGCCGGGGAAATTCCTGTGCGGGAATTCGCGGCGCGAAAAGATGGTGGGGCGAGGGGATGGGATGGTTCGCCGCGAAACGTGATGATGTTGCGGACGGGCGCGCGAGAGGGATTGAAGTGGAAATGTTTTTGGCCCATTTTCGGCATTAAAACATTGTCGTACAACGGATTGTAGGGGAGAACGATGATTCGCCCCCTACGGAAACGGGTGGCCAAAAACATTGTAACGGAAAGCCCGACGGCGCGGCGGGAGGGGGCGACGTTTCCCGACGTTGATCCGTGAATGTGTGTTTGCGACGCTTGGAAGGGGCGGCTCCCAAGCCGCGCCGGCTCGCCCAAATAAAAAAATTGATGCGTAGGCCCTGCCCATCCTCATAATTTCTCCCGCCATATCCGAAAAAATTGTATTTTTGCCGACTTGTTTTGAAAATGGATAAAAAGTATTGATATGATCAACATCACACTGCCTGACGGCTCTATCAAACAAATGGAAAAGGGCTGCACCGCTTACGAGGTGGCGCAGGCCATTAGTGAAGGTTTGGCTCGCAACGTGTTGGTAGCCAAAGTGAACGACCAAATGGTGGAACTCGACAAACCCATCCACGAGGACGCTACACTCACCCTCTATACTTGGAACGACCGCGAAGGTAAGGACACCTTTTGGCACAGTTCCGCTCACCTCATGGCTGCCGCTATCGAGTCGCTCTACCCGGGCGTGAAGTTCGGTATCGGCCCGCACATTGAAACCGGTTTCTACTACGACATCGATTTCATGGATTATAGCATTTCTTCCGACGATTTCCCGAAAATCGAAGAGAAGATGAAGGAGTTGGCTTCCCAAAAGATCCGGTTCGTGCGTCGTGAAGTGCCCAAAGCTGAAGCCCTCGATTACTTCAATAAAAAAGGTGACGAGTATAAAGTGGAACTTATTGACGGTCTGGAAGACGGCCAAATCTCTTTCTACGAGAGCGGTCCCTTCACCGATCTCTGTCGTGGACCGCATTTGCATGATACCTCTATGATCAAGGCTATCAAGCTGTTGAAGACGGCTGGTGCCTACTGGCGCGGCGATGAGAAGCGCAAACAACTGACCCGTATCTATGCCGTCACTTTCCCGAAGAAAAAAGAACTTGACGAGTACTTGGCTCTTTTGGAAGAGGCTGCCAAACGCGACCACCGCAAACTGGGTCGTGAATTGGAGTTGTTCACCTTCTCTCCACTCGTGGGACAAGGTCTGCCGTTGTGGTTGCCGAAAGGTGCCGCTCTGCGCGACCGTTTGGAGCAATTCCTCCGTAAAGTGCAGAAAAAATATGGTTATCAGCAAGTTATAACTCCGCATATCGGTAACGTCAACCTCTATAAAACTTCCGGTCACTATGCCAAATATGGTGCGGACTCTTTCCGTCCGATTACCACGCCTCAGGAGGGCGAGGAGTTCTTCCTCAAGCCGATGAACTGTCCTCACCACTGCCAGATTTATGCCGCACGTCCGCGTTCCTACAAAGAGTTGCCTCTCCGGCTGGCGGAGTTCGGCACCGTCTATCGTTACGAGCAGAGCGGTGAGTTGCACGGCTTGACCAGGGTCAGAGGCTTTACGCAGGACGATGCTCACCTCTACTGTACTTCCGACCAGATTAAGGAGGAGTTCTGCAAGGTGATTGACATTATCCTTTACATCTTCAAAACGTTGAAGTTCGACAACTACAAGGCTCAGGTCTCCCTGCGCGACCCGAACAACAAGGAGAAGTACATCGGCACCGACGAAAACTGGGAGAAGGCGCAACGAGCTATCATTGAGGCTGCTGCCGAAAAGGGTCTGAACACCATCGAGGTGGAGGGCGAGGCAGCATTCTATGGTCCTAAGCTCGACTTCATGGTGAAGGATGCTATCGGTCGCGAATGGCAGCTCGGTACTGTGCAGGTCGATTACAACCTGCCTGAGCGTTTCGGTTTGGAATATACCGATGCGGACGGACAAAAGAAGCGTCCGGTGATGATTCACCGCGCCCCGTTCGGCTCCATGGAGCGTTTCGTGGCAGTGTTGCTCGAACACACCGGCGGCAACTTCCCACTATGGCTCACCTCCGACCAGGTGGTTATCCTGCCCATCAGCGAGAAATACATGGACTATGCTCGCAAGGTGCAGGCCGCGTTAGACGAGCAGGACATCCGTTGCTACATCGACGAGCGTAGCGAGAAGACCGGCCGCAAGATTCGCGATGCGGAAACCGCCAAGATTCCCTACATGGTCATTGTGGGCGAGAAGGAAGAGGAAGATGGTACTGTTAGCGTGCGCCGTCACGGCAACGTCAACGACGGCACCATGCCGCTTGGCGATTTCGTGACCCTCATCAACAATGCCATCAAGGCGGAGTTGGAGAATTAGAAATTAGTGATTAGTGATTAGTGATTAGAAATGAAGGAGTCCGTGATTTTTTGGGCTCCTTTTTTTTCGGTTGAATATTTTTCGCTGAATTTGTTATTTTTGCCTCGTTTTGGGATTTGGGATTTGAGATTTGAGGAAGCTGAAAGTACTGTTCCAATAATTATGAATTAGCAGTGGATAACGAATAACCCCAATCATAATGAAACATCTTCCTTGAAAGCCCCATAGGGACGTCATATTATAGGCAAGGGGCGTGAGTCTCTGCAATCAATGATCAACGATCGATGTTGAACGATCAATAAAATATAACAAATGTTGAATGAAAATAGTATGAAAAAATCGATTGTAGTAATTGTATTAGTAATGGCGGCGATGTCCGTTTTTGCCCAAAAAGAGATGACATTCGTGGTGGAGGGACCGGAGAAGTCCTACAACCAAGTGCGCGTCGTCAATGAAACTTCATTGGAGAATTTCAATTGTCGAGTCATTGTTTACAATGAAGACAAAAGCCAGAAAGAGGTTTATGGTAGTTTCGAACTCAAAGAGAGAGGGGATTCCGACTCCAACACGAAAAGTTTAGACAGAATCCCAAAAGGTGCGACCTTGGGAATACAATTGCCGAAGAGTGTCAAGAAGCCGCTCTCCTTTTATGTAGAATACAAAGACTACCCGCTGTTTGACGTGATTGTCATACATTTGACGGATAGTGATGGCGGTTACGAAGAGATCTGATCCGTTAGCGCGATTGTTTATTTCCTCACGATCACGCTTCCGCTGCCTTGATGGGTGGCGAGGATGAGCACTTCGGCGATTTGCACGTGAGCGGGGGCGTTGGCGGCATAAACAGCCACGTCAGCGATATCGTCTCCGGTGAGCGGTTTGATGCCCTTATAGACATTGGCGGCACGCTCCGTGTCGCCATGGAAGCGCGTGTTGCTGAAGTTCGTCTCCACTAATCCCGGTTTGAGGTTCGTCACGCGCACGGCACTGCTGGCCACGTCGATGCGCAGACCGTCGGTGATGGTCTTCACCGCCGATTTGGTGGCGCAATAGACGTTGCCGTTGGCGTAGGCGGCATCGCCGGCAACGGATCCGACGTTGATGATGTGTCCGCGGTTGCGAGCCACCATACCCGGAACGATGAGGCGGGTCATCGTCAGCAAACCCTTGATGTTGGTGTCGATCATCGTCTCCCAATCCTCGAAACTGCCCTCGTATTCGGGCTCCAGTCCGAGAGCTAAGCCGGCGTTGTTCACCAACACGTCGATATCGCGCCATTCTTCCGGCAAACTGTTGACGCAGCGGGTGGCCGCCTCGCGGTCGCGCACATCGAAGGTCAGTGTCAACACTTCCGTGCCTTTGGATGTCAGCTCTTGGCGGATCTCTTCCAGAAGTTGCTCTTTACGACCCGTCAGGATCAGTTTGTCTCCATTTTCGGCGAATTTCCGTGCACACCCAAGCCCAATGCCGCTTGTCGCACCAGTGATCATTACAATCTTGTTCATAATCAATATTTTACATTAAGAATTATCCCGTGTATTTTCGTTACAAAAATACATTTTTTCCGCTATCGCCTGCCATCGGTTTAGAATTCGTTGTGTATTCACAAATATTGCGTATTTTTGCACCGCAGTTCAGGCAAAAAGGAGTAGGGAATAGTCAAAGTCAATGTCAAAGTCATTAGCCAAAAATCATAAATCACACGTCATACATCAAATATCATACGTCAACAATGGACACATATAAATTCAGAAAACAGATACATAAGCTACCCGGCAAGGTGATTCACCGAGTGCCGTTGCCAGATCCGCAGGTCGTGGAGGGTCATGGGGCACGTGAGAAAATCGGTGCAATTTGCCAGGAATGTGGTTACAAGCAGGTGCTGTTAGTGACCGACCAGACCTTGCATGAGCTTGGCTACGAGCAAAAGATTATGCAGTCGCTGGAAGAGGCTGGGGTAGGGTACACCCTCTTTGCCGACATCAACTCAGAACCGAATATCGCGCTAATTGACGAAGGTCGTAAAATCGCGATGGAGTGCCAGGCCGAGTGTGTGATTGCCCTCGGCGGCGGCTCGGTGATGGACACCTGCAAGATGATTTCAGCAGGCGTGAAGATGCCGCATCTCAGTACCAAGACCCTGTTGCGCAAGTTCCTGGTGGTGCCGGGCAAGACCCTGCCGATGATTACCGTGCCCTCGACGGCGGGTACGGGCGCGGAGGTGACTGTGGCTGCGGTCGTGACCAACGCGCGCGGCACGAAGGGATCCACCGTGCTGGTCGGCTTGGACGTCACGCACGTGATACTCGACAGCGAACTCACTATCCACGCGCCGCAGTTGGTGACCGCCGCCTGCGGGATGGATGCCCTCAGCCACGTAGTGGAAGGCACCCTGAGCGATGTAGCGGTCTATGTGGAAGATGCGTACCATTCCTTGGAAGGTGTACGGCTGATTCTGAAGCATCTACCTGTGCTGATGCGTGAGCCGGAGAACATTGAGTCGCGTCTAGCGATGTGCAGGGCGGCCATGTACGGCGGCAATGCCATCAACACGCAGCTGGCGGGCTACATACACGCCTTCGCGCACAGTATCGGGGCCAAGTACCACATTCCTCACGGTCAGGCTATCACGCTGATGATGCTGCCCGTGCTGAAGTACCAGAAAGCCGCCTGCCTGTCGAAATACGCGATGATGGCACGCTACTGTCAGCTGGTGGACGACCACACGGACGACCGTCTCGCTGTCGAAAAGTTCCTGCAGGCCGTTTCAGACCTGATCGTCACCTGTGGCTTGGACAAGCTGGAGTCTCCCGTGAAGTCGTCCAATTATGAGGAACTTACCCGCATGATCGCCGCCGACTCCATCAACTATTCCGCTCCTGTGACGTTCAGCGAGGAGGACATTGTGAGGGTGCTGGAAACAATGAAGAATTAAGAATTCAAAATTAAGAATTACAAAAGTGACCATTAACCTTTTAACCCTTTAACCTTTAAAAAAATGAAAAGAACAATCTTATCCGTATTATTTTTGATGGCCCTAACGGCTGTCTTCGCCCAACAAGAGATACAGACCTTCGTGGTGGGAGGCGGCGAAAAGTCCTACAACCAAGTGAAGGTCGTGAACGAGACCTCCTATACCGACTTCCACTGCAGGGTGGTCATCCTCAACGACGACAAAACCGTCAAGGAGGTCTATGGCGACTATGAGCTCAAGGAGAAAGGTGATTCTGACTCCAACACGAAAAACGGCAAAAACAGCAGAATTCCACAAGGAGCACTGTTAGGCATTCAGTTCCCGAAAAATTTTACGGGGGAAACGTCCTATTACATTGAATACCTCGACTACCCCTTGTTTGACGTGATTGTTATCCATCTGACGGACAAAGGCGGCGGATATAGTGAGGAATACAAAACGCTCCTTTCGTTTGCACGGCCAATAGCCACGGCAAAGTTTTCCCAGCAAGATGGTTATTTTTCTAATTTTGCACTCGTAAACTTCAATGTTGCTCGTTGAAGCTTCATCAAAAATATTTAAGGATTATGAAACAACGAGGTTGTATTGTTATTTTATTGATTGTCAATATATTATGTTTGACAATATGCGTGGCTCAGATACCGTCGCAAACCAAATTGGTTAGTAAACCCGTACAAAATGTCTGGTATCAGTCTTCCACTTTCAGCGTATGGCCACTTTCACATGACGATGCCAACACTTCCCTGTATTTGGCACAGCCGTATGCCAAGACAAAAGCAGACTTACTTGTCTCTTTTGACAACGAAGACATGGCTTTCTCCACATCAAAGGTGCAGTTTGCCGACAAACGGTACTACTCTTTTGTTTCCTTTGCCGGCAGCGATGGCAGAAAAAGGCTGTTATATATTCATGATGATGCAGCACCTAAAGTCTGTTATGTGCATTTGGACGTGCTTAATCCCGATATCGAACAGAACAAACTAGTGACCGATGCTGCAATTTGCTCGTTCGAGTATGAAATCACCTACGACATTAAATTTGTCCAATCGCCTGACAAAGATCACTTTGCTTTGTTGATCTATCATCAGGATTATGAAGACAACATCTCGAAAATCCATGCCATGGTGTTTGATCAAAACGGCAATATGGAATGGGAAAACGATATAGTTCCAGACATTGAAGAGCAGTATTTCCGTGTTTATGATTATTGTCTCGACAATAAAGAAACGCTCTACATGCCGTTCCTTTCCATCAATAAGGACAAAGATGAAAAAAACATTACGGAGCAGTATTTGCATCTGATTCGTGTTGACGAAGATGGGATGGAGATGAATAGGGTAGAGATGGATTACGGTTATGCCGAGCATGTCATGGCCAAGCCCACCAAAGACGGGAACGTGATTCTTTGCGGTTTTTACAAGGAAGGCTTAGACGAGCTGAGTACGGAAACAGGTATGTTTATTTACACGTTTAATCCTAATACACAGGAGTTTATATCTGAATTTTACCATGGGTTTGGAACCGACTATTTCGCCAAATATCCGAAAACAGACCGGAGCGTTCCTCATCCTGTCCGTCCATGGCATCGTCTTGCTTGTAAATATATTTTCGAAACGGAGAATGGAGAAATAGTCATTTGTGGCGAACACGTGTCACGCGTAATGAAATTCTCCGTGGATTATGGCTATTACACCTACCGGACGGGGGACATTCTCGTGGTCAGATATACACCAGGGAGATCCGCCACTGTCCAGATTGTCCCCAAAAACCAGAACGGCATTTCCAGGACAAAACCGTCGGATTGGAAAGATGTATTCGTGTCGTTCAGCGCTTTCGTGCGCCACAACGACCTGTACCTTATTTATAATGAGGCTGTTGACAATATCCCTTATCCTGGTAAAGGTGAAAGTGTGTCGATTTCCCCATGGGGTGCCAATAATAAATATGCCAGTGTCTGCACCAAAATAGCAAAAAACGGAACAGTATCTCAGCAGACTTTAGTGAAATATGTAGATGATTTCCATTTATACCGCGATTTTCTTTTCGCGGATGATAATTATTACTATGTGTCGTTAATTCAAAGAAACGGCATTCGTTTCGCTAAATATCCATTGCCGTGATGTAAGAGTTAACTTGCATCTTTCTGGTGAACAACGAGATGGTGTAGGAATATATGCGCGAGAACCCCTACCTGGTCGAGTCGGAGTTCTCTCAAGATATATTGATTAGGGAGTTCCAACGCAATATGGATTTGGCGCAGCGGCAGTATTCGCTGCTTCGCCTGCCGGAAATGTCAGTTATCTTTAAACATCCATAAGAAAATGTGGACAAGATTTCGGTTTGTGCATTAACTCTTGGGTGAAAGTGATGTATGAGAATTTTTGATGGTTGTGTTTGAAGAAAAATGTTATTTTTG
>CAMJXE010000049.1 GCA_946409645.1 uncultured Bacteroidales bacterium
GGAAGCCTCGCCATTGGCTAAGAAATGGCCCTTTCGGGTCTTAAAATCGATATGAGAATTGTAGTTGTCGGTGGAGAAAGCGACATCTTTGCCGCCACTGATGTCGTAAATTCTCAGATTGGCAGTATCCGCCAACAGTTCGTGGTGCTTAAACTGGAAGAGACGAGAGGAGATGTCTGCACGATTGAATTTCACGACTCCTGTGCCGTACATGCCGTTCGGGGTTATTTTAGAATTGCCCGTCAATGTAGCCTCTCTGAAAATGTCCATTGGCTTCTTTAACGTATGCACAAACATCTGATCCTGATAGGGTTCCCAATGCAAGTAAGCATCTTCCACGGAAGCAGGAGGGAACTCCGAACCTGCCATCTGCTCATCTACAAGATGCTTATTCGCCGATCCATTCGTGGAGTCAATATAGAAGACCAAGCTGTCGGAGAAGGTATGTGAGGTGACATAGTCAATATTGCCCTTACCACGCAAGCCTCTGTTACTAAGACTAATGCGTCCTTGATACGCACCTTTTGTACCATACATCGGCAATCCAGGAGTGTTAAGTATAAAACCCAAAGAGAAGTCCGACTGTACCTTCAGGGGCTCGGCAATGTCGGGGAATATGCCGCCAGAGATCAGCGCACCACTAAACTTCATAGAGTCGATAACAAAGTTGTCCAAATTAATGATTCTGAACTGGTTAACCGCGTAATAAAATTTATCGCGACTATAGACACCGCCCAAAATATGGGGTTTGTCGTAGAACACCTTACCGCCCTTGCGCGCTTCGAAAATCGGATAGTCGGGGTAGTCGGTCATACCACTCTTGTTCCCTGGCATATCAATATAGAGCACACCTGAAAGTTCCTCGATTTGGCTACGAACGCGCTGTAGCTTGTAATCACCGTACATATCCATCGGACCGTCCTTATCCTCCACATACATGATGAGCGTGTCAATGACATCCATGTCCACCAAGAATCGGTCATAGTCAAACTGACAGTTATGGGTCACAAAGTCGAACAGACCACCGATGACACGACCAGAGAAGACCATATTACGATTCTTTTTGACCGTAACTAACTCATTCATAGGATACACGTTCACAATCTGCGGATCACTCAGCACAAAGAACTCACAACCCGTGATCTTCAAATCGTTTGTCACCAAATCCAAAGAAGCATAGTGCGTCTTCGATTCCAATTTAATATAGTCGTAATCTTTCTTTTTCACCCGATTGTTAAGATATTGTGCAATCTTACTTCGATAGCGGATTTGATTATGAACGACATCATATTCGATGAAACCGCGTGCTGCGAAGTCAATCATCATCGCCTTAATATCCAACGGTGGTTTATTAAACCAGCGAATCACATCCTCGATTGTAAGATTTTCATAACCAGCACTATTGAAGAGTTGCCAAAGAGTATATAAGGGGTTGACCGTATTGAAGCCTTCGATTTCGTGCATCACCCCTTCTTCATAGTAATTTTGGGATTCGAAATAGGCCTGTTGGTCGCTGGTGTTGCCCACAATCGGCTTCAGCTCAATGCGTTTTTCTGTCGTCACCCATTGCACCGATTCCACATACATATCCAATTTATGATAGGAGTTGAAGAAAGGAGAACGCCCCACACCTTGTTTAGGCCGGGAAATGAGCAGACTTTTCTTTTCATTATCGTATTTGAAGTTAGCGGCAGGATGGTAAATCGAATCTGTTTCGATATAGACTGAGACTTTCGCATCTTCCGACAGCAAGTTGGTGGGCTTAATGAGGAAGCTGCGAGACTGAGCCTTGATGATTACCTCCCCCTCGTTATAAATGGTGACAATGGCCAATGTGTCGCCTTGACCTGTTCCAAAGATGGAAGCTCCTCGCATCTCGAAACCACCCACATAATCAACATCCTTGTAAAGATTTTTCACAGGAAGCGTAGCTTCCTGACTAACGAATCTCGGGTATGTCGCTTTCTCCTCTGAGGTAGGAAGCATCGCCTTTTCTTCCACACGTCCAATTACCGGGTGTGCGAACAATTTCGGGTAATAAAAGAGCGCATCGTCGGCCACCACACGCGGGAATCGCAGGTCGATAGTATATTTTTTCAATTCTGCTTTCACGTTAGGTTCCAAGCCAGCCCGATCCCAAGAAATTGTTCCTCCATCAGCATTAAACATCAGCTTATCAGGGTAATAACGCCCATTCACACCGCTTACTATCAGACTGTCTTTAGCAGAATACCCCCAAAGATCAATGTCTTTGAAATCAAAGTAGGGTTCCTCATCAAATCCGAGATGGTCTGAAAAACCCATGGCTACCCATTTAACGTTATCTCCTTGATTCATAATGTTATCACGGAAGAAACGCTCATAAAGTTCCATCTTGCTTTGAAAGAAGGTGGAGCTATGACCGATATGGTAGTCCAAAATCTTCTGCCATGTTTCGGATTCGTTGGCATACTGGCTCTGTGAAAAAATGTTATATGTGTGTATAAAACTTTGAAAATGAGGAATGGGGCGATACTTCTTCTTCAGCATCTTATTTGCTTCCTCAATGAAAACCAGTTGATTCCCCGGATCCATTTGGGCAGTCCAAAGCTGTTCGAATTCTTCCAAAATTGCCTTGGCCTCCTTTTGGCGGTCTTTGGGCACCGATGAATAAAACTCCTTCATCTCCTCCACTGTTTTGGATGGATCTTTGGAGAAAGACGTAAAACGCTGAGCCTGAGCCAACACGGTAAAACACAGCAATACACTGATATATAAAATCCTCTTCATTGCAACATAGAAAAATGGTGCGCAAAGATAGCAAAAAGATAGCAATCTCTGCACACCCTATTTCAAAACATTGTGGCATGTTTAAATTTTCTCAAACTTCGCCGCCACCCATTTATCTTTAGACTTGTGATCCACGTATTTCAAGCCGTTTTTGGCACAACAATAGCGCAAAGCAGGCAAATCCTCTTCATAGAAACCGCTAAGAAAGAGTAATGCGTTGTCGTTCATGCATTGCACATATTGTGGGATGTCTTGCAAAAGGATATTGCGGTTGATGTTGGCGAGGATGATGTCATAGCGTTCATTGCCGAGCAGGGAGGCATCACCCAACAGCACCTTAAGCTCGTCGCAATGGTTGTGCTGCGCATTTTCCAAACCGTTTCTATAGGCCCATTCGTCATTATCGATAGCAGTGACGGGATTCGCACCCTTTTTCGCGGCGAGAATAGCTAACACACCCGTGCCCGCGCCCATGTCGAGAACGGCCTTACCACTAACATCCGTCTCCAACAGGTAGGAGACCATCTGCGCAGTGGTAGCGTGGTGTGCCGTACCGAACGACATCTTCGGTTCAATCACAATCTCGTAGTCCGCATCGGGGCGCGCGGGATGGAACGGGGCGCGAATGTAGCACTCGTCAATCATCACAGGCTCGTAATTGGCTTCCCAAGCAGCATTCCAGTCCTTGTCTTCCATCGGTGCCACTGAATGGGAAACCTTGACTTCTGGAAACTGCGGAACATCCAGCAAATCCTTGAAAACATCCTCCTGATAGTCCTTTTCAGGAATGTAGCACAACAGCTCGTTGTCCGAGTCACCATCCATGAAACTGTCACAACCTGCCTCTGCCATCAGCGAGGTATAGACCTCTTTCCATGGGTCCGCCGGGGTGATATGTAATTTGATTTCGAGGTATTTCATTGGCTTTATTTTTCGAGACTTGAGATGTAATACTTGAGACTTTGGAGGACCATTAAGTTACACCATAGTCTTAAATCTTAAGTCTTAAATCTAATATTCTATCGGCTTACCTGATAGGTTAAACCATAGTTCCTCCTCTTCTTGAGTTTTTTTATTGACGACAATCACTTTGTACGCGTTCAGTTTGTCGGCGAGACGCTTTACATTATAGAACTCCTTGAGTTTGTACGCTTTATACTCTTTTTTCAGATAATCTTGGATAGTGGCTGAGAGGTTGTCATTTTTGCCCATCACCCAGGTCTCAACAATTTCACCGTAACTGTTGAACACGCAAAACTCTTTGCCGCGGGTCGTGTAGAAGATAGCCTGATAGTTCATGTAGCCGTCCTCCTTCCATTCCACGTTGTTCACTTTCGGGTATTTCAGTTTAAAAGCCGCCTTCACGTTGTCAGGCACGCTGGATGCGTCGTCATTGTCGAGCGACATGTTCATCTTCTCGTAATATTTGTTGAGAGCGTCGTCATCTGCACTCTCTTTCTTGTCGTTGGTTCCCAACTCGTAATCTGGATCAATGGTGCGGATGAGCTTGCCGGCCTTGTCGAAGAAAACGGTGGTGACCAATTTGGCCTTGTAGTTGGCCTTTTCGTAGAACTCCACCATCATCTTGTCGTCCTTGTCGGCGCGCTGCTCTTTCACTGCGTTTTTGAACTTCCAACCGGGATAAAAATCGTTGAGATGCTTAGCCATAAGTCCTGAGACGGATTCCACGGGCAGAATGGTAAGAGTCTTTTGCCAAACACCTTGCGGGGTAATATAAACGGCAGTCTTCTTATCTTGGTTCATACAGCGAGCGATGTAAACACTGTCCACGAGGAACCAGTTGAGTTCTGCAGGATGTAACACTTTCTTAACCAGTGCTTTGGACACAACATCGGGCACAGTGCTGGCTTTGATGGCGATATTGCCATGTTCGTCTTTCACCACTGGTTCAGGTTTTTCTTTTTTGGGTTTAGACTCTTTCTGCTGGCTGTTAGCAGGCTTGCTGGCTGTAGGATTGCTGGGTTTAGTAGCGGGAGTATTTGTTTTGGGTGAATTCTTTGCGGCTTCTTTTGCAGCTTTCTCGGCGGCGGCCTTTTCTGCAGCTTCGCGTTTGGCGGCTTCCTCTTTTGCAGCCTGTTTCTCGGCAGCAGCGGCTTTTGCCTGTTCAATTTTGTCTGGCTGTTTCACGGTGGGGTCTTGGAAACCTTCCGGGTCCTTACGCGAGAGCAATTGATTATTTCCAGTACTGGAAAAAGTGAGCACGGAAGACTTCATGCCAACGCCGTCTGGTTTCACCTCCAAATAATAGTGCGTGGCCACATCTTCTTGTTCCTCCAAACAGCTGACTGTGATAAGAAATTCTGGATAATTAGCTTTCACATAATCCGTTATGGAAGAAGGGAGTTCATTGACTGGAACTGTGAACAGTGTACGCACCCACTCTCCGTCAGCAGTCAGATAGACCTTTCCGTTGGTGGAACCGTCTTTGATGCTGGCAATATACATGCTGCCCTCTTTCATCCAACCCGTCACTTTGACGTATGAATATTGCTCGTCAAGGGTTTGGACAACATCAGAGGGTACCTCCGCCGGCTTCAGCTTCTGTGCCGAAACATGATTACCACAAAGTGTAAATATCTGAATAACAGATATTAATAATACAAGCCAAAGTTTATTTTTCATTTTTATCAAGTTTTTCAAATAAAAGCACAAAGATAATTTTTTTTTACCATACAACCTCTTTAAAAGTTACTTCATCGCTTTTCACAGCTTTTCATCGTTTCCCGAATCTTGGCAGTAAGGATATCGATACCGATATTGTTATTGCCGCCCACAGGAATGATAATGTCTGCAAGCCGCTTGGTAGGTTCGATAAAGAGTTCGTGCATCGGTTTCACAAAGGTACGATAATGGCGGATGGATTTGTCGAGCCCCCTGCCCCGCTCAATCACATCGCGGCTGATGATACGGATGAGTCTCTCGTCGGCATCGGTATCTACGAAAACCTTGATATCCATAGTATCGCAAAGTTCCGGATTGGTGAAAATGAGAATACCTTCCACTATGATCACCTCAGCGGGGCGTACAGGAATTGTCTCCTCGCCGCGGGCGCAGGTTACGTACGAGTAGGTCGGCATCAGGATGGTCTTGCCCGCTTTCAACTGGTTGATATGGTCAACCAACAACGGAAACTCGATGGATGAGGGGTGGTCGAAGTTAATCTGCTCCTTCTCCGCCTGAGTGAGGTTCCCGTTGTCGCGGTAATAAGAGTCCTGAGACAGCACACTGACATGGTGTTTGGGGAACTGGTTGACGATTTTCTGCACCACTGATGTTTTTCCCGAGCCGGAACCGCCGGCAATTCCTAATACTAACATGTTGATTTAATTTTGTGAAACAACAGACGATTTGGAGATAATATCGCGGCAAAAATGCAAAAAAAATCTGAATCCAGAATTGGATTCAGATTTTTTTGTTGCCCCGATAGGATTCGAACCCATACAAACAGAACCAGAATCTGCGGTGCTACCATTACACAACAGGGCAATAGCAAAATGCGCGGCAAAAATACATTTTTTTTCTTACCGCGCATTCATTTATGAATAATTTTTTTTAGCTAACGAAAACCACTTCATACCAGATATATCCGCTGACCACAACTGCCTTATAATAAACATTATCCACTTTGTAGTACAGGGTGTTGTCGAGGATGATTTCTTCGTAGTTGCTGGGAAGTTCCGCCACACGGGCTCCAATCGGAGGGGTTACAACTTGATAATTTTGCTGATACGGGAGGTAAAAAGTGCCGTCGTCATAGTAGTATGTCACTTTGTTGTGAACCACGATCACGGGTTTCCAAGTGTTGAAAATCGCGTAGGCAATCACAGCTCCAAGAGGCGGGCGGCAGACAACGTAGTAACCATTGATATAGCGGCAGAAGACACTGTTGTAGAAGTAGTAGGGAGTTCCGTGGTAGTAAACCGGTCTGACATAACGAGGGACGTGCATGTGAGTATAATAGTTGTGGTAGTTCGGGTGTACATAGGGAGTGTGGGGAGCAGGACCGTGGTGCGGGCCGTGACCGTCATGGGGTCCACCGGGGTGTCCGGGATTTCCGCCAGGGCCCGGCGTGTGTCCGCTGTTGTTATTGTTGCCTCCATCGCGGGGGCCGCTGACCGGCTGCGGTTGTGCCTGACCTTGTTCTGTGTAACCACGCTTGAGACTTGTAGTTGCGGATTCACTATTTCCAATATTGCGACCTACCGGCACATTATTGTTGCTGACATTGTTCTGACGAGCTGCTGCTGAAACTTCTGTGGTGGCCTTGCTGGTCGTAGGATTCGTGGTAGTCGGTTTTTGACTGGTAGCGGTTGGACGTGCAGTAGTTGCAGTGGAGGGTTGTTTCGAAGTGGTGCTTGTCGCTGCAGGACGAGGAGTGGTAGTTTGTTTGGATGCCGATGAGGTGGTTGCGGGACGAGAAGTAGTGGCTGCAGGACGAGAATTAGTATTGATCCGTGAATTATTGAGTTGAGCTTTCTGATAGTTACTATTGGCTTTGTTCAATTGCGCATCGCCTTTCCTGATCTGACGAGCTGCTTGTCTTGAAGTGGGACCGTTGTTTTGTTTAGTAACCGCCGTTGAATTCGGGGTGCGGGCGGTGTTGCTTCTGGATGAGTTGGGCGTTTGTGCCACAGCTTCCATGGACACTAAATCAGTCATCAGGAAGATACTCATCAAAATCATTAACTTTTTCATTGCTCTAAGTTTTTTTGATTAAAGTTACTCATAAGACGGCATCCTGCCTGTTTCGTTTAATGCTTCACCACAATTTTTTGACGTATTGAGGTTCCTTGACTCTCGAATGACAAGAGATATATACCCGAAGTAAGCTGATTCACAGGTATTTCCATTTGCTGTGTATATTCTACACTCTGTAAAAAAAGAAGATTCCCAATCATGTCATACACTGCAACCGTGCCTTGCTCGACAACCTCTTCGAATTTAATGTGGAGCATATCGGCAACGGGGTTGGGATAAATGGTTGGCTGGCCACTTTGAAAATCCTCAACACCGACCTCAGAAGAGAACCATGACACTCTGAATCCTTCTCCTTCGAGATAGTTGTCGGATACGAAATTCACTCTTACCCTGTTCGAATAAAATATCTTCGGTTCGGGAATTGTATTGCCAGACACCGAGGCCATCAAAAGATGGGGATATACGGAAATATCATAAAAATCCAAATGATCCTCTGGGCTGATATCCAACTCCTCGAAAACAAATTTGATATAGGAGGCATTTGTAATACGAATTGTCCATGTACAATTGGAATTCGCGCGGTATTTACAACCCTCTTCGCTATTATCGGTCAAAGTTCCTGACGGATCATGAAGCATGTGGGTGCCGCATCCATAACCTTCGCGCATACTTTCAAAAGAGAAACGCCAGCCTTGATCTGTCACCGAGTCATCCGTTTCAAAAGTGATATAGAGACTATCAGAATAAAGTTCGTATTCGGTTCCAACCAATTGGTTACCTGAAAGTTCCAACAACAAGCTATCCTGACTGGGGTGGCCATTCCAGAATCGAATGTAATCATGATTCTCTTCCGTAGCAAATTTTCTAAAGTTTACGCGTACCGAGTATTGTTGAGGGTGGGTAATCACATAAGTGCAATAGGCATTATTCTGGTAATCCAAATGCCCGCTTCCGTCCTCCAATGTCCCATTCAGAGCATCAATGATTCGATCAGAACAATATGCAGGATAATAATTTGTATTAGGGTATATATAAAAGATTGCAGATTGCCAGCCACCATAACCATTTACATCATTGTCGCTATTATCTGTTAAATAATAGCCATCTCCACTGCCACCCCATCCGAAATTAAAATGGAACAGGCTATCGCTGTCATAACCATCACACACGAAGGCATGTCCTCCTTCCTCAGAATATCCAGAATAATAAACCGGGCGGCGCAAATCCAACTCGTCCATCAGTTTCGTGCACCATTCTTCATACGAATAATGATGTTTGGAGGTGTAATGCGCATTCGGGGAATAATAAAAATAGGTAGAGAGGGCGTCAGGCACATCTTGGGAATATGCGCCTGAACCATTCGAACCATACATCATATCGACCGAAGTGGCACAATGGAAAATCAGCTTAGACACTTCATTATTATAGAAGTTCAACTGATCAAACATAACATCGTAATTGTATGTTTGCTGCGAAAAATCGACATGAAAAGCACCGTACTCCGAGTAATTCGTGTGGCTTCCCGAACCTCTTTGAGGAAAACGGTAATAGTTCATGATTTGTGCCATAGCAATAGCCACACAGCCTGATGGCGTCTTGTTGTCATACCCCCCTGGACTATCCTCATCCACTGGCGAATAATAGTTGTAGTATTTGCCTTGGTTCCATTTGGAGGTGAGCAAGGGTGCCACACCTTGTGTAGTCTCGCCATCGCGAGAGGGATGACGGAGTTTTTCCCAAGCTATTGAAACGCGCGCACTGATTGTCTGATGAGAACGGCGCACCGCCGAAATCTCTTGTTTGTATTGATTCAGGAACAACTCAACAGCGGGTGGCAGGTCATCTAAATTAATATCCTGCTCAAAACCGTAAGCCAGCACGGGAAGAACAGCATCTTCAGCAGAGATGATTAGGAACCCTTGGTCAAAATGCAGCACTGCCATGCATAATTCTCCGTCTTCCTTGATAAATTCACACTCTTTCAGCGAATAGAACATGGCCTGCGGGCACACAAGCGCTGCCTTCTGCTGGAACGCACGAGTTCCCAAAGTTGTCAACTCGATTTGGGTGAGTGTTTTTGCCGACAACGACCAGGGAAGCACGAATAAAATAGCGATTAATTTTAAATATCTCATCTATGTTAATTTAAGGGATTCAGACAAAAAAGGGACATCCAAAGACATCCCTTTTTTGATATTCTTGTCATATATTAATAATAAAGTTCTTTCACTAAAAGAAGATTCGCTTACATCATCTCTTCGAAATCATCGGGCTCCGGAATGCCGAGATCATCATTTTCATCTGAAGGTCTGGAATATGACGGAGCACCGCCTAAAGTAGTGCGTTGCAGAGAGGCAATGAGAGAGCCGATCATTTTGGTCAGTTCCATCAGCTCCGTGCGAGAATGCTCTTTAGCCTCTTCGCTGATAATGCCAGCGCGAGAAGCAATTTCGGTGTGCACAACACACTCTCTGACAGAGCTTTTCGCCATCTTCAGATAATACAGGAACTGTGTCCTATTGCGAGAAGAGCCCTCCGCAGTGTTCAGGGCGATATCTTGAGCAGATTTCAAGAATGATTTCTGCATAAATTTCTGGTTGGTAGCCACTTCACCTGCAGGGAGTTGTTGATACAGCCATACAATGTAATCCATGGCTTTTGCATAAATACGCAAATCCTCAAATCTAAAAAAACTTACGTTGTTGTCTCTTTCGTTCATAATACTTGACTTTAGTTATTTTTTGGGCAGCAAAAATACGAATATTTCTTTACAAAAAATCATTAATTTTCATCTTTTGAAACGTCTTTGAAAGCAAAAAAATACAAGTAGTTGTATATTAGACAATTATAAATGTTGAATCATTCACAATTTTTGCTACTTTTGCGCCCTATAACGTGTAGAAAAGCAAAATGAGCAAGTTTGAGAAGATAAAAAAGGGATGGAATATCATCGTGAGCGAGTGGAAAACACGCTATCGGCTTGTTTTTTCCAACGAGGAAACCCACGAGCAGAGTCTGGTCATCCGAAAAATCACGATTCAGAAGATCGTGGTGGTTGCCATTTTGGCTGCCTTTGTGATTATCGTGCTCACCACAATCCTGATTGCGCTCACGCCTCTGCGCGTATATATCCCAGGTTATACTAACCAAAAAGACTACAAGCTTTACAAGCAAACCGCTGCACGTGTGGATTCTTTGGAAAAACAACTATCTGTTAATCAAGAATACATAGATCATTTCACCGACATGATTAAAGGCAAAGACGGTACCATTTATGAAGATGATGAAGCGGAAGCGACACCGGAAGTGCACCCTTCTGAGCGAAAAGCCGAACGCTCCGGGAAAGTGCACGAGGTGCTGGAAGAGGCAGAGATGATTTTAGGACGCATTGGGGAGAACAACACGGCTTCCTCAGCGGGTATCCCCAATATCGAACAGGCCAAAATCAACAGCATCACTATCTATCCGCCAGCCATGGGTGCGGTAACTCGTCTCTTTGATGCTTCCCAAAACCACTATGGCATCGATATCGCCACCCACGACAACAAAACTGTAACCTGCGTTGCAGACGGTGTGGTAATCACTGCAAACTACACTGCTACAGATGGTTATACAATCATTGTACAACATCCTGGCAATATGATTTCCATCTATAAACGCAACGCCGCATTACTTAAAACAGTCGGTTCCCGCGTGACCGCCGGCATGCCCATTGCCACCGCAGGAAACACTGGTGCCGAAGAAGGGAACTCCAATCACCTTCATTTTGAACTTTGGTATAACGGTTTTCCTATCAATCCTTTAAATTACCTTGTTATCGAATAATATCATGGATAAAATCATAGAACTTAACCCTGAAACCGCCGTTGAACTACTTGGTTTTCAAAACAATAACATTCAAATGCTCACTCATATCTTCCCGAAATTGAAGATGTTTGTGCGCGGCAACGAGCTAAAGGTCACTGGCACGGACGAAGATGTTCAAGAATTCGAAAACCGTATCTTGTTGTTACAGAATCACATAGAACAATTTGGAAAGCTTACTGAAACCGACATCATCAACATCACGGCGATGGAGGACGACAGTTTTTACGCCATCAACCAACCCGACGGTAACGTGATTGTGCATGGTCGTGAGGGTAAAGTCATCAAAGCCATCACCCCGAATCAGAAACGTTTGGTGGAAAGTGCTGAAAAGAACGATATGGTCTTTGTGGTGGGTCCTGCCGGTACGGGTAAGACCTACACCGCCGTTGCATTAGCCGTCAAAGCTCTGAAAAACAAACAGATAAAACGCATTATCCTCACTCGTCCTGCGGTGGAGGCAGGTGAAAATCTCGGTTTTCTTCCAGGCGACCTCCGCGACAAGCTCGACCCCTACTTGCAACCTCTCTACGACGCACTTTGGGACATGATGCCGATGCAAAAATTGATGGCCATGATGGAGGACAAGGTGATTGAGATTGCACCGTTAGCCTTCATGCGCGGGCGAACACTCGACAATGCCTACGTAATCCTCGACGAGGCGCAGAACGCCACATCCTCGCAGCTCAAGATGTTTCTCACCCGCATGGGCAAGAACGCCAAGTTCTTCATTACCGGTGATATAACACAAATCGACTTGCCCAAAAACCAACAGTCGGGACTCATTTTGGCCGACCGGATCCTGCGTGGCGTGAAAGGCATTGATTTCATTTATATGGAAAATAAAGACGTGGTGCGCCACCATCTCGTCACTAAAATCATCACGCGCTATGAGGCTTATGAGAGCGAGGTGGAGGAAGCCATTCGCAAACGGAAAGAGGAACGCGAAGCGTTGAAACGCAATGAATCATCCGAAAATGCCATTTAAACTCATTTTAGGACTGATTCTGACTCCCTTTTCCTTGTTGTATGGGTGTCTGGCAGCGGTACGCAGGTTACTGTACCGACATCGGATACTACAGAGCTCAGTATCGCCAATACCTGCTATCGACATCGGCAATTTAGCCGTAGGCGGGACAGGAAAAACACCACACACTCAATATGTTATTGAATTACTAAAGGATACTTTTCACGTTGCAGTCTTAAGTCGTGGCTACGGACGAGCTTCAAAAGGCTATCAATCAGTTAAACAATGTGACAACAGCCAAATCAACTCGCAAACATTTGGGGATGAGCCGTTTATGACACACCTTCACTTTCCGGACATTCCGCTTGCTGTGGATGGTAACCGTACGGAAGGAGCACGGAATCTCCTTGATGAAAATCCTGACACTGAAGTACTTGTGCTGGACGATGCCTATCAGCATCTCGGTTTTCAACCGACTTTTCATGTCTTGCTGACCGAATACGATCGTCCGTACCGTCCAGACCTGCCGATGCCTGCAGGCAAACTACGCGAATTTCCGTACGCAGCACGTTACGCGGATGCCGTCATCGTGACGAAAGTTCCAAAGGATGCCTCCATTGACGAATCTGCGTGGAAACACAAGCTCCAAATAAAGCCTCATCAACAACTTTTCTTCACGCAGCTTCGCTATGAACAGCCAAATCCTGTTACCAGAGCAGCGCAGAAAATCGATCCTCAATCCGTACGCAACATCGTGGTTTTGACGGGTATTGCGCATCCCAAACCGTTGCTCAAACATCTCGAGCAATCATTTCATATTATTAAACATTACGACTTCCCCGACCATCACCCTTTTACCAAAAAAGAGATACAAAACATTTATAACCAGCATTTTGACAATATCGGAGAAGAATGCATTCTCTTCACAACGGAAAAAGATTGGATGAGATTGCAAGCGAGCAATATAAGAAATATTGTATCTTTGCTTCCTGTTTTTGTGATGTCAGTAAATATTGAGTTTCTTACTGAAAACCAAAGAGATAAGTTTAACCAAATATTAATAGACCATGTTAGAGGAAAAGAGACTGAGAGTTTCACAAACTGTTGAATATCTGAACAAACGTAAAACAATAAATCCGAAAATCGCCATCGTATTGGGTTCTGGATTAGGTGGCTTGACCGAAAAAGTTGAAATTGTAGATGAGATTCCTTATTACGAGATTCCCAATTTCCCTGTTTCCACAGTGGAAGGTCACAAGGGGACTATGATTTTTGGCAGGTTAAACGGCGTTGAAGTGCTCGTCTTCAATGGTCGTTTTCATTACTACGAAGGTTATTCGATGGATGTCGTCACCTACCCTGAGCAGATTCTGAGTGGTCTGGGCGTGAAAACTTTGATTCTTTCAAATGCGGCTGGCGGCATGAACCCCACGTTCCAAGTGGGCGATATCATGATAATCCGCGACCATATCAACCATTTTTTCACCAATCCGCTCATCGGACCGAATGATGACACGCTGGGACCTCGCTTCTTGAACATGAGTGAGGCCTATTCTCACAGATTGGTGAAATTAGCACAGCAAACTGGCAAAAAGTTGAACATCCACTTACAGGAAGGTGTCTATATTGGTGTGTCAGGACCCTGTTTCGAAACACCCTCTGAGTACAAAATGTTCTACCTTTTTGGCGCGGATGCCGTCGGTATGTCCACCGTTCCAGAAGTGATCATGGCACGACATCGTGGCATTGAGGTGTTCGCGCTCTCGGTTATTACAGATCTGGGGATCATAGGTCGAGTGGAGAAAGTCAGCCACGAAGAGGTGCTGGCCGCTGCCGCCGCCGCCGGACCACAGATGGTAGAGTTGATATACAACATGATGCCGGAAATCTAACTGTTATTCCCTACCCCTTAAACCTTAAACTCTAAACCTTAAACCCTAAACCCAACTATGTCTTCTGCTGTTGCTTCTTTGCGGCGGGAAATAATACATTGTTGAGAATCAAGCGATAACCCGCTGAATTAGGAAACAGATTAAGATCCGTGGGTGGGTCGTTGACCAAGTGTTGGTAGTCCTCGGGGTCATGCCCGGAATAAAACGTCCACGTGCCCTTGCCGTACTCACCGTGGATGTAACGTGCCTCATTGAAAAAAGCGCATTCCCCCATAATCGTTACCGTTGGTTTGATGAACTCCTTGCGGAAGGCTGTCGTTTGACCCATAAACCCGGGAATCACCTGTAAGTGATTCTGACAAAGCATCGTAGGAACAGGATCCCACTTGGCTGAAAACTCGAACAGGGTGAAATAGTCGTGGGATTTGTTTTGGATATGTTGCGAAGGACTGACATCAATGTTGGAAACTTCATAGACGTATGGGTTAGTTTCGATTTTAAAGTCCATGAAAGCGAAGCAGTTGTCGTAGTTGAGCTTGCTTTGAGCCTGCGGATCCATCGGGTCGCCATCGAACATGGTTTCGCAAATGTCGAGGCCGTCGGCGGCAAGTGCGATGTCGTAGCTGTCGGGGCCTGAACACATAGCGAACAGATAACCGCCACCAGCCACAAAATCGCGAATACCCTTAGCCACAGCGAGTTTCATCTGCGACACTTTTGCGAATCCTAACTGTGCGGCACGTTCCTCGTTCTCCTTTACGTCATCCTGATACCATTTGGAATTACGCTGGCTGGCCCAGAATTTCCCGTACTGCCCAGTAAAATCCTCATGGTGCAGGTGCAGCCAATCGTATTTCGGCAGTTCGCCTTTGATGACTTCCTCGTCATAAATCACCGTGTATGGGATTTCGGCGTAGGTGAGTACGAGGGTCACTGCATCATCCCAAGGCAGCTTGTTTTTTGGAGAATAAACCGCGATTTTCGGCTCTTTCGTCAATCGAATCTCGTTCATATTGTTCTCCACGACAGCAATTTCATTGAGAATCTGCGTAGCTTGAATGTCTGCAATGACTTCATAGGAAACACCGCGCACGACACATTCGTTCTCGAGTGTACTGTTATAAACGCACATAAAACTGCCTCCGCGATAATTCAACAGCCAGCTCATGTCAATCTGATGTGCCACGGCAAAATAGGCGATTCCGTAGGCTTTCAGATGATTGCTTTGGGCTAAATCCATGGGAATCAGCAGATAACTCGCCCTACCGACCATCATAGAAAGCAGTATTCCGAACAATAGAACTACTCTTTTCATTTTATACATTATTACATGGTGTCTTCACTTGAAGTTTCTACGCTGCCTTGCTGAGCCTTTTTCTCCAATTCCATCTTACCGAAACGGAGCGTTATACCGGCTGAGATATACCGGCTGTTCAGCATCTTGTTGGTGCTGTTGCTCAGATAGTAGGGGTTCGTATTCTCCGACCCGGAACCAAAACGTCCACCCCAATTGAAGATATCCTGAACGTTTACGTAAATGGAAAGTTTGCGCTTGAACAGGTCGCTGCGAATACCTAAGTTGAGGGCGTATCGGGCTTTGCGTTCACTCATCAGACTAAGTCTCGGGGAGTTATAGAAGCCCGTAGCGGTGAACTGTAACCAATCGAAAGCCTTGGCCCAGAAATTCAAGCGCACGCTCCATGACCACATATCACGCTGGTCACGTTGCGTCACACCATCGCGATCATACTCCATCTTGTAACCATAGTCGAACACATTAGCGTAAAGACGTAGATTGATAAAGCCCGTCGGACGATAGGTAGCATTCAGCGAAGCACCATATCGCCATGAGGTTCCTAAATTATAAGGCACTGAGTAACTGACAATTCGATCCAAGTATTCATCTTCCTTGG
Source organism: uncultured Bacteroidales bacterium (assembly GCA_946409645.1). Taxonomy (GTDB): domain Bacteria; phylum Bacteroidota; class Bacteroidia; order Bacteroidales; family WCHB1-69; genus F23-D06. The sequence goes on from CAMJXE010000049.1 coordinate 16,125, forward strand.
AGTCAGTGAGCGAACTGATTTCGTTGGTACTCAATCGTCCGTACAGTTCCACTCCGACATTGCCGAACTTGTTGAAGTATTTCTGCCAACCCGACTCCACACTATGCGTAAAACCGCTCTTGAGTCCGTTGGGGTTACCTGTCGAGTAGCTATCCTCTCCATATCGACGATAAGTACTCACCTGCTCCTCACCTGGGTGCGACATTCGCATCGTGTAATTGAGCTTGAAGTTGTGCATGTTCTCAGTGCGATAAGTAAGGTGGATGGACGGACGCGCAGTAAAATAGATGGGAGCTCCGGCATCCGCAAACGGCATGTCACTGATGTATTCGTAACCATCGCGCAGAAAACCCGCACCCAAACCTGTGCTGAGCGTGAAACCACCCCAACGATGTGTCCAGTTCACATCAGCGTTGAAGTTGGTCTCGCAACCATTGAAATGATAAGTCCGCAACGTATCAATAATTTCACCAATCGTATCGTTGTAACGTTTGTAGTCGTTGTTCATCTGGAATTGATCGGCGCGAAGGCCATAACTCAACTCTCCGTTTTCGCTATAAGGACGATTATAGCGAACATCAAGGCTGGCACCGTAACGGTAATTGCGGGTCAGCAGGTAGCGGTGTTCGTCATAGAAATCGTGATAGATATCATAATAACGGTTGTACCACTGGTCGCTGGCATTGTGCGAGAAACGGGTATTCAAACCAATGCGCAGGTTGTGACCCTTTTTATCGAACTTCTTGGTATAATCCACCCCAGCATGGCTGAAAATAGATTGTCCAATTGTCTTACTTCCTGTTGTGTCGATGAGATGATCGATTTCCGGATAATAGTATGTTTGGTCTTGAGACCTCAACAGGCGCGTACCGTTGTAATTATAGAATCCGCCAACATCGAAAGAAATCTCACTGGTAGTATCTATTTCGTATGTAATGCCCAGGAAAAAGTTTGCACTTGCAGTGCGGTTAGTGTCATGTTGTGAGGTGTTGGAAGCCCAAGTGGTGTCATACTCACCTGCAACAGCTGCATCGCGACGCTGATAGGAGGTCGTTTCACTGGCATTACGACGATCGCTGTAACGTCCTGAAACAAAAAGATTCAAACTCAATCTTTCCTTAGTCCACATATAGCTGACCCAAGGCGAGAAGAAAGGTTGGTTGGAACCGTTAATACCGAAACTGACGAATTGGTTGCTCTTTACATGCGCTGAAGTGACGATATTGATGACCGCTTCCGCATCTGTTGCATACTTGGCCGACGGATTGGTAATAGCCTCAATGCGCTCCAAAGCGTTAGCGGGCAACGTCTGCAGATAGGTTTTGAGATTCTCTTCGGTCAGCTTTGAGGGCTTGTCGTTAATCCAAATCTCCACACTCGACACACCGCGCAAAGTGATGTTGCCCTCCACATCGACTTCCACCCCTGGAGCATTCTGCAATGCGTCCTCCGTGGTACCCGTCTGGATGGATGCGTCTTCACTGACGTTATAAACGAGCTTCTCTCCGTCCATGGCATACAAAGGCTTCTCCGATTTGATGGTCACCTCTTGCAAAGAGGTGGACTTCGGCAAGAGTTTGAGGGTGCCGAGGTTTGTGTTGTTTTTCACAGTAAAGGTGATATATCGGGGAGTGTAATTGAACATCCAGACTCTCAAAATACAATCGCCTTGCGGAACACCGTCGATCTCGAAATAGCCATTGTTGTTGGCCGAAACACCCTTGATGAGCATGGAATCCGCCGCATCCAACACAGCGACATTGGCGTAGGAAAGAGGAGTGCCAGCAATGGAGTCTCGCAATAGGCCGACCACCTTGAAGGTAGAACCTTCACGCACTTTTTTCTTCTGCTTGACTTGAGGTTGCTGTACCTGCCCTTGGTTCCAGTCACCACGGTCGCCCGGAGGACGGCCTGGATAACCACCAGGATGACGACCACCACCAGGGAATCCTCCCGGAGGAGGTTGGGCAATACCGCATACCGCGAGCATCAACACCATCGTCGTTACAAACAACTTAATAGTCAATGATTTATCTTTCATTTTGTTAAGAAACATCCTTCAAATTTTAAAGTGGCAAATATATGATTTTTAGGGATACTTTTTTGTTTTAAAATTTGATGACAAATTACAATTTTGTAAGTTTAAAATGTATATCCATTTTCAAGTATGAACTCAAAAAAAAAGTAAATTTGCAACTTTCTTTGAGTTTTACAATAAAGTATTGAATATGAAAAAGTTAACCCTATTGTTAAGCATCTTTTGCATGATGCTTTTGCTGCCGGTATTCGGCCAAACCATCGATTTTACCAAACGTTATGTCATCGACAACATCCGCGGTATCGCGTGGCAACCCGGCACGGACCAGTATTCCTACATCGACGATGACCAGAACATCATGCTGGTGAACGCCAAAAGCGGCAAGGAGACCACATTTCTCGCCGCCGCTTCGCAAAAAGCGCACGAAATCTCCAGTCCTTATGGCTACGAATGGCTGGATGCCAACACCCTCTACTTTCCGCGCGACCACAAAACTGTCAATGTGGTGAAAGGCAAAATCACTACCACTGTGTTCGACAAAGTTGATTGGGATGATGTTATCGACCAGGATGTCAAGAACAAAGTGTTTGTCATCAAAAACGACAAAGGCGTATTCGTGGAGAGTGTACAGAACGGCTACAAACCAGTGCTGCTCTGTCCCGACACGGGCAAAAACATCGTCTTCGGCGAATCAGTACACCGCAGTGAGTGGGGCATCAACGAAGGACAGTACATCTCCCCGAACGGCAACTTCATCGCCTTCTACCGCATGGACGAGAGCATGGTGGAGGATTACCCGCTCGTGAACACTGGCACGCCCATCGCAACGGTCGAGAACATCAAGTACCCGATGGCCGGTCGCACCTCCCACGTGGTGACCCTCGGTATCTTCGACGTGGCCAAATCCACTGAAAAAGGTGCTCCTGTATATCACTATATCCAAACCGACAAAGCCGATGGCGAGTTCCTTACCAACGTAACCTTCTCACCTGACGAGCAATACATCTACATCACGCACCTCAACCGCGAGCAGAACCACTCCAAACTGATTCGTTACGACCTGCAAACCGGTAAGAAATTAGCCACCCTCATCGAGGAGCGCGACAACCGTTACGTGGAACCGACTCAGCGCATGATATTCATGAAAAACGGCGATTTCCTCTGGTTCAGCGACCGAGACGGCTGGAACCATCTTTATTGGTACAGCGCTGATATGAAATTTTTTAAGAAGGTGGTGGATGGTAATTTTGACATTATCGAGTACTACGGCATGGACAAAGACGAGAAAAATATCTATTTTACGGCGTCTTTGGAAAAACCTGTGAATCAATACGTTTGTAAAGTAAATCTCAATACGGGCATCGGCAAAAACACGCTTACTTGTCTGGCCCACGCGGATGGTGTTCATCGCCCCGTCTTCAGCGAATCAAAAAACTATTTCATCGACTATTTCAGCAATCCGACCACGCCTCGCACCATCTCTCTGGTAGATAATAAAGGTAAGACACTCAGGACGTTACTTACAGCGAAAAGCCCATTTGGTGTGATGAAGTTGGGCGATACCCAAATTTTCCCCATCGTGAACAAGGCGGGCGATTCACTCTGGTGTCGCATGATCACGCCTCCAAACATGGACAAGAGCAAAAAATACCCTGTCTTCCTGTACGTTTACGGCGGTCCGCATTCACAATTGGTGACCAACCAGTACCTCTCCGGCGGACTCTTCCTCGAATTTATGGCGCAACAGGGCTACATCGTCTTCACGTTGGATAACCGCGGCACGGACAATCGTGGTGCGGAATTCGAAAAGTGCATTCATCGCAACTTGGGCGTGCGCGAGGTAGAAGACCAGATGTGTGGCGTAGAATATTTGAAATCACTGCCTTACGTGGATGCCAACCGCATCGGTTTGGATGGCTGGAGCTATGGCGGTTTCATGGTGTTGTCGCTGATTACTGCGCACCCCGATGTCTTCAAGGCGGCCTCTTGTGGTGGCCCGGTCGTCAACTGGGAGTGGTACGAGGTGATGTACGGCGAACGCTACATGGACACCCCGCAAGAAAACCCGTCAGGTTACGAGAACGCCAACATTATTCCGAAAATTAAGAACGTGAAATGTCCGTTGTTGGTGATGCACGGCGCGCAAGACCACACGGTGGTTCAACAACATACGTTGGAACTGCTCCGCCAGGCCGTCTCTGACGATATCGAACTCGAATACTTCGTCTATACTGTCCACGACCACAACGTCATCGGACCTGAGCGCAGGCACCTCTACAACAAGTTGTTGCGTTTCCACAACCAGAACACCAAGGGCGAATGAAACGACTCTTTGTCGCCACACCCATAATTACGCTTTCGGCGGAGATCCAAAAGGTCTCTGCCGATTTGCGTTTTCGTCTGCGCCACGACGACATCGTGTGGGTGAAGGACGAGGTGCGGCACTTGACCTTGCGGTTTTTGGGCGCCACCCCGCCGCAACAGGTGCCTTCTATCCGCAAGGCGTTGGAAAAGGCGTGTGCGCAGAACCAACCATTCACATTAACCATCAATAAGATAGGCGTTTTTGGCAGCCATTATCATCCGGAAGTGATTTGGTTGGGTTTCGACCATTTCGAGCCATTCCAAAAACTGTTTGAGGATTTGGAGCCGAAACTGCAGGGGCTCGGCTTCGAGCCCAACTACGGCAACTTCGTGCCGCACATCACATTAGGCCGCATCAAAAGCCTGCATGACAAACGCAAATTCTGGGAGAGCATCGAATCTATTCCGTCCGTATCCCAAAACCTCAACATCTCGGAAATCATTCTGTATCAAAGTTTTCTGCACAAAGACGGCCCGGAATACAAAGTCATCGAAAGGACGCCGTTATAGAGATGTTGTGCGTGATGCTTCTACAGATGAATGCAACAAATCCGAGGGTGTGTCATAAGTCTGTTTTGGTAAAAATTGCTATTTGATTATCAGATAGTTACAAATCGAAAAATGCCGATTTTTGGACTTATGACACACCCTCCTACCCTTTTGCCTATAATCTGTCAGGCACGCACGCCCAACTACTAACTACTTTGTACCCTCCCGTCTTCTTGCTCCCCTCGTAAGTGATGAGTCTTTTCGCCTTGAGCTGATTAAGATTACGATTTAAGGTGGACGATGATATGCCCGTCATTTCCGACAACTTGATAGCGGAAATGCCTGGGTTGTTGGCTATAAGCCGATAAAGCCCTTTTGTTTTAATGCTGAACTGGTACGTTTTCCCGCTTTCCACCGCCTGGAACTCTGTGTTCTCCACCGCAAGGCCGCGCAAGTCGCGCCCGATGGTGTCCGCGCTGCAGAAGCGGTAGTCGGGATTCTCCTTGAACGCCTCCTGCCGGAAGAAGTTCACATCCTCCAGCACCTCCCCGCCGCTCACGAAGACGGACGTGAGATTCACAATGACGTTGGAATAGGAATATCTCGTATTTATTCCCTTGATTCCCATCGTCTTGTCAACCAATGCGGCAAGTCCGGATGAACGAAAATGGTCGATGATGAAAAAAATTCCACCGAAACTGTTGATTCTGTCGTTTTTAATTT
>CAMJXE010000050.1 GCA_946409645.1 uncultured Bacteroidales bacterium
TACTCGAATTTCATGCCGAAAAGACAGCCTTTGTTTTCGATGATTTCTTCGTAGGGTTCTGTCGTCCCGGTGATGATGCCCATCAGCTTACCATCGGTATCCATCTTGTAGCGATAGAAGAAGCCGTCGAACTGGAACTTCAGGTAGTGGCCGAGCGGTGCGAAGCGGTCGCCGAGGTATTGCTTGTAGTAGGCGTTAAAACCATGGGCGACTATGTTGCCACGAAGTTCGGCCTCGCGCCATTCGGTGTGTCCATAATAATTATACCCTATCCGAAGGCGGCTGTCGATGCCCTTGAAGGGCGAGTTGTAATAGTTGTACCCCGCACCCACGGTTCCTTTCTCCCAAACTATCATTTCGATGCTTGGTGACAAGATGTAGTTAAGGCCGAGGTAACGTTTCATCCCGTCCGACATTTCCCAATTGGAACTCACGGGATTGGGATTCAGCCACGCGGGCGATAGGAAACCCTCCATGTTGAGAATGAAGTGGTTGCCCATGTAGTTGTACATTTTCGGTTTCACGTAGTCCTCCACCTTCCGATAGGTGTATCCGTTGACGTAGGCTTTGCGCATCACTTCGGATTGGCTGTAGTGACCAGAGGATTCCACGGTGCCGTCGATGATGTCCACAACTTGGAAATTGACATCAATATCGTGTTGGCGGAGACAAAGAACACTCAAGACGACGGGTAAAGAGTAGGGGAAGGCGGGGATGAGCCAGGGCAGGGCGACTTTGTTTCCGAAGAATCCGCGACCAGCCTTGTCCGAAACAGTGGCAAAGCAGAGCTTACGGCTACCATACTCGGCGGCGATGTCGTCCAAATATTCGGAAGTGTGGTAACGCATGTTCAAGGCTCCGGCATTGGCGAAATCCTGATACCATTGGTTGACTTTCATGAAGCTGTTGTACTTCTCTGTCTCTGGCTTTTTGAAATCCATTTCGAGGGTGACAGGTGTGATGTGGGCGCGTTTTGCGGCACGACACATCACTTTCTGCAACTTCAAAGCGCTTTTCTGATTGGCAGATGCATTACGGCTGATCCCGTCGCTGTCGTAAATATGGTAGAGTGGTTTGGCAACCAGAATGGATTTCTCGGTGCCGATATGACCGTCGGTGACAGATTCCAAAACGGTCTGCATTTCGGCGTTTACCACTGCATCGTTAACCCAAACTTTGAACAGCGAATCACTGTGAATATCGACCAGCATGTAGTTGACAGTCTTGAACTTAGGATCAGGCAATACTTTGACGTTCATGTTCTGCTGCTTGATGCGATCGTATTTGGAACCCGTTTGGCGCGTGGTGTCAACACCGGTCAGGGCAATTTCCTCCAGCGCAGTGCCTTGCGGATAGTCGCAGAAATCCACGAAACGCATCTTGTTTTTTACGAAAATGTCCGTCAGTAGGTCTTTGACAATGCTTTGCAGGTATTCGTCGTCGGGATATTTCTGCATGGCTGCCCAAGCCTTGCGCAATGCCAAAACAGCGTACTCGTTGCGGTTCATCTTATACATCAGGTAGTTGACCTGTTGCTGCTCGCCTTCCACCTCTTTGTAGGATTCCATCATCACGTTCGTTTTGCCCTGTGCCTTATGCTTCGAGGCACCATAATATGCCGTGACTTCAGCCCGGTCAAGGAATTTGTTGTCGGGGAAAGTTTGCTGCAATACGTATGTATTATAGATGGCCTTGTCGTAATCGTGGACAATGAGGTAACGGTCGATGCAGGCGAAGCGGGCGACGTTGTGTAAGCGTGTGAACTGTTCCTCGGGTTGCACGAACCTCTTCCGACCTTCGTTGGAGAAGCTGCGCACCAGACCTTTAGCCATGGTTCTGCGCTTCTCGATGTTCGGGTGGGTGAGAAGCGTGTCAAGCATGTTGGAGCGGTCGGGGATGGTGGCGACGGTTTTAAGGAAGTAGTTGTCGGGGAAATGGTAGAAGTCGGCCTCGACTTCGGAACGCTGGAACGGGATTTCATCGAACGGCAGGTCGGAGTAAAGCAGCACATCGTAGATGCCGTCGAGGATGTCGTAGCTGTAAGGCGAGTCTTTGAAGAACTTGGTCAGTCCGACACGGTCGGCGGCGAACTCCTGCTCACGAGAGAACTGTCGGTTCCGCATGTAGCGGTTCATCACATCGCGGTCTTTCGAATTGTCTTTGTCGTCGTTTGAACCGTGACGTTCGCTGTAGTGGGCGATCTCATGCGCCAGCACGAAAGCCAGTTCTGCCTCGTTGGTCACCTGCGCCATCAGTCCCATCGTCACCAAAACAGTGCCGTCTTTGAGCGAATAAGCATTCACGATGGGCGTTTGCAAGATGTAAATATGGATGTCTTGCTGCAATTGGGGATAATTCACCAATAGTTTCTCTTTGATATTGTCGAGATATTGGTTCATCTCGCTGCCATAGAGGACTCTGCCCTGCTCAAGCATGGAAACAAGGAAGGCGTTATGGTTCTTGTCCGATTTTGGGGTGTTGGCCTCCTTTTTCAAGTCAGTGGGGAAGTTGCCCTGTGACTCTATCGGTTCGTAGTTGTTGACCGAGAGTTGCGGCTGGGCGAAACTCGCAACAGAACACAAAACCACTAATGCCAATAATAACTTCTTCATAGTGTTTTTTTTCAATCTGCAAAAATAACAACTTTATCTATTCCTTATGATACAAATCTTCTGAAAAGTTGCAGATTGTTAGTTTTTTTTCAGCTTTGTTTCTGGAAAGCAGAAAATTTAGGATAGAACATAAAAAACACTCAAGAAAAAAGTATACTTTTGCACTTTGAATTTTTTATGATATTTGGCAATGAATAAAGTGAGAATTTGGACGGTAGCTGTCACCTTAGTCGTTTGTAATTCAATAAATTGTGCTTTTGCGCAGAAGAACAAGGTGGATTACCCGCAGGCTGAATGGTCTAAGGCGGCAGTCATCCTGATGCACACCCCCGGACAGGAACTGTTCAATGGGGTGATTCACCCTTTGGCGGGACTTTTCGAGGATTATTTCGATGTGGACAAGGCGGCTGCGGAACATCGGAACTACATCAAGATGCTGCAGAAGAACGGCATCAAGGTCTATACGGTGCGGCAGATTTTGGAGGAGACGGGCATCGACAGCTTGCGTGCTCTGGCGGGCGAGCTGCTCCAATACGATGTCACCACGCTCGATGATGACGCGGCGGCTGATGCCGACCGTTACAAGAAGGAGGTGATCGCCAAAATGAGCCGTGCCGATCTGATCCGCTGCATCCTGTTGCAACCCACGGTGGTGCTATACAAAACGGGTACGAATACAGGTTACGAAGCCCAATATGTGCAAAATCCGCTGATGAATCTCTACTTCACCCGCGACCAAAGTATCACTACTCCGCGCGGCCATGTGATTTGCAATATGAATTCCCTGCAACGGGAACCCGAGGCCGACATTATCAGTCTTTGCTACGCGCATCTCGGTCTGAAGCCGATTCTTCGTATCCAAGACGAGGGACGCTTGGAAGGTGGCGACTACTTGCCCGCTGGCACCCTGTCGTTTATCGGATGCGGCATGCGCACGAACGACGAGGGCATCCGGCAGTTGATGGAGGCGGACGCTTTCGGCCACGACACCGTGGTGGTGGTCCGCGACCACAAGTTCTGGCAGATGCAGATGCACCTCGACACCTATTTCAATATTATCGACAAAGACCTTTGCACGCTGATATCCAGTCGGTTGAATGCACAGAATGACGATCCAGAGTACGTTACCTGCGACCTATGGGTTCGTGCGCCCGGCACGAAAAAATACACCCTTTTGCAGAAGGACCGCTCATTTGTGGAATTCCTGCAGGATCGTTTTGAGATTATCCCCATCGACAGCGAAGATGAGATGCACTATGCCAACAATTTCCTGACCATCGCCCCGCGTCACATCATGGCGGTGGATGGTCAGTCGAAAACCCTGCAGTGGCGTTTTGCCGAAGCCGGCGTGAAGGTGGAGTGGATTCCAATGGAGAGCCTCATCGACGGATACGGTGCCGCCCACTGCATGACGCAGGTGCTTAAGCGGCAGGCGCGCTGGTAGTCGCCGTTAGAAAGGTAAGGGTACGGTTAACTGCTAACTGCTAATTACTGATTTCCAACAGCAGCCCTTTCAGGTATTCCCCTTCCGGGTGGTAGATGCTGACCGGGTGGCAGGGGGCGTGCTGCAGGCGGCTGACCACGCGGACGTTCTTGCCGGCGAGGGCGGCGGCGGAGAAGACGAGCGTCTGGAAGTCGTCGCGGCTGATGGCCTGCGAGCACGAGAAGGTGAAGAGCAGCCCGCCGGGACGGATTTTCTCCATCGTTTTACGGTTGATGTTGCGGTAGCCCTTGATGCCCTGCTCCTTCACGCGGTGGTGCTTGGCGAAGGCGGGCGGGTCGAGGACGATGAGGTCGTAATGGTGGTCGGGCATCCGGTCGAGATAGGCGAACACGTCCTCGCAGACGGCGTTGTGCCGTTTCGTGAAGTCGCCGCCCATGAGTCGCACGTTCTCCTCCACGAGGTCGATGGCCTTCTGCGAAATATCGACGGAATCCACATGTTCCGCCCCGCCGCGCAGGGCGTAGAGCGAGAAGCCGCCGGAGTAGGAGAACATGTTGAGGACGGTGTGCCCCTTTGCCAACTCACCCACCATGGCGCGGCTCTCGCGCTGGTCGAGGAAGAAGCCGGTCTTCTGTCCGTTGAGGATGTCGATTTTGAAGAGGATGCCGTGCTCGGAGGCGATGACCTCCTCGTCGGGTTGGCCGTAAATCCATCCGTTTTCCATTGCAACCTCCTCATCCTCAGCGGTCTCGATGGCGGTTTTGAGGCAGATGGCCTTCGTGTCGGGTAGCAGCTCGGCGAGCAGTTCCGCGAGGGTTTTGTGCAGACGGTACATGCCCATGGAGTGCACCTGCATGACGAGGTGACGGTGGTAGGCGTCGATGATGAGACCAGGCATGCCGTCGCCCTCGCCGTTGACGAGGCGGTACATATTGGTCTGCGGGTTCGGCAGCAGGATGCTTTTGCGGAAGGCGATGGCGTTCAGCAGTTTCTCGCGCCAGAAGTCGCGGTCGATGTCGCGCTGCTCGAAGCTGAAAACGCGCACGGCGATGGTGGTGGGTTGGTAGTGTCCGGTGGCGAGGTACTGGCGTTGTGCGTCATAGACCTCCACGATGTCACCGTCGCGCAAGTCTTTGTCTTTGCGGGCGATGGCGCCGGAGAAGACCCACGGGTGCCGCCGTTGCAGGGATTTTTCCTTGCCGGGGCGCAGGATGATGCGGGGGAGGGTATGGTCTTTCATGCCGCAAAAATACGATTTTTCAATGAATTACAATTCTAAATTGCACTAAACGGTAAATTTTTAATTTTCTAAACTGCACTAAACGGTAAGATTTTGAGAGAGGGGATTGCACTAAAGGCAGAAGCGATGCGGCAAGGAAATACATAACATTCGCCATTCACAGTTCACAATCCTCACAGACCACATCCTACATCGCAAAAACGTCGCGTTTCCTGCAATTTTTGTATTCCGAAAAATGCTATTTTTGCAAACGTATTTGCCAAAATAGTTGAATAGTATGCCAAATTCCAAAAATGCAGATGTTCGCATCAAGGTCATTGACCGCTGTCTGAGTGACAAAAACCGCAAATATTCGATGGCGGAGATGATGGAATTATGCAATGAGGAGTTGGAACTACATGACTTTCCGCCTGTGTCGGCCATGAACACCATTCGCGGCGACATAGAACAGATTCAACGGATATACGCCCCGAATGCGGATGTGGAAAGTTTCCGGGAGGGGCGGAACATCCGCTATCACTATGCCGATCTCGATTTCTCCATCTACAGGCCGCTGCTGAAGCCCGAGGAGACCGCGCAGCTCATCCAGACACTCTGTTTGCTGAAACGGTTCAAAGGGATGCCGCAGTTCGACTGGATCAGCGAGATTTCCGACCGTTTGGGGGCTTCGTTGAAAATCGATGAGGTATCCACGGACGAGGTGGTCGGGTTTGACGAGAACATGGATTTGGAAGGGCTGGACCACTTCACGCCGCTGTTCAACGCCATCAGCGAAAAGCGGACGTTGTGCATCACCTACAAAAGTTTCAGGCAGAACCAAAAGTTGGAATACGTGGTTTATCCCTATTATCTGAAACAGTACAACAAGCGGTGGTTTCTGATTGCCAGGAATGAGGGTTATGAAACGTTGACCAACTACGCCCTCGACCGTATTCGGGGCATCAAAGAGACAGATGAGCCGTTCCAACCTGCCGACATCAACTTCGCCGACTATTTTGACGAGATGATCGGAGTGTCCAAAGATTCAAACGCTGAGCCCACGCTCGTCAAGTTATGGGTCTCCCCGGTCTCGTGGCCGTACGTCCGCACCAAGCCGCTCCATGGCACGCAAAAGAAGGTCGCTGAAGATGCCTCCGGCGCCGTCATCACCATCGAAGTGTATCTGAACTACGAGTTGGAGCAACTGATCCTGTCCTTCGGCGAGAACATGGAAGTCCTTGAACCGGAATGGTTTAGGGAGAAGATAAGGATGAGGATTGAGAGGGGATTGGAGAGGTATGGGAAATAGGTTCAGTATGAGTGAACGTGAAAGTGGTATTTTTGCACCGTCAAAAACAAGAACAAGGCTATGAGTCAAAAAGAAGCACAAATTGAACAGCAGTTCATCGAACAATTACAGGAACTGAATTACGTTTATCGCAACGACATCCGTAATTCAGAATCTCTTCGAAATAATTTTCGCGAGAAGTTTGAGCACCTTAACTTCGTACACCTCTCTGACCACGAATTTGAGAGACTCCTTGGTGAAATCATCACGCCCGATGTTTTCAAAGCGTCACAGTTGCTCCGCGAAAAGCAGACGTTCATTCGTGACGACGGCACTCCGCTCAACTATACGCTCGTCAATATCAAAGATTGGTGTAAAAACACCTACGAGGTTTGTAACCAGCTTCGTATCAACACTGAAGACAGCAACCACCGCTATGATGTGGTTATCCTCATCAATGGTCTTCCTTTGGTTCAAATCGAGCTCAAAGATGTGGTCATATCTCCCATCAAAGCCATTGAACAGATTGCCAAATACAAGAAAGACCGGGGTAACGGCTACACCAACACGATTATGTGCTTCATGCAACTGTTTGTGGTGAGCAACGGGGCTTCCAACACGCTTTATTTCGCCAACAACAACGACGACTTTTTCAAATTCGATGCAGACGAACAATACCTTCCGGTTTGCCGGGCGGCCACTCGCGAAGGACACAAGGTTTTGGATCTCCATTCTTTCACCTCTCTCATGTTGCCCAAATGCACGCTGGGCCGTCTTATCAGCCGATATATGGTCCTCGTGCAAAGCACACGGCAGATGATGGTGATGCGCCCCTATCAGATTTATGCCGTTGAAAGTATCCTCCAATGTGTGGACAATGACTCCGGCAATGGGTACATCTGGCATACCACAGGTTCAGGAAAAACCTTGACTTCGTTCAAGGCCTCCACGCTGTTGAAAGGGAACGGCGACATTGCAAAGTGCATCTTCGTGGTGGACCGCAAGGATCTGGACACCCAGACACGCGAGGAATTCAACAAATTCCAGGAAGGCTGTGTGGAGCAGAATATCAATACTGGTGCATTGGTCAACCGACTGTGTTCCGAAGACTATGCCGACAAGGTGATTGTCACCACCATTCAGAAACTTGGCCTTGCGTTGGATCCTAACAACCGTCAGAATTACATTGAGCGCCTTCGCAAGCTTCAGAACAAGAGAATTGTCTTCATTTTCGATGAATGTCACCGGGGGCAGTTTGGCGAGAACCGTCGCGTGATTGAAGATTTTTTCCCTCACGCCCAGATGTTCGGTTTCACCGGAACGCCAATCTTCGAAGACAACAGCTACTACACAAAAATTGACGGTACCACGGCCTCCTACGTCACCACAAAAGACGTCTTCCAAAAGCAGCTCCATCAATACACCATCACCAATGCCATTGATGACAAAAACGTTCTCCAATTCCATATCGACTACTATCATGCTGAAAATGAGGGCCACGTTGTCGCGCCTACCCGCGAGGCCATTGTCGAGAACATTTTGTCGAAACATGACGCTGCCACCAACCATCGCCGGTTCAATGCGATATTCGCCACCGACTCCATTGATGCAGCCATTGATTATCACCGTCTGTTTGAGCGTAAGCAGGACGTGCTGTTAGTCACGGATCCGGATTACCAACCACTCAACATCGCTTGCGTTTTCACGCCTCCGGCAGAAGGCAACAAAGACATTGAGCAGCTGCAGGAAGACCTCGAACAGGAAAAGTGGGATCTCCAAACGGATCCTTCCGGCAAAAAAGCGGCGCTCAGCAGTATCATTACGCAATACAACATCCGGTTTGGCACGAATCACTCCGTGAACAATTTTGACGACTACTACCGCGACGTGCAAAAACGAATCAAGGATCAAAAGTACCCTAACTCCGTCGTGTCACAAGACAAGAAAATCGACATCGTCATTGTGGTGGATATGCTGCTCACCGGTTTCGACTCCAAATACCTCAACACCCTCTATGTGGATAAGGATCTCAAGCACCACTCGCTGATCCAGGCTTTTTCCAGAACCAACCGTATCCTCAATGCTACCAAGCCCTACGGCAACATCATCTGTTACAAAGACCTCCGCGATCGTGTGGATGAGGCCATCACGCTTTTCTCCGGCACTGATGTCGAGGCCGAGAAGAAAATTTGGCTCGTGGCTCCGGCCTCCGAAGTCATCCAAGACTATCACAATGCCGTGCAGGCGCTCATATCCACGATGAACGGGCACAATCTTGACTGCACACCTGCCGAGGTGGGAAATCTGGCCGGCACCGAAGCCAAGATGGACTTCATCGAAGCCTTCAAGAAGGTTCAGGCGCTCAAGACGCGGCTCGACCAATACACCGACCTCACCCCCGAACAGCAGCAGGCCATTCAGAAAGACCTCGACGACGACACCCTTCGTGCCTTCCGAGGCGCATATTTGGAAACCGCCAAAGAGATAAAGGCGAATCTCGCCCAAAACTCCAACCCTGAAGATTCCAAGTACAATGATTATGACTTCGAACTCGTACTCTTTGCCTCCACGGTGATTGACTACGACTACATCATGCACCTGATCTCGCTCTATACGCGTCCCACGCACAAGCAAAAGATGACCAAGGAGCAACTGCTCTCCATTCTCACCTCCAGTACGGAAGTGGCGGACGAAAAAGAGTATATCGCCGCCTATATCGACTCGTTGCCTCTTGGCACAGCCATGTCCGACCAGGAGGTGAAAGACGGCTATCAGGCCTTTAAGGAGAAGATGATTAACGAGACATTTGCCGCCATGGCCGAGAGCTATAGCATTGACAAGGAAAGCCTGCTTGCCTTCATCTCCGAGACCATCCGCTTTGCGCGCATTGACGAAGACAAACTGAACGAACTCTTTGCCTCCATGGGTTGGAAGGCACGTAAGGCTGCGAAAGAGAGCCTTATGAAGGATCTTGCCCCGCATTTCAACCGGCTCGCCTCAGGACGCAAGATTGAAGGGCTTAGTGCATACGTGACGGAATAAAACTACACTGAAAACGTTTATATGAATACGAAAGTATGAAAGGATCAGATCAAATCATAGACACCATCCGAAAAAAGCTCGGTTTCTGGACTCACCCCAAGAAAGGGGTTCAATTCACTAACTGCGCACTGCTCTTTGCCTTTAACGGTACCGGCAAAACCCGACTGTCTTATCGGTTTGCACACAAAGACCGTATTGGCGGCAAACATCACACGCTCTATTATAACGCTTTTACCGAAGACCTTTTCAGATGGCATAATGACCTTGAAAACGACACCGAACGATATATGGTCATCAATACCGATTCTGAACTGGTCCAAGGACTCTCCGGTTACAATTATGACGAGGGCGTCAACTCCTATCTGAGAACACTGTCCGGATTCGAAGCGCACTTTGAAAACAATTACCACAACGACGAGGGCAAACTTGTGGTTACGGGCGATAACATACCCCGTGAAGTCTGGTTTTCCCGCAAGATGGACAACGGCAAAACAGCCGATCATATCAAAATTTCCCGTGGTGAAGAACGCCTCTTCGTGTGGAGCGTGTTCCGTTATATTATGGAGCTGGTTCTGACGGGGGACAGCAAATCCAAAGGCATCCGCTATATCTACATAGACGATCCCATGTCTTCGCTTGACGACAACAACGTCATCCTTTTTGCCAGCCAACTTTTCGAGCTCATCAACAAATGCCACGAGGATGTTTGCAGCAGATTCACCGCCACCAACATTCAAGACACGTTAGGCTACCCATTCTTTGTCATCTCCACCCACCACACGGTGTTTTACAACACCATGCGGAACGGACTGAAAGGTTGCTACGGACTCAATCTTTACCGGGACAGCTCCGGAACGGACGAGATTCTGTGTGCCCCTCTTTCCGAGCACACGCCGGCTTTTTATCATCTCCACATGTTGGCGCAGATCAAAAAAGAGCTGGAGGCGCACGACAGCCGGCAGCCGTTTCTGCTTCAACGCTATCACTTCAATGTCATGCGGGGTATCATCGAGCAATTCGCGCAGGTGCTCGGGCAAGGAAATATGAAAGACGGGCCCTTAGGCCAAGTACTTGACGGCATCATATTCCATTTTGAAGGGCAAGAATTTGCCGCAAACGATCCCGATGCCGACGGCTTTAACCGCCTCCACCATAATGCCCTCAACGTGCTTTCGCACTTCGGCAACACCATGTTCGAACCCACGACGCTCAACGAGGACAACATACAACTGCTACACGACATTTATGACCACCTTGTCAAAAAATTCGATATTAGAGTTCCTGAACTTCAATGATATAACAAAAAGAAAATGAAGCAATTAGCGATCGATAACGTGAATAATCTTGAAAAGCTATGAATTCTATGGTTGTGATAATCTTGAAAAGTTGTATTTTTGCACATTCAATAATCTTGAAAAGCTGAAAACTTTTTATGAAAAGAAAGATTTACAAGCAGTTATTAGAGTGGAAAAGCAAACGAAACGGCGCAACTGCTGTGCTGATCGAAGGGGCACGTCGAATCGGCAAAAGCTACATTGTGGAAGAATTTGCCCGCAACGAGTACGATTCATATCTTCTGATTGATTTCAACAAGGCAGACAAGGTGGTTTGGACTTGGTTCGACACGTTGTTGGAAGACCTCGACACATTGCTGATGAACCTGCAAATCCATTACGGCACGCGACTCACACCAGGCAAATCGGTTGTTGTTTTCGATGAAGTGCAGCTTTGTCCACGCGCACGCGCCGCCATCAAATATTTAGTGGCCGACGGTCGGTTCCATTATATTGAAACGGGGTCGCTTGTCAGCATCAAGAAAAACGTGCGTGATATTGTCATCCCTTCCGAAGAGGAGTCCATGCCGATGTTTCCGATGGACTTCGAAGAATTTCTTTGGGCCATTGGCAACGACCTGTTGATGCCCTATATACGGCAATGTTTTGAAAAACGCCAGCCGATGGGGGTGCACCATCGCAAGGCCATGGAGTATTTCCGCACCTATATGATTGTGGGTGGAATGCCGCAAGCTGTTCAAGCGTTTGTTGATTCTAAGGATTTCGACAAGGTGGACCAAGTGAAACGAGGCATTTTGCGGGTTTATGCCAACGACATCTCCAAGTATGCCGCAGGATTGGAGCACAAAGTGAAAAGCATCTTCGAGCAGATTCCCGCCCAACTGCAAAAGCACGAGAAGAAATTCCGTTTGGCGGCATTGGAAACCGGGGCTACATACCGCGACTACGACGATGCCTTCTTCTGGCTTGCCGACGCTGGCATTGTGAACATCTGCTATAATTGCACTGCACCTAATGTAGGACTCCGTCTCAATATGGAACGGAACACTCTTAAATGCTATATGGGCGACACGGGGCTGCTTATCTCCCACGCTTTTGACGAAAACGGGAAAGTGCCCATTGAACTTTATCAGAAATTATTGCTCAACAAATTAGAAGTGAACGAGGGCATGCTCGTTGAGAACATCGTTGCCCAGATGCTCGCCACCAATGGCCACAAACTGTATTTCTACAGCAATTCCAGCCGCGACGACGCAAACGACCGTATGGAGATCGATTTTCTGACCGCCAAAAGCAAATTGACCACTCGGCATAACATCACGCCTGTTGAAGTGAAATCTTCACAGCGCTATACCCTCACGTCATTGCGAAAATGTGTGGAGAAATTTGGCGAATACCTTACGACTCCTGTCGTGTTGCACGGAGCTGATCTGAAAGAAGAGAACGGCATGCTGTTTATCCCACTGTACATGGCATCGTTGATATAACTGACAAGATGGAAATTTAGGAATATGGAAAATAAGGAAGTTCGCAAGATGATTTTTGGGGAAATAAGGAACTTTCAAGATTGGCGGACATCAATGAGCAATTAGTAATTAGTAATTAGTAATTAGCAATTAGAAATGAACAACGAAACGAAAAAGGGGAATTTGGTTCCCGAACTCAGATTCCCGGGAATTGAAGGGGAGTGGGAGATGAAGAAATTCGGAGAGTTATGCAAGACGATAACGCCCTCTCTAAAACTACAATCAAGCAATTATTTAAAAGCTGGAAAATATCCCATAGTTGATCAATCACAATCATTAATTTGTGGCTGGACTAATGATAGTAAAGGATTGATATCAAATGTACCCGTCATTATTTTCGGCGACCACACATGTGTGTTGAAATACATAGACTTTCCTTTTATCCAAGGTGCTGACGGTGTTAAAATACTTTCTCCCCAAAGCGGTTACGATTCTCGTTTTATTTATCAATCCTTTCTTGCAAACCCTGTAATACAAGATGGGTATAAGCGTCATTTCTCAGAATTTAAAGAGAAAACTTATATGTTTCCCTCTCTCCCCGAGCAGCAGAAAATCGCCGAGTGCCTGAGCAGTGTGGACGACCTCATCCAGGCGGAGGCGGATCAGCTGCAGGCCCTCAAGGATCACAAAAAAGGCCTGATCCAGCAGCTTTTCCCGCAGGAAGGGGAAACCACGCCCAAACTCCGGTTCCCGGGGTTTGAAGGAGAGTGGGAAGAGAAGAAGTTGGGAGAAGTGTGCAATGTAGTTGACGATAAGTGTGATATTGGTAGTTTAACAATAGTAACATATATTAGCACTGAAAATATGTTGCAAGATTTTGAAGGAGTGAAAATTGCTTCAAAATTGCCGAACTCTGGGTCTTTTACTCGATTTAATAAAGGAGACATTCTTTTTTCAAATATTAGGCCTTATTTGAGGAAGGTGTGGCAAGCGGTTTTTGATGGAGCTGCATCAAATGATGTGATTGTTTTTCGGACATTGGATGGTTATGACCGTTTGTTTGTATCACAAGTTATTAAAAGTGACCGTTTTATCGCTCACTCTATGTCAGGAGCCAAAGGAGTAAAAATGCCACGAGGAGATAAAAAAATGATGTTGGATTATCTTTTCTCCATCCCTTCTCTCCCCGAGCAGCAGAAAATCGCCGACTGTCTTTCGTCATTGGATGACCTCATTGCCGCGCAGCAGGAGAAGGTGGAGGCGCTCAAGGAGCACAAGAAAGGGCTGATGCAGAAACTTTTCCCAACAATCAATTAATTCACGCACCAAAACAAATCCCGCAATATGGTAAACAACGAAACCAACCGTCTCAACGCACAGGAAAAACAGAAACTCTTTGCCGCACTCTGGAATGTGGCCGACACCCTCCGCGGCGCCATGACCGCCGACAACTTCCGCGACTATATGCTCTCGCTGCTCTTTATGCGCTACCTTTCGGAAAACTATGAGAAAGAGGCCCGGAAGATTCTCGGCAGTGATTTTCCGGACACCAAGAATCCGCTCAAGACCTGGTGTGACGAGAACGCTGCTGATGTGGCTGATTTCCAGGCCGAGATGCAGCGCAGTCTGCACTACATCATCGACCCCAAATATTTGTGGAACAACATTTACGAACTTGCCCGCACGCAAAGTCAGGACCTCCTCGACACACTTCAGGATGCGTTCAAATACATTGAGAACGAATCTTTCGAGAGTTCGCTTCAAGGCCTTTTCTCTGAGATCAACCTCGCCTCCGAAAAACTCGGCAAGGATTACACCTCCCGGAATGCTATGCTCTGCAAGGTCATCTCCACGTTGGAAGAGAATCTCGTCACCTTCAGCAAAGACTACGACATCTTGGGCGATGCTTACGAGTATCTCATTGGGCAATTTGCCGCCAATGCCGGTCAAAAGGCGGGCGAATTTTACACGCCGCAACAGATATCCAGCATTCTCTCGCGCATCGTCATCCTCGACAGTCAGGATCCCGCCACCGGTCCCAAGAAGAGTCTCAACAGCGTGCTCGACTTTGCCTGCGGTTCCGGTTCCCTGCTGCTGAATGTGAAGAAGCAGATGGAGGAATCCGGCGGCAAAATCGGTCGCATCTACGGCCAGGAGAAGAACATCACCACCTACAACCTTGCCCGCATGAACATGCTGTTGCACGGCGTCAAGGATTCCGAGTTCCAGATCTTCCACGGCGACACCCTCACCAACGACTGGCCGCTCCTGAAGGAAGAAGACCCGTCCAAGCAGTTGCGCTTTGACGCGGTGGTGGCCAATCCGCCCTTCTCCCTCAGATGGGACCCCAAGGAGGAGACCTCGCAAGACCCGCGTTTTGCCAACTATGGCGTTGCGCCCAAGTCCGCCGCCGATTTCGCATTCCTGCTCCACGGCTTCCACTATCTCAGCGACTCGGGCACGATGGCCATCATCTTGCCTCACGGTGTGCTTTTCAGAGGCGGGGCAGAAGAGCGCATCCGCACCAAGTTGCTCAAAGACAGCAATATCGACTGCATTATCGGTCTGCCCTCCAATCTCTTCTTCTCCACCGGCATTCCCGTCTGCATCATCGTGCTCAAAAAATGCCGTCAAAACGACGATGTCCTTTTCATCAACGCTGCCGAGCTTTTTGAGAAAGGCAAAAAGCAGAATGTTCTCACCCCCGAGCATATCAACACCATTGTGGAGACCTACCAGCACCGTACGGAAACCCCTCGCCTGAGCCGGAAAGTGAGCTTTAAGGAGATCGAAGAAAACGGGTACAATCTGAATATCACCCGCTATGTCTCCCTCGCGCAACAGGAACCGCCCGTTGATTTAGAAGCCGTACATACGCAATTGATCGAAATCAACAGCAAGTTGGTCGAAGCAAAAGTGAAGCATAATGCGTTTTTGAAGGAGTTGGGGTTGGATGAAATCTGATGATACTGTGTTTCAGTAAAATACAAATGGGCGATATCGTGTCGCCCATTTTTTTTGATACACGATTATGTTGTGCAAAAAGGTTGCGCAAGATGATTTTATCTTGGCAGTGTAGCAAGCGACTGACACTCTGTCAATATTGTGTCATATTAAAATTTAAAATATAAACTATTTCGTATTCTATACTTTATATTTGCGTATCTTGTGCAAAAAATCACTATAGAATACAATTTTGGCACGGTTGTTGCAAATTAGACATTGCACTGTGGTGGTGTAAAAAAATATTTATTAATCAAAACTTTTAGCCTATGGCAAACTTAAATTACCTATTTAAACAATTCAACGACGAACTTTCTGTGACAGATTCAAAGAAATCCATGATGATCAACTCAAGAGAGCATTTGAGAGAAAAGATCAGGAAATCTTTTGAACAAAATCACAAGGGCTACAGCCCGAAATTCTACATCCAGGGTTCGTACAAGTTGAGAACGCTGATTCGCACAAAAGATGACACGTGTGATATGGACGATGGCGTGTATTTTCCAAGCAATCCCAACAATGTCACCGGAACTACTCTCCAAAGATGGGTAAAAGATGCTGTTGAAGGAACCACCGATGCGACTCCAACCCACAAGAAGAAATGTATCCGTGTTGACTACAAGGCAGGCTACAACATTGATTTGCCAGTCATGGTATTTGATGAGGATAAAGATGACCACCCTCTTCTTGCCGTAAAGAATAGCGATTTTCAGATTGATGATCCCAAAGAGTTTGTGGACTACTTCCAGGACAACAAAACAGATCAAATGGTCAGAATTATCAAGTATCTCAAAGCTTGGTGTGACCACAAACGTGCTGAAATGCCTTGCGGACTGGCCATGACGGTCTTGTCATTGAAGTATTTCCAAGGGAATGATCGGGATGATGTCGCCTTAAAATACATTCTGATAGAGATTGAAAAACAGTTGAAAAAGAATTTCAGATGTTTGATGCCGACTACGCCTAAGGATAACCTGTTTGAGGACTATTCGGAGACGAAGAAGAAAAACTTCATGGATAATCTTTCCTCATTCATCGAAGATGCAAAGAAGGCGATCGAAGAATCCAATCACCTGAAAGCCAGCAAGCTTTGGCGAAAGTATCTAGGAGAGAGATTCCCTTTAGGTGAGGACAAGATCGATGAGAATCCGAAAAGCCTAATCAAGGCTATTGGCACCTCAAAACCATATTACAATGGAGGTAAACAATAAAGCGTTTAACGAGCAATTAGACTCCTTCGTCAAGGAATATCCAAACTTTCAAAAGAAAACAGATTCAGATGATCCCTATTTGAAAGGCATTTTGGATATTCCTGATGATGAAGGGATCGTCGCCGGTAGTTTTTCTGTAGAAATACATCCGACATCGGATTTTCCGTATGCATTCCCCATATTGTATGAAGTTGGAGGGGAAATACCTTGTGAAGCGGACTGGCACAAGTACTCTGACGGTTCATGTTGCCTAACAGTCCGCGCCAAGGAAAAGCTGATGTGCAAAAACGGCATAAATCTTGTTTGGTTTGTCCAAAATATAGCTGTCCCATATTTTGCCAATCAACTGTACAAAAAGCAGACAGGAAAATATCTACAGGAATACTCTCACGGTGGTGAAGGAATTTGGGAGTTTTATGCAGAACTGTTCCATTCCCGTGATTATAGAGTTTGGCGACGTTGCTTAGAAAACTCTTTTGGCAATTCAAAGTTTGAAAGAAACGGTGAATGCTATTGTAACAGCGGCAAAAAATACAAAAAATGCCATTTGCCGATAGAAAACGAAATAAGAAGTATTGGTAAAACACAAATAGAAAACGATTTTAAATACATGAGATTAATATGAAAGCACGTATATTTATTGGTTCATCAACAGAGGGGTTGGATATCGCACAGAAAGTTAAAAACTTCTTTTCTCCTGATTTTGAATGTTCTCTGTGGACTGATGACATTTTCAAGTATAACGAGAATTATCTGGAAACACTTCTTAAGGAAGCCAATCTGTTTGATTATGGCATTCTGGTTTTCACAAAGGATGATTTCACAAAATCAAGGGAAAAACAATTTGATTCTCCTCGCGACAATGTAGTGTTTGAATTTGGCTTATTTTTAGGCAGACTGGGAAGAGATAATGCCTTTATCTTACAGGAGGGAAATGTAAAATTGCCATCTGATTTGTTTGGTATCACCCATGCAACATTTAACTATAAAAAGCCGAAGAAGTGGTGTTTCAAAAAAGAATCACCACTTGACGCAAACTCATTAAATTGCAGTTTAAGTAAGTTAAAGAAACAGATAGAAGAGAAAGTGCATCTGGGTGTTTTAGGTATGTTGCCTTCCACTGTGTTAGCAATAGGATACTTCGACAATTTTGTTAAACCAATCTGTGAATCACTTTCTGCCAACAGCGAAATACTTAATAAAAATAATTGTTCGTCCTATAAGTTCAAAATCGTCTTGCCAAAAGACTTGGATTCGGACATAAAAAAGAAGGCAAATGTATTTTACAAAGAAAAGAAATTCAATCCAATAGCTATAGAATCCACGTCAAGGTCATACCCATTATATGTGGCTATTGACACAGTTTATAACCAAGCTATTCTCAGTGATATGCCCACCACGTTAAATGGCTTGGATAAAGCCATAGAAATGTATTTAAGAAAAGGGCATATCGGAAAATCAAATGAACAAAAATTGTTGGAAGATAGGGAACTTCGTAATTTCGAAAAGGTACTTCGTTCTTTGATTGATGAGGATGCAGATTGTCGTCAGCATGTTGATGTTGAAACCGAGAGGTAACAAAAGTTTTAAATGGCAATCTATAGCAGAATATGAATTCTATTTTCAATATTTACATAAAATCATCCATTCTTAAAAATAGAACGGATGATTTCATTTATTTTTGTATTTTTGCCGACAGAAAAATAGAAGGATATGATACAAGAACTTAAGGTCAAAAACTTCCTGTCGTTCAAAGACGAGGTGACCTTCAGCTTTGAAGCAACGAAGGACACTTTTGCCGAGGATTACCAGGTGGTGGAGGTCACTCCAGGAGTGCGAATCTTGCGTTTTGCGATGGTGTACGGAGCAAACGCTTCTGGCAAGTCCAATTTGCTGCAAGCAGTGGCTTTCCTGCGCTATTTTTTCTTCTACCAGCCCGAAAATGCCAATGAGGGGACACGTACCGAACCTTTCCTGTTAGACAAAAAAACACCTTCGCAACCGTCTGAATTCGAGCTTGTGTTCTACGTGGACGAAACCAAGTACTGGTACACGTTGAAATTGGACATGCAACAGGTCTATGAGGAGAAGTTGTACATTTACAAGAGTGTGCAACCTACCCTTTTGTTCCATAGGGAATTGAGCGATGACATGTCTGTTATCCATTTCAATCCCGCAGCCATCCGTGTAAGCGCCGCTGAGCGGGAAAAGATTTCGTTGGAATGCCTCCGTAACATGTCCGTTTTTGCCGCCCGTGACAAAGTGAACACGAAAATACCTGACCTGGATTCAGCAAAAAACTGGTTGAAATCCCATTTGATGCCCGTGATTGAACCTGAATCAAAACTGTTCGCGTATGCAGAAAGTAGAAACATGGAGAATGCTCAGTTGCACGCTCATATCATTGATTTCATGCGTAAAGCGGACTTCAACATCACGGATGTGTCAACAGAAATTGTCAGCAACACGGTCCCGGACGAATACATCGATTACATCATAAGTAGAGACGATGTTCCCACACAGGAGAAAGAACGGATGAAGAAAGAGCGCACTATAAAACAACGAAAGACTCTCTTTGAACATGCCGTCATAGATAATCTTTCTTCAGAGAGATACACAATGAACCAATATCAGGAATCTGCGGGCACTATTCGTACGTTTGGTGTGGAAACGGCTATATACGAATGCATTAACAGTGAATCTTTTCTTGCCATTGATGAAATGGAATGTTCGTTACATCCACAGTTGGTGAAGTTTATCTTGCTGAATTTCCTGAGAAACAAGTCTCGTTCTCAATTGCTTATCACCACTCATTACGACCCACTGCTCAATGAGGTAACGAAGCAGAATGACCAGCGCATCTTCCGGAAAGACAGCGTGTGGTTTACCGAAAAGCTCCCCTCCGGCAATACCGATGTCTATTCGTTGGCTGAATTCAGGGGCTTGAACCGTTTGTCGTCTATTCAAAAAGCATACAATCAAGGAAACTTCGGAGCATTTCCACAAATCAACCTCTAAACAATATGGCCAGAAAGATTGAAAACAGAGTACAAAAGCACCGTTCGGTTACGATTATTGGAGAAGGATTAACCGAACAATACTACTTTACGCATATCCGAACCCTGTTCGGTTACCATTATACGATAAAGCCGTACTATTTTTCCGTCACATCGCTTGTGGAGATGGACAAAAAAATTGCGGAAGCCATCAAAGACGGAGGTTATGCCATCGCAGTGTTTGATGCCGATGTTGCCAGCCGGAATGAAGCCGAAAAAAAGAAGCAGGAATCTATCCGCAAGAAATATTCCAACAAGAAGAATGTCTTGCTTTGCGACAGCCTTACTTCCATAGAATATTGGTTTCTGCTGCATTACGAGAATACGAATAGGTTTTTCAAGGATTCCGCTGCAACGGAGAAAGAGCTGGCCAAACATATCCCAGACTACGAGAAGAAGTCCGTTTTTTTGAAAAACATCAAGTGGGTCTCAGACTTATGCTCAGAGGGGAAACTGGAGTTGGCGAAAACCAGAGCCAAGGATTTCGGGCACGACGGGGAATCCTATTCGGAGATATACAAGGCGTTTGAGTTTTTTGAGACAATGCAGTGCAGGTAATGGACAATTGCTTAGTTTTGTTCTCCAGCCAAACATAGATAATTGTTCCTAAATCAAGATGAATGATAATAGGTTCACCATCCCTGAACCTATCCGTTGTGTTTTTGCCGCCGAAAATCAACGTTATTATTCATCAAAATTTTGGAGTTATGATTATTTACATTCTCATTGGTTGTTTCGGCTGGCTTTTGGAAGCCGTAGGTGGCGCTTTAATTGGCAAGAATCCCGGAGACATGTTCGGCAAAAAGAAGTTCAGATCTTCTGAATTGCAGGTCAACATTCATCAATAATTCATCAAATATCTCGCTATGAACACATTCATATACATTATTTTAGCTTTGGTGGCGGTTTGCACCGTATGCACTGTCATCATTATGGTCAAAGTCTTTTCCAGACAAGAAACCACCTCGGATGTTTCATCGAAAGACTTCGACCGCTTGGAAGGGAAAATCTCGGAAGAGAACAGGAGCGCCAGGCAGGAACTGTCGGACAACATCGACAAGATCCGAAAAGAGCTGTCGGAGAACGTCGGACACATGCGGACGGAATTTACCGGTACGGTGGACAGACTGCGTTCCATCGTCGAGGAAAAGCTGGCCACGATGTCCGAGAAGTTTCAGGAAGGGTTCGAGAAGAACACCGAAAAAATGGTGGAAGCCCAGAAGGAACGTTTTGCCGAAATGGACAAGCGGCAGTCGGACCTGATCCAAACAACAGAGAAACGGTTGGATGAGATGCGGGCAACAGTTGATGAGAAACTCCAAAAGACCCTGAACGACCGTCTCGGGCAGTCTTTCAAGCTGGTCAGCGAGCAACTCGAAAGCGTCCAAAAAGGGTTGGGCGAGATGAAGAACCTCGCTTCCGATGTGGGAGGTTTGAAGAACGCGCTCACCAATGTCAAGGTGCGTGGCAATTTCGGGGAGCTGCAACTCAAGGCGTTGTTGGAGCAGATGCTGTCTCCTGAGCAATACGATGAGAATGTGGCCACCGTGCCCGGCAGCTCGGAACGCGTGGAGTTCGCCATCAAGTTGCCCGGCAAGGATGCCCCCCACGGGTCGGTGTATCAGAAAAACCGTCGGATCTTGTCAAGAATCCTATAACATTGGAGTTTTTGGGGCTGAAACCTGACGAGCTCTATACGGAAACAAAGATGGAGAATGTCATTGTCAGCAAGTTACAACAATTCCTTTTGGAGTTGGGAAAGGGTTTTTGTTGGAGGATTCAGATTCGTGCAGTGGTTAATGGAGTGAAATTATTTATTCAAGTTTCGCATATTTGATTTCTAATCATAAGTATCTCAGAAAAAAGC
>CAMJXE010000051.1 GCA_946409645.1 uncultured Bacteroidales bacterium
GGTGTCGTTCACAACATACGACTGTAGCGCAACTGCTCATTTTGGTTATGCCTATTTTACGGCATCCTGTAGCAGCAACCGGTTGGAACTTGTCGGCTGTGACGGCGATGATGTGACACTCGCGGCACCGCAGGGCTTTGAAAGCTATCAATGGAATAACGGTACCACTTCCGATACCGCGACCTATTCCGTGCAGGGTATAACCGTTGTCAATTGCTTGATAACCACTGTTCTGGGTTGCCAGCTTACGCTCGTCGGAACATTGACAACCGACAATATCCCTGCCCAACCCCAAACGTTTTACGATACCATCTGCGAAGGAGAGAGCTATTCAGCCAACGGCTTTACACTGCCTTCAAATTTAACACCGGGGTTACATACGGCTTTAAATACTTATTTCAATGTGGCCACATGTACGGAGGACATTACAAACACCCTGTATCTATTTGTTATACAACGTTATTTCCATTATTATGACATGGCTTGTGAAGGCAATGATTATAATGCTTTGGGGTTCAGCTATACGAATTTGCCGCTTGGCGAAATTCTTGACAGCAATATTGTATTAACTGGGGGATGCGATTCGGTGGCCGTGTTGCACCTGACGGTAGCTCCTTCCTTTGCTATGCCGAACACCATTAGCGGTCCATCGGTGGTATGCTCCCAGTCCGCGGCAACCTATTATTTGCCTGATGCCGAAGTGTTGGTTTATCATTGGCTTGTGCCTGATGGTGTTTCCGTATATAACGGTCAGGGTACGAGCACCGCTTCACTTTATTTCACGTCGGATGCGCCTCCGAATTCCCTTATCACCTTGACGGGCGCCAATGGTTGTGGAAGTGGTTCCGCCCAGCTGTGGGTAACAGTGAACCCCTCCTATCATTTTTTTGCCAACGATACCATCTGTACCGGCAACGATTATCAAGAGAATGGTTTGCAATTAGGAGTTCAAGACAGTGTGGGTGTCTTTGTTTATACGCTGAATGATACTACCACCTGTGGCTGCGACAGTGTTCATGTGGTGCAGTTGAGGGTGGCTGGGACACCGGAAATAACCGCTTTGTCTGATCCTACGGTGATATGTGTGGGACAAGAGACCGAGTTGCATGCGTTGGGATCCCAAGCCTCTGTCACGTTGACTTCGGAATTGAACCACGTGGTGATTGGTGACATCTTATGTACGGACAGCTCCTGTGTGCATCTCGCAGACTGGCCTTGCGGCAAGGTGGCTATGGGGGTGGTTTTTTACGTGGATGACACGGGCCAGCACGGTTGGGCGGTCAGTTTGCAAGATGAACCCACCCCCTACATTTGGGGGTTGTTGTTGAGTCTGGATATTCCGGATTTGATGAGTTATTACAACGCTTTCACGACGATGGGGGACTTGGACGGATACCAGAATACGGCCTCCATCAGGGCTTCCGGAACTGCAGCTCAGTATCCGGCGGCTTACCACGTGGATTTTGAACACGGTTGGTATCTGCCTGCCGCAGCGCAACTCTATCGCATTTATGCCACCCTCGGGATAGTGAACAACTCCTTGCAAGCCGTTGGCGGAGCAGTTTTCCCGATGGATTCAGAATGGAGTTATTGGTCTTCTTCAGAAAAATCACCCTACGAAGCATGGGCTTTGTATAACAGCACTTCGTTAACTGCAGTCAATAAATCCGTGTCGTTACCTGTCCGGACTATCCGTAATTTTTGATTTATTCGTTGAAAATGAAAAAGCTGATTCTCTACATATTGTTGCAGTTTGCCATATTGCTGGGCTTTGGACAGGCTTACCACGTGGGTGACCTTTACACGGCGGAGGACGGTTCGCAGGGGATTGTCTTTTTCGTGCATGCGGACGGCAGCGGTTGGGCGGTGGCTCTACACGATGAAGAGAACAAACTCCCCTGGTCCCCCACGGAAGTTGACGTACCTGCACTTCCTAACTATAGTTCCATTTTTGCACAAGCCCTGCTGGCAGACACGTCTGGATACACAAACACGCAACAGATACGGAATTTTTATGGATCTGGTAACCAATATGCCGCCGGTGCTGTGGATTTCGAACATGGCTGGTATTTGCCTGCCGCAGGTCAACTTGCCATGATCTACGCGCAGCTTCCAATTCTCCAGCCCGCATTGATTGCCTCGGGAGGTACTCCTTTGGTTACGGAGAACACACTCTTCTTCGATTTTTATGGCTTCAGCTATTGGAGCAGCACTGAAGTGTCCGCCCAATATGCGGGGAGTTTGTCTTTTGTCAATGATCCTGTCAATAATATAACATTCGCAAATGCTACGGGGACCCCTCACCTCCAAAATAAACAAAGTCAACCTCTACTGGTACGCGCCGTCTGCAACTTTCCGCCACGGGAGAATGTTTACGATTCCACACTGACCTACCTTTGGAACACGGGGAGCACCGAACCGCATTTTCACGATGTGCCGTTGCAGAACACGACTTACATTGTGACAGTGAGCAACTCATACGGCTGCACGAATAGCGCTTCTGCCAACGTAATGGTCATTGACAACAACCCGCAGACATTTTACGATACGGTCTGTCAAGGTTCAACGTATAACAACCATGGTTTTACGTTAAACGCACAGGAGACGGCGGAAGTGGGGGAGATTGTCCGCACACTAACGCTTGCCGCTGCTGGCTGTGAGAGCGAAATCACCCTCTTCCTCACGGTGTTGCCGCACGACACGGTCTATATAGAGCAGACCACCGACCAATCCTTTGTATGGAATGGTGTAGTGTACAACGAATCCGGAACTTACGCGCAATATTTCAACAATCAGGCGGGATGTGACAGTACGGTTTTCCTGACCCTTACCATCGAAGGTGGTATAGGTCCTGGTCCAGGTCCGGGTCCCGATTCCATATTTGTCGGTGAAGGTGACAGCCTGATTCTCTACCTCCCCAACGTCATCACGGCTTCGCATAATGATGGTCTCAACGATTATTTTTATCTCCCGGAAAAGTATCTCTCTCTGATCACCGACTTCGAAATCACCGTTTATAATCGTTGGGGAACTGTCGTTTATCATTCCACCGACAAGCATTTCAGATGGAACGGAGCAATCAACGGTGAAATCTACTATGGTGTCGTGTATAACTACATCATTCGTTTTCACGATATCATAGAGCGACCCTATTATTTGAAAGGAAGTATTACTGTTTTGTGATAACATTTTGATTATGAGTTTGATAAAGCAACAACACCCCAACGAAATCCTCTTCACCTTCCTCCGCGAACTGATCCCCAACAACAACCGCGAATGGTTCAAAGCTCACCGCGAGCTGTATGATGTCGCGTGGGCGCAGTTCAACATATTGGTGGAGAACGTGATTGCGGCGATAGGGGAGTTTGACGAATCCATCGCTGGACTCACCCCGAAAGACTGCACCTACCGCATCTACCGCGACATCCGTTTTTCGCCCGACAAAACGCCCTACAAAGGGCATCTCGGCGCGTACATGAACCAGTACGGCAAGAAGGCCTACTGGGGCGGCTACTACATCCAGATCGAGCCTGAGCAGGTGATGCTGGCGAGCGGCGTGTGGTGGCTTCCCACGAAGGAGATGCAGCAGTTGCGCAGTGCCGTTGATGAACAAATGTCCGATTTCGTGAGACTTGTGGAAGAACCCGAGCTCAAGAAGCTGGTGCCCACCATTGGGCAGGAACACTACAAACGGATACCCAACGGTCTGCCGAAAGACTCGCCGCACCCCGAATACCTCACCTGCAAAGACTACGCCATGTCGTGCATGCTGAAGCCCAAGGACCTCTGCCGCGACGACTACGCGAAGCGCATCGCGCACGTCTTCCGCGTGATGAAGCCCGTCAACGACTTCCTCAGCGAGAACATCCTCATCAACATGGAGGAGATGGAGACGATGAAGAGTGTGGTGAAATTTGTTTAAGGTTTAAGGTTTAGAGTTTAAGGTTTAGGGGGCTGCAGAAACAGCACCAAATCCATAAACCTTCAACCTTCAACCATAAACCAAAAAATAGTATTTTTGCCGCCGTAATTTTCAAAAGAAATGTCACAGTATTTATCCACGGATGTCACGAAGGTGACGACGAACACTTTGATGAAGATGCGCCAGCAGGGCGAGCGCATCGCCATGTTGACCGCATACGATTATTCCATCGCCAAGTTGCTGGATATGGCCAAGATAGATGTGGTTTTGGTGGGCGATTCCGCCGCCAACGTGATGGCTGGTTACACGACCACGCTGCCCATCACGCTCAACGAGATGATCTACCACGCCTCGTCGGTGGTGCGTGCCGTGAAGCGCGCCCTCGTGGTGGTGGATATGCCCTTCGGCACCTACCAGGGCAACTCCAAGGTGGCGCTCAACTCGGCCATCCGCATCATGAAGGAGTCGGGCGCGGATGCCATCAAATTAGAGGGCGGTGCGGAGGTCATCGAGTCCATCGACCGCATCCTCAGCGCCGGCATCCCCATAATGGGACACCTCGGCTTGACCCCGCAATCTATCAATAAATTCGGTACTTACGCTGTGCGTGCCACCACCGAGGAGGAGGCCGACCAACTCCGTAAGAATGCGCTGCTGTTGCAAGAACACGGCTGTTTCTCATTAGTGTTGGAGAAGATCCCCGCCACGTTGGCCAAGGAGGTCACGGAGAGTTTGCAGATTCCGACCATCGGCATCGGTGCCGGTCGCCACACTTCCGGTCAGGTGCTCGTCTTCCACGACATGATGGGCATCACGCAGCAGTTCACCCCGCGTTTCCTGCGCCGCTACCTCAATCTGAGCGAGGAAATTGTGGGGGCCATCGAGCATTACATTTCCGATGTGAAAGAGAACACTTTCCCCAATGAGTCAGAGCAATACTGAGACTTTCGAGGAGTTTTCCGCGCGCGTGCTGTATGAGGACAACCACATCGTGATTGTCAACAAGATAGCCGGGGAACCGGCGCAGGGCGACGATTCCGGCGACGAGCCTTTGGTGGAGAAGGTGCGCGAGTATCTGCGCATCCGCAAGCACAAAGAGGGCAACGTCTTCTGCGGACTCATTCACCGCATCGACCGTCCGGTGAGCGGTGCGTTGGCCTTCGCCCGCACCTCCAAGGGGCTGGAACGCATGAACCAGCTTCTCAAACGCCACGAAATGCACAAGTTCTACTGGGCGATAGTGGAGGGCATTCCCGAAATCCCGCAGCAGAAACTGGTGAATTACGTCTTCAAGAATCGCGAGAAAAACAGAACGTATGTCTCTGATACCGAGAAGGAAGGCTGGCAATATGCGGAGTTGGACTATACCGTGTTGGCCCGTTCCGAACGCTATTCGTTGCTGGAAATCGAACTGCATACGGGCCGCCATCATCAGATCCGGGCGCAATTGTCGAACATCGGACATCCCATTAAAGGCGACCTGAAATACGGTGCAAAACGTTCGGAGCCAGATGCTTCCATCTGTCTGCACGCCCGCCGTCTCTACTTCGAGCATCCGATTAACCATCGGCAGATTTTTCTGGAGGCCGAACCCTACAACCCGTTGTTCAAGAGGATTTTAACTGGCGACGGCTCTAATGCTTCCGACATTGAATAACGCACTTTTTGTTTCCTGACAGCGTGCATCCGAACAGGTAGCACGCATTTCCGTCTTTGATTTTCAGCGTTTTACGTAATTCCTCAGCAGAGAGGGGGAAGTTGCGTGCAGCGATGCTGGCATTGGTGAGGTGCGACAGCTCCTTGGCGATTTTGCGCGGGTGGAATTCATGAACCGCCTCGATACGGAAGACGCGGCCGGGGAAATCCTCCCGCAGTTCGTCGGCGGTGAACAGATTGGTGTTCTTCTCCAATTTCTGGATCTGAAACTGTTGCGACAGGGCGTTGAAGATGCCGGCTTTCATCACGGCGGCGTTGGGCTCGTAGAGATAGGTGCCCAATTCCGTGGCGATGCGGGGTGGGGTGGTGCGTTCGGTGTCAAGAGTGGTTTCAACACGGAAGGTGGCTGTTTTGTTGATATCCACGGCAATGATGGCCGGGCCCGTCATGGCGGTATCCGAGTCGATTGGGTCCGTTGTAGAGACGTGCCATGGCGCGTCTTTACGGGTCAACAGGAATACCACCTCCTTGCATTCCCCCTCCACGGCCACCACGTGCACCGCGTATGTCTCCGGCAAATCCCGCAACGTCTGGAAGATGTCGATCATCGGTGACAGCTTGACCATCAGGGTGTTGCATTTCGCTAACAGACGCTCTTTCCATTCGAGAAGATTGGGAACACAGTCTTCTAATGCGACCACTTTTCGTCCGTGGACATCGCGGCGGGAAGGATCGAGGTAGATGGTATCCACGGGTCCGATGGCGGCGAGGTTCTCCTCCATCGTGCCATTGACGATATTAACATTGTTGATATCCAGCACTTTGCAGTTGTGTTGAAAAAGTTCGCAGAGCTCTTCCTGCGGTTCCACGTAGTATCCTTTTGTGAACTTCAGTGCGAGGGCAATGGTATCGACCCCGAAACCGCCGCTGAAGTCCGCGAAAGAGTCGCCTTCCACCAAGGATGCCTTGTACTCAGCCGTTTGTGACGACGAGCACTGCTCCAAGGAGACCTTTTTCGGGTAGAGGACGCCTTCGGTGGCGTACCATTCGGGCAGCTTCTCCTTGGCTTTCTGCCGTCCGGCGATTTGCTGCAGCACCACGGCCATATCCACCTGCGGGTCCTTGGAGGGGTGCAGGGCGAGACGGGCCACGTCGTCTTCCGCGTGTGCCGCGATGTACTGCCATGTTTTTTCGTTGATGTTCATACTATTTCGTTGGTTATACTCCCAGGGCTCGCTGTCGTTCACCCTGCTGTTCTGTCCCAGGGCTCACTGTCGCTCACCCTGGGTTGACACGTGTCGGGCTTGCAGCCCTCTTGGAAGAGGTTCGATGTATCAATCACTAATCACTAATCACTATTCTACTCTTCCTCGCTATAGTACACCTTGTAGTACTTCCCGCGCTCGTCCTCGCCCTGTTCCACGTGGTCGCGGTTGCCGTCGATGATGATCTGGATCTTGCGGTCGAGGCGGATGACGCGCTTGTAGGAGCGTTGCTGGCGGCGGAAGGCGTAGTCGGAGATGTCGAAGCTGTCGTCGATCACCACGTCGTTCTCTTCCTCGAAGCTCCGTTTGTACTGGCGGAAGCTTTCG
Source organism: uncultured Bacteroidales bacterium (assembly GCA_946409645.1). Taxonomy (GTDB): domain Bacteria; phylum Bacteroidota; class Bacteroidia; order Bacteroidales; family WCHB1-69; genus F23-D06. Next base: position 7,171 of record CAMJXE010000051.1, read on the forward strand.
ATGACTTCGGGTTGTTCGATGACCTCGTTGGCGAACTCCTCCATCTCGAAGGTGTCGTTCTCCTTGAAAAACTCTAAGGAGCGGTTCAGCAGGTCGATTTGGTCGGCCTTGGAGACCTCGAACTGCTCGGGCAGCGCCTTGGTGACGAAGTTCTTGGCCAGGGCCATCGCGTTCTGCGTGTTCGCATAGCCGTCCTTGCGCTGGCGCACGTGCAGGAAGTCGTCCATCCAGTATTGCGCCTCGATGCCTCGGTTGGTGTTGTCGACCACGGCCACCACATAGCCGTTTTCACGTTCCTTGTTGAAGATGAGGCAGCCCTTGTCGAGCTTCTTGATGTTGATGCCCTGCTCGCTCTCGAGGTTGAAGTTTCCGCCCTCGTGCAGCACCCGCAGGAAGGTGTCCTTGTTCTCCGACTTGAAGAGTCCGACGGCATCCACGGTGTCGCCGTCCACGATGCAGTCGCGGAAATAGACCGTGTAGAACTCCCCGCCCTTGATTTTCGGGTGGGTGCTTTGGTCGTAGAGGTGTTTGGCGAGGTTCACCGACTGCTCGTGGAGCGTGTCGGGGTCGTCGAAGATTTTGGAAACATAAACAAAGACTTCATTTATTGATAATGATACTTCATGGAATAACTGATAGTATTCTTCGGTTTTAAATTGTGAAAGAAAATACTCAATTAAGCTTTCTTTTATTGTTTCAGAGCACGAAACAATAGTTTTAGAATGCAATAATGATTCATTGTTTGTCTTATTGCCAACTTGACTAATGGCTATAGACATGATATTCGCATGGTCAAAATAATGCATTATTTTAGTTTTACTTTGTTATATTCGCTAATAATATAATCGTAAATAGCGGAGATTAAATATATCGTTATTAAAACAAAATCTATCAAAAAGTAGAAAACAATAGAACGATATATAAATATTGCTATTGCTTGAACAAAACAGCAAATAGAGTTAACTTGAAAGGGATCAAATATTTCTAATGGATTAATATTCTGATTAAAAAATGAATCGAATAACAATGTACAAGACAACAGCAAAATGCATATTATTGATAATAAAATTAGATATAATGACAAAATAGTTGTCTTTTTAAAATAGTTTTTGAGACGAATGCCTATATTGCATTTGTCTTCACTAACAGTAATGTGAAATTGAGAAAAGTCAATATCATTAAACTTGTCGTATAAGGCAATAATAAACGTAAAGAATATGCCAACGAAAAGAGACAGGCCAGAAATAACATAACCGCAAAAATCAGTATTATAACCTTCACGAAACACAATGTTTGCAGCAACAGCTAATACAAGTATTATCCACTGAGTCTTCGTGAAATAAGCCTTGGGCTTTTTCTCCTCGATTTGTTCTTCAGTATCTGCTATGTCAGCATATTGGTATTTGTGAGCATCTTTGATTAAATCTTTCAAGATTTTAAAACTCACTGATGTCTTGATTTTTCTTAAATTCATCTTTAATGTCTTGTAATACTTGTATGCAATATGTTTGAATTGCTTTAAAATCCGGCAACCCCGTAGTTTCATCAGGCACAATACCCGCATCTTCTAAATAAATAGTAGGTCTAATACTATTAATTTCTTTTTCTATGTCATAATTTGCTTTTCGTTTCTTGGAATCTTCTATATATGCTTTGGCTTTACCTTCATTTAATGGTTTTCCATCAAATAATTTATCTCCTACAGCTTTGATTATTTGAGATGTTTCTTTTGAATTTGGATTAAGTTTCTCATCTAATGGTTTGATTTTAATTTCTACTTCAAAAGTTTGTCCTTTTATTTGGACATTGTCACGCAATGAGGATGATAACGCTGTTTTTGTAATGAAGCTAAACATTCGTATATTTGTTTCTTTCATGTACTTGTCCACAATGTTTTGTGGCACAAAAGGTTCAATAATTATGTTGTAGAAAAAATCATCATATGAGAAAAATTTAGTAATAAAATCTTTAAATGAATCTTGGATGCTTTCTTCTGTGTAAGATTGCACGAGCAAAAATCCTATTTTACTGTTCAAAGGAGTGTATAACAATATATAGTACTGGTCCAAAACAGCATTATTCTCTCCAATAGTTTTTTTATCTTGTTTATTATCTGTGTCCGCATACTCTCTTCGTATTCCATATTTTCCTCCTTCAATAACTCCATCAATATATTGGTTGTCATGAGGAAATAGTGGAATTGCAATATCTGAACTTTTTACAGTTCCTATCACTTTTTTGTTTTTTGTGTCTTTTCTAAAATTTTTGTCCCCGATTCCATTCACCAAAGCTTGAAAATATTTGGTGAATAAATCGCTATCTGAAAGTACAGAATCGCAGTTGAATTTTAATTTAAACAAATCGCGAAATGTCTCAACAGATTCATCTTTTGGATTGAGTCTTAATGTGTAAACATTTAATTTTGGGTTATGAGCCATAATGTTTTATTTATGTTTTTATCCTATCACTTCCTCCATCATCCCCACAGCCTCCTGCTCCTTCAGATACGCTTGGTAACGAAGTTCATTCGCTTGTAACACTTTGTCGTTTATCTCTTTTTGCTTGTCGGCGTTTTTGAGAAGTGGGATTTCCACATGGGACAGTTGGTTCGTGTCGATTTCGTCCACAACAGCTCCAAAGGTGTTTCGTTTCACTAACTGTTGGGCGTATTCGGTGCTTAACCAGCAATACAGGTAACCAGCAATATCATTATTGGCGGGAATGATTCTGATAATATGGTCACTGCCAATCCATTCTTCCCAATGCTTTGGAACAATAGAGGTTTTTCCGATCGTTCCACTACGAGTAATGAGAACGCTATTTGCTTTTAGTTTCAATTCGTCGTCCAACGAAGAATGGGCAAGATATTTTTCGGTACTTGGATTTAATTCATTTATCTGTTTGCCTCCAATCAGCTTGATTCCATGTTCTGCATCAACGTAGGTTCTTTTAAAGCGTGTGGGTAAAAGAATATCTTTTGTGATAGTAGTGTCACCACAATGAACAACAGAATCTGCATTTTCGTTCAACAACTCTAAAATCGAATTACATATTGGCGTGTGATACGAGCAATCCAGTCTCAAATCCAGTCGGCTCAATTTGGTGGTGTAGTTGCGTAGATCAACGTGTTCGTCGAAATACTTCGGCTTCAAATCCTCTATGGGCGGCAGTTTTAGCTCCTGGTAAAGAATTCGCTCTGCCTCGTCCATCAGTTCGTTGGATTGGTCACGCAAATCGTAGGATTCTATAACCAGATTGTGTATTTTCTTCTTAATCAAATCCGGAGCATCAGGGATGATGATGTTTTTCAGATGCTCGGGTTCTATCTCATCAACAACAGCACCAAATGTATTAGCTTTAACCAATGTTTTACCAATATTGGTTTTTAGAAAAGCATAAATGTAACCGCCAAAATCAATAGGAATGATACGAATTGCATGTTCACTGATCAATAGTTTGGACAATGTCTTATTAACCAATGTCACATTGCCAATCGTACCTGAACGAGACATTAGTACGCTGCCTATGGGAGCCTTAAAACCATCTATCTTCTTTATATTTGGTGATATAAATTTATATGGTTTGGGGTTGACATAAAGCATTTCTGAACTACCAATAAAACCTATTGCTCCAAATGTGTTTTTAGAAACGTAATCTCGTTTAGCTCTATTTCCATAATATGCATCTTTTACCAAACCATCTCCCCCCCAAAGATGAACATATCCGTATCTACAATGCTCCACTCTGTATTTGGCGGCTTTGGCATCAAGGTTGAATGCGCTGGCCTCCAAACGGGTGTTGTTGGAAAGCACTTCCGAGAGGCCAACCGATGTGTATTTCAACGGATCGGGAGCCAAAGGATTGGGAATTTCAACCTCTTTGTTTTGCAGCTTGTAGGCCAAATTACCGGTTACCATGCGATGCCCTCCTCCCTTTTCCATTTGGCAAACACATCCGCCACCAAAACAGTCTGGTCGTTTATTCCCTTCTCTTGGTGCGTTTCCTTGCGGTAGATGATATTGCCTTCGGTGTCACGCTCTGTAATCGTCTCCTCCTTTTCCGTCATGATGATATTCCCCTTCTCATCCCGTTTGAAGATAATGTTGCCGCGTTTGTCGTGCCCGATATGGTCAATCATCGTCATAAAAATATCGTAATCGATGATTCGTCCGCTCTTTTCCTCCTCGTCGATCTCTTTTTGCGTTTTCTTCTGCAGAATCAGGATGGAACACTGCGTTCCGTTGTGCGGCTGGAAAGCATCGGCGTGCAAATCCACGCTGGCAACGATGCGGGTCTTTTTAATCAGCCAATGACGGATATATTCCAACCCGGGTGAACCGAGAATGCTGTCGGGCAGCACGATGGCGGCTCTTCCGCCCTCCTTCAACAGTTGCATGATCCTTTCTATGAAAAGCTGCTCGGGCGGAACACTGCTTTGCAAACGAGAAGTCATACTCCAATTACCCTTGTCGTCTTTCTGCCAGATGTGGCCCAAATCAAATTGTTCCAGCACTTGCGTGTCGCGAATCGGGATCTTGGAACCGAACGGCGGATTGGTCACAATCACATCAAAGAAGCCTATGGTAGTGTGGTTCTTTATCGTATTCCTTTTAACTCCCAGTGCATCCTCCAAGTGTGTCCTTGTGCTGGCATCCCATTCTTGCGGCGGCAGCAAGGTGTTCATCTGCATAATGTTGCCACTTCCGTCGTTGTTCATCACCATGTTCATTTTGGTAGCCTTCACCAGGTCGGGATTGATGTCGAAGCCAAAGAAATTCTCTTTGGCTGTTTCTGAGATGGTGTTGTTATATGCACTCAATATTTCGTTGCTCCACGAAGCCTTATCGCCATACTGCTCTTTGAAACGGTCTTGCAAACGTTCTATCACCTTGTTCATGGCCGTTACCACAAATCCGCCCGTGCCGCAGCTGCTGTCCAACACTTTCTCGTTGTCTTTCGGGTTGATCATATCGACCGCCATTTTCATCACGTTGCGCGGGGTGAAGAACTCGCCTCTGTCGCCGCGCAGGTTGGCCCCCACAATTTCCTCGTATGCTTTTCCTTTGATGTCAATATTCGTGTTGAGTAGCGCATATTTCTGGAGTTCGGCCACAAGGAACGTCAACGTTCTTGGAGTCAGCTTGATGGTGTCATTCTCATCAAAGATTTGCGGGTTCTTTTTCTTGACCTTCTCAAAAATCTTGGAAATTCTTTTATAAACCGTTGCTTGCCCGTCTTTGTAGTTCCGTTCCTTGGAGGTGGTGTAAAACTCGATAGGCTCAAGCAAATTGCGTTCATCGTGAATCTTGCAGAAGATCACTTTTAGAAACTCAAAGAATGCTGGCTGTTTTTGCAGGCCTTCGTTGATATAAATGATGTTGTGGCAGGTTCTGAATGTAAAAAGAAGATTGTCGTCGAAAGCTTTTTTCAGTGTATTACGATTGGGACGCTCGTTCTCATCAGTCGTACCATCAGCAGAAGGAATGTCGTTGTATTCACAAAAATCAAAATGGCCTTTTTCGTCCACCGTTTTGCGATAAACTGTTTTGTGAAGGCCATTTGTCCACATTCCCCACTCACAATTGTTGCACGCCGACATATAAGATTTTAATTGCTCCAAACCATTGTCCTTGTCTGTAGGTTTTACGGCTTCTTTTTTACATTCGATGATGATGGAAATATTCTGCTGGTCTTTCTTTTCCTCGATAGTGGTGCCTTCCGGGAATATCACAATGTCAGCACGTTTCCTGCCAGAGCCTATTTGCACATGGTACTCCACGGCGATACGCTCCTTGGCATATTTGTGTTCATTTACCAAACGCTTTTCCACTGTTTGGCGCACGTACTCTTCAGGGGTGTCGTTGCGGATGGTTCCGTCAACGTAATCGCGGACTTTCCCTTCGGGGATGACCAGTATCGTTTTATTCTCCATTTGTATTTCTTCTAAAAAGCGGGATAAGTTTCTCCATTTTTTTCAACCTGCAAAAATAGCATTTTTCGGAACAAAAGTTGCACGAAACGCGATGTTTTTTACAAGGAAGCCTTCTGGTGAATAGAAAAGGACAAACCCTTTGCGACCATTCCCGCAAACGTCCTCGCAACTCATTCCCCCCAAAAAAAACTCACCCTCTTGACAACCGCCCCGTTTTGTTGTATCTTTGCAGTCTGATTTTTTTAAACCTATAAACGAAATTTAAACACTATGGAAATTAGAAGATTCGGCTACTATTGGTTAGACACTTGGGTGTTGGCGAATGTGATTCAGCTGGCCACGCAGGATTTCTGTATGCGCTATCTCAATCGTAAAAACGACCCGTGCGGCCGGCAGTACGACCAGATGACGCAGGCGGCGCGGTCGGTGCCCGCCAACATCGCGGAGGGGAGCTCGCGCCGCTCCACCTCCAAGGAGACGGAGATGCGGCTCACCGACGTGGCTCGCGCCAGCCTCGCCGAGCTCGCCAACGATTACCTGAACTGGCTGCTGCGCGGGGAGGATGTGCCGTGGTCGGTGAAGTCGGAGGAACATCGGGCTGTCACGGCCGTCCAGCTCGACCCGCCCGCATACAAGGACGATGTGCAGCATCTGAGCAGCATCCACATCCTGCAGCAGAAGCGGAAATTCGACCGGTGGCTTCGCTCCGGAGACTCCATTGTGGAGGCCAACTGCCTGCTGGTCCTTTGCAACCGCCTGATCATGATGCTTCGCAAGCAGCTGAGCAACCAGCTGGACACTTTCAAGGAGGAAGGCGGCTTCTCGGAATCCCTCACCGCCGACCGGCTCGCCTACCGCGCGGCGCAAAGCGCCCAAGCGGACGCCCCGAAATGCCCGAAATGCAGCAAACCCATGATCAAGCGAGTTGCCAAGAGGGGATTAAATGCCGGAAACGAGTTCTGGAGCTGCAGCGGTTTCCCGGAATGCAACGGAACGAGGAGTTTGAAGGGGTAAAGTAGGGAGCCATCGAAATATCAAAATTTCGATTTTTCGAAATTTTGATATTTCGATAACACCCTGACCTACTACTCTTTCACCACTGCTTGCTCCATCTTCCCCAGCCAATGGTACGCCGCCTTGAACGTCGGGATGTTGTGGATGCTGCAGACCAGCTTGTGGTTGGCCTCCTTGAGTTGAACAATGGGGTGGTTCATCTGCATGAATAACAGGAACTTGCCGAATTCGTCGGACTGGAAGTAGGGGGAGTGAGAGTTTCCGGTGAAGTAGCCGTGGAAGGTCCGCTTCTTGAGGATGATCTTCTCGAAGTGGAGGTCGGCGGCGAGCATCCGCAACGGGATGGTCTGCATCAGCTCCTCGGTCTCGCGCGGCATCGGACCGAAAATGTCGGTGATCTTCTTGCGGAAATCCTCCAGCTTCTGCGGATCCCGGATGGACTCCAGCTCCTTGTAGAGGTTCATGCGCTCGGTGACGTTGGAGATGTACGTGGAGGGGAACAGCGCCTCGATGTCGGTCTCCAACGAGCACTCCCGGCGCAACAACGCGCTGTTGTCAGCCATCTGCAGGTCGCCAAGTCCTTCGTCGCCGGCGTCTTTCATCTCCTGGATGGCTTCGTTCAGGATTTTCTGGTACATGTCGTAGCCCATCTCGTTGATGAAGCCGCTCTGGTCGGCGCCGAGGATGTCGCCGGCACCGCGGATGTCCAAATCCCGGAGGGCGATGTGGATGCCGCTGCCGATGTCGCTGAACTGCTCGATGGCCTGCAACCGTTTGCGCGCCTGGTCGTTGAGGGTGTCCCACGGCTTGATGAAGAGATAGCAGTAGGCCTTCTGGTTGTTGCGGCCCACGCGCCCGCGCAGCTGGTGCAGCACGTTCAACGCGAAGTTCTGCGCGTCGTTGATGATCATCGTGTTGGCGTTCACGATGTCCAAGCCGGACTCCACAATGGTGGTCGAAACCAGCACGTCGTACTCGCCGTTGATGAACTGCGTCATGATCTTTTCGAGCTGGTCGCCCTCCATCTGACCGTGCCCGATGGCCACCCGCGCCTTCGGAACCAATCGTTGAATTAAACCTGATAATTCTTTGATATTCTGTATTTTGTTATGGATGACAAACACTTGTCCGCCACGGTTTAACTCGAACTGGATGGCGTCGCGAAGGATGTCTTCGTCGAAGACGTGCACCTGCGTGTCGATGGGCTGGCGGTTGGGCGGGGGAGTGGTGATCACGGAGATGTCGCGGGCCCCGATGAGGGAGAACTGCAGCGTGCGCGGGATGGGCGTCGCCGACATGGTGAGGGTGTCGATGGTGGTGCGCATCTCGCGGATCTTCTCTTTCGCGGCCACCCCGAACTTCTGCTCCTCGTCGATGATAAGCAATCCCAAATCCTTGAAAACCACGTCTTTGCTCAAAATCCGGTGTGTGCCGATGAGGATATCTACTTTGCCCTCTTTCACGCTCTTCAGCGTCTCCTTGATCTCTTTCGTGCTTTTGAACCGGTTGATATAGGCGATGTTACACGGCATGTTGGCCAATCGGTCGCGGAAAGTGTAGTAATGCTGCATGGAGAGCACGGTGGTGGGCACCAAAACGGCCACCTGCTTGCTGTCGCACACGGCCTTGAACGCCGCGCGGATGGCGATTTCGGTCTTGCCGAAACCCACATCGCCGCAGATGAGGCGGTCCATCGGGTGGTCGCTCTCCATGTCGGCCTTCACCTCGGCCAGGGTCTTGATCTGGTCGGGGGTGTCCTCGTAGATGAACGACGACTCCAACGTGCTTTGCAGGAAGTTGTCGGGCGAGAAGGCGAACCCTTTTTTCGATTTACGTTCGGAGTAGAGCCGAATCAGGTCGATGGCTAACTCCTTGACTTTCTTCTTGGTACGCTCTTTCAGCTTTTCCCAGCTGCCGGAACTGAGGCGGTGGATGGTGGGCGGAGTGCCCTCCTTGCCGACGTATTTGCTGATTTTGTGCAGCGCGTGGATGCTCAGGTAGAGCGTGTCGCCGTCTTTGTAGCTGATTTTGATGACTTCCTGCGTGCTGTCGCCCATCTGCATTTTCTGCAAACCCTCATACACACCGATGCCATGGTCGATGTGGGTAACGTAGTCGCCGGGCTGGAGGTCGTATATCTCCCTGAGTGTCAGCGCCTCGCTCTTCTTATAGCGGTCGCGCAAAACCATGCGTTGGAACTTGTTCCAGAACTGGTGGTCGGTGTAGAGCGCGATGCGGTGGTTCTTGTCGGTGAAGCCTTCGTGAAGCACCTGACGCAGAGGTGTGTATAGCTGCTCGATTTTGAAGTTGGCCTCGTTCTGACGGTTGTATTTGTCGAGAATGTCGAGCATCACCTTGTAGAGGCGGTCGAGCTGCGATTGTGTCTCTGACAGGAAGTAGTTTTGGATGCCATGTTCCAGATTGTCAATCCATTCCAGCAGCAAATAGTCGAAACTCTTGTCGAAATCGTTCTGCGGTTGCATCTCGAAATCGAGGCTGACGGCCGGTTCGGTCACCTCGCGGGTGTTCACATACACGCGGGCGAAACGTCCGGTCTCCTTCAGGAAGGTTTTCTTGTTGATGACAGGGATTTCATCGGATGCAAAATATTCATTGTCAACAATATCCTGGTATGTGGTGTGGATAGTGGAGGCGATGTTGGCGGCGTGCATCTGCCAGACAACCGTGTTTTCGGGCAGCACGGAGAAGAGCGGCACGCGTTCGCCGTCGTCGGACTCTTTCTGCCCGATGGGGGTCATGATGTAAATCTGATCCACCTCACGCACAGAGAGTTGCGTCTCTGGATTGAAGAAGCGGATGGAGTCGATGCGGTCGCCCTCGAACTCGATACGGATGGGGTATTCCTCGGAGTAGGAGAAGATGTCGAAGATGTTGCCGCGCCACGCGAACTGTCCGGGCTCATAGACGAAGTCCTCGGGCAGGTACTCCAGGTCATAGAGCTTGTTGAGGAAGTCGTCGGTGAGCATCTCTTCGCCGCGCTTCACGGAGAAGGATTTCCGGTCGATATAGTCCCGGGTGACCACGGTTTCCGCCACGCCTTCGGGGTAGGAGACGAGGATGAGCGGCTGTGCGTCGGGCATCGACAGCTTGTGGAGAATCTCGGCGCGGAGTTTCACGTTCGAGGAGTCGGTCTCGCTCCAGCGGCTGTTGCGCTTGTAGGACGACGGCAGGTAGAGCACCCGCTTGTCCTGCAGCGAGTTGCGTCGGTCGTCGAGCAGCGTCTCCATATCGTTGTAGAAGAAGGCGGCCTCCTCGCTGTCGCGGAACACAAACAGCTGCGTGGCGGTGCTTTGCTCCACGGTTTGCGCCGCGATGAAGGCAAGTGCGGAGCCTTTGATGCCGTTAACGGAAATAACCGAAAGGGAGGCGTTTGTGTCTAAAGACTTTGCAAGTGCCTCAGATTCAGTTTTGTAGTATCTCTTTTTTAATTCTTGTAACGTCATAATAAATAACGCCGCGAAGATACGAAATTTGACGTTGACTTGGACGATTCATTGATCAAGCCGCGAAAGTCAAAGTCAAAGTTCAAAGTCAAAGTAAAAATTATTATCTTTGCCGCCTAAAACTACCGAATATGAGCAGAGGATTCGTGAAAGAAGGCGACCAGGAAGAGGTCCCGATGTTGACGCCGAGGGCGTTTTTGCCTGCAGGGGTGGAGAATTTCGTCACCAGCGCGGGATTAGAGGCGCTGAAGGCCGAGCGCGAGGAGATCCTACGCGAACGCAAGCAGTATGAGGGCGTTGACAACAACGACGCCCGCGTGAACAACAACTACCTCACGGGCAAGCTCCGTCTGTTGGAGGAACGTCTTCATTCTGCCCGTGTGCTTGATTACGACCCTCAAAAGCAGAAGGATGTGGCTTTTGGAGCGACTATCAAGTTCAAGAACTTGAAAAACAACCAGATAGCACAATACCAGATAGTGGGTGTTGATGAAGCTAATATCATGAAAGGGAAAATCTCGTTCCTTTCGCCACTCAGCAAAGTGCTGATGAACAAGAAAGCAGGCGAGACAGTCTCCTTCAACGCCCCGCAGGGGGAGATGCAGATGGAAATCATCTCAATATCATAGATTTACTGTGTTATAATGCATTTTCGGCATTCTTTGTGCGACATCAATGCGCAAAGAGCCGATTTTTTTTGTACTTTTGCCGCCAATTTAAATTTGAAAAATGGATAAGAATACAGTTATCGGTCTGCTGCTGATTTTCGCCCTGTTTCTGGGCTTCAGCTTCTATCAGACCAACCAGGTGAAGAAGCAACGCGCCGCGCAAGAAGCGCAAATGTTGGAAGAAATGGAGAAGGAGTCGGCCGAAAGCGCGAAAACTCTCTCCCTTGATGCTCAGTCGGATACCGCTCAAACCACCGAACCACCGACCACGGCGGCACTTACGCCAGCCCAACGGTTCTCCAACGCGCAGGTTGACAATCAGGGCGACTATACGGTGGAAACCGCCAAAGCATACTATCGTTTCAGCAAAAAAGGCGGCTACCTCAAAGAGATCCAGCTCAAGGATATCTATCGCTACACGCCTAAGGATGCCGAAAAAGAACCCCTTGTCATCTACGAGGGCGGCAGCAATTCCATGGCTATGAAGCTGATGCTCCGCGACCAGACGGAAATTTCCACTACCGACTGCTATTTCGTGGCCAATGCCGACGAACTGGTTGTGGATGAGAAACATAACCAACTCTCACTGCGACTCTACCCGAACGGGAACCCTGATTCGGCCCAATGCCAAGTCCTCAACCAAAAAGCATATATCGAGTATCTATACACTTTCTCCAACGACGACTACAAGTTTGATTATCAGATCAATTTCGTCAACATGGAGCCTTATCTCTACCCGAATCGCCGCAGCTTCACCATACAGTGGAACGCGCAGCCCAAGTGCGTGGAGAAAAACTACGATTACGAGAAGAACATTACATCTATTTATTATATGGATAACAGCGACGATGTGCAGAATCTGGACGAGCGCAAGCCCGACAAGAAAGATTTCACCTCGCCGCTGAAGTGGGTTTCCTTCAAGCAACAGTTCTTCACCACCTGCCTTGTGACAACAGATCAACCCTTCACATCTGGAACGCTCGAGGTGCAAGTTCCGGATAAGCAAGTTGCTAAAGTGCTGAAAGATTGCACTGCTGATCTCGATTTCGAGATAAAAGATCTCAACAAGGGACACTTCGACATGTATATGTTCGTGGGTCCGAACCAGTATCGCTTGCTGAAAGGCTATGACCAGAAGTTGGAGCGTCAAGTGCCGTTGGGATGGGGCTTCTTCCTGCTCCACTGGGTGAACCGTTTCATCATCATCCCGGTGTTCAACTGGTTGGAGGCATACGGTTTGAGTTATGGACTTATCATCCTGATACTCACTATTTTCATCAAGATCGTGGTGTTGCCTGTGAGCTACAAAACCTACATGTCTTCTGCCAAGATGCGTGCGTTAAAACCTGAGATTGAGGCTCTTAATGCCAAATATCCCAAGGATGAGGACATGATGAAGAAACAGCAGGCCACGATGAGCCTTTACCGTAGTGCGGGCGTGAAACCCGCTGGCGGTTGCGTGCCGATGCTGCTGCAGATGCCGATCCTCATCGCCATGTACCGCTTCTTCCCCTCCGCCTACGAGCTGCGTCAACAATCGTTCCTTTGGGCCGAGGACCTCTCCACCTACGATTCCATCTGGGATTTCAGCCACAATATTCCTTTGCTCGGTGACCACCTCAGTCTTTTCACCATCCTGATGTCTATCGCCACCATCTTCTATACTTGGCTGAACAACAAGCTGATGGCACCCACGCAGGGCAACAAGGACCAGCAGCGTATGATGAACATCATGATGTATATGATGCCCATTATGTTCTTCTTCATGTTCAACAACTTTGCTTCAGGTCTTACCTACTACTACCTGCTCTTCAATC
>CAMJXE010000052.1 GCA_946409645.1 uncultured Bacteroidales bacterium
TGTGCATCTCGCCCTCCTCGTCCATGATGTCAACCTTGAACAGCGGTGTGAAGCCGTGCCGCTCGATGATTTTCCAGTGGTTGGCCGAGCTGTTGCGGTCGTCATTGGCATCTTCCGGTGCGTTGCCGTAAGCGGTGTTGCACTCCACGATGGTGCCATCGACCAGCATCACGAGATCTTTGATGAGCTCGGGTTTCAGGTAGTTGGGATTGCTGCCTTCACCGGTGGAGATCTTCACGGCCACGCGGCCCTTGGCTTCCACGCCCAGCGCTTTGTAGATTTTCACTAACGCCTCGGGACTGATGTCACGGGTCAAATAGACGGTTGCGCCCTCGTCGGAAGGCTGAGGTTGGTTGTTTTTGCTGTTCTGTCCGCAGGAGGCGAGCACCACGGCAGCGATGACGATAAAGGGGATGTTTTTCATTTTGATTAATTTCTGTTTACTAATAAAGATTTTCTTCTGCAAAGATACACAAATTTCGAATATATGTAAAAAAAGGAATTGCTCTGTAGAAACGCGCCATGGCACGTCTCTACAGTTTTTCCAGCAGCTCCACAATCCTCTCCATCTGATTCGGAATGCGGATTTGCTGCGGGCATTTCTTCAGGCAGGCCTCGCAGTCGGTGCACTGGGTGGCCCACTTTCCACTGTCGGGCAGCGTCTTCCGGAAAACGTCGGCGAACTGCTGCTTGCGGGTCTGGTAGTCCGCCGCATGCTTGTCGGGCAGCGGCAGTATCTGCTGATCCACGGCCTCGTTGTAGCGGGCGAAGTTGCCCGGGATATCGACCCCGAAGGGACAGGGCATGCAGTAGCCGCAGGCGGTACACGGGATTACGGGGAAGCCTGCCATCACGTCGGCGATTTCCTCCAACAGGCGATTCTCGGTGTCCGTGCAGGGGTCGAGTGGCGAGAAGGTGCGCACGTTGGCCTCCAGATGTTCCATCTGATTCATGCCGCTCAGTGTGGTGAGGATGTTCGGGTGCGTGCCCACCCAGCGGAACGCCCATGAGGCCGGCGTGTCGTCGGGACGAAGGGCGGTAAGCCGCTGCTTCAGGTTGGCGCGAAGCTTGGCGAGAGAACCGCCTCGAAGCGGCTCCATCACCACAACCTGCACGCCCGTCTTCTCCAGTTTTTCGTAGAGATATTCGGCGTCGGCATCCTGCTTCCAGCCGCCTTTCACCAACGAGGCGTGCCGCCAGTCGAGGTAGTTCATCTGGATCTGCGCGAAGTCCCAATGGTACTCGCCCTGATGGTTCAGCAGCCAGTCGAAGACGCTGACATCGCCGTGGTATGAGAACCCGAGATGGCGGATCCGTCCCGCCTCGCGTTCCTGCAGCAGGAAGTCGAGCAGCCCGTTGTCGAGGAAGCGCCCGCGCAAGGCCTTCATTCCGCCGCTGCCAACGCTGTGCAGCAGGTAGTAGTCGATGTAATCGACCTGGAGCTCGCGGAACGACTTCTCGTACATCTTTTTCGACTCGTCGAGTTTCCACGACCACTCAATCTGGTTCGACATCTTGGTGGCCACGTGGTATTTCTCCCGCGGGTGACGGCTCAGGGCACGGCCTGTCTGCGTTTCGTTGCGACCTAATTTGTACATCGGTGCCGTGTCGAAGTAGTTCACCCCATGCGCGATGGCGTAGTCCACCAGCCGGTTCACCTCCTCCTGGCTTTCCGGCAGCCGCATCATGCCGAAGCCGAGGAGGGAGATTTTCTCGCCCGACCCGTGCTGCACCCGGTAGGTCATCTGAGTCGGTTCGCCGTTGTCGCTGTGCGAGAACGGTTTGTCCGCCCCGGCAGCCAGGATGTTCAGCGGCTCCATCGCCATCATGGCCAACGCCGCGCCCGCGCCCAGCCCTAACTTCTGCAGGAACTCCCTGCGGTTCATGTTTGTATTTTCACTCATAGTGTCATTCTTGTTGATTTGTTGGTCAATTTTTCTCGAATACATTTAGAAAAATGAAATTGCACAGTAGAGACGTGCCATGGCGCGTCTCTACCCCTCCTTTTCGGGGTGCGGCACAGACAGCGGCAGTCCTTTCTGCGAGAGGTAGAACATATAGAGGACGGCCGGCACGGTGCCGCGGTTTTCGCCGTGGTGGACGGTTCCGACCATCTCGACAACCGCTTCCCCCTCATGGACGACCTTTTCCGTTCCGTCCTGGGCAATGATGGTCAGTTCGCCTTCAACTAACACCCCGTAGTTCATCACAGGATGGTGGTGCCAGTCCAGCTTCTCTCCGACGGGGAAGACATATTTCATAACCACCAGTTCGGGCTTTCCTTGCAGGTAATCAGGTAGTTCCGCACCATCCCAACTCTGCGAGGTGCGGATAAGTTCAGTTTTTTGTGTGCTCATTTCACTTTTTGAATTCGTACGGCAAAATTACTAGTTTTTCAATTTCTTTGGACAAAAAATATCAAATCACAACAAAATAAAAATGCAGACTTTCGGGCTATATCTCGATTTTTTGTTGAGATATAACCCGAAAGTATGTAATATTGTTGTCGAGGCTACTTTATGCCCTGATAAGTGCTTTCATGCGATTTATATCCTCCTCCACTCCCTCTTTCCCCCATTTGTCGGCCAAACGATACCATCGCAAAGCCTCTTTGTAGTTTTGCTCCACCCCGTCGCCTTCTTCATAATGGATGGCTAAGTTATATGCAGCCTCCTCATTTTGCTTTTTGGCAGCACGGCGAAACCATTGCAGAGCTATTTTACTGTCTTTCGTCACAAAAGAACCCTCGGCATAGGCAACTCCAACAGAGTTTTGTGCATACTCATCGCCTTGTTCAGCCGCTTTCATAGCCCAGAAAAATTCCAATTCATCGTTTTGCTCCACACCAATGCCTTTCCGATAATACCATGAAAGATCGTATTGTCCCCAAGCACAACCGCCTTCCGCCGATTTTATTATCCAGCGGATGGCCGCAGGCAAATTCTTCCGCACCCCTTCGCCATAGCGATAGCGTGTGGAAAGGGCCCACATCGCCAGGGAGCCCCCTTTTTCACCGCTCGCTTAAGCCAATAGATATGCTTGGCTAAATCCATTTCACAGCCTTCACCGTAATAATAGCAATTAGCAAGGTTATGCATTGCTTCCCTGTTGCCATGGTCGGCAGCTCGCTGATACCACTCCACCGCCTTAGTATAGTCAACATCGCATCCACGGCCATAGTAATAACACAAACCGACAGCAAATTCAGCATAATGATCTCCGTGTGCAGCTGCCATTCGATACAATTCCAAAGCTTTGACGTGGTCGCATTGTAAATGTCGTTCTCCAAGATCGTATGCGTAGGCGAGACGGTAAATCTCCAAAATCTGCTCGTTCGACAACTTTTTGCCGGACTCGTGCAGTGCAACCGCTTCCTCATACGTCAAGGGGGCGGATTTCTTGGGTGCTTTCTTTTTCATAGTTTGTTGAAGCCTGATGAGTTAGCAATACATTATCTTGACCTGAAAATATCACAAGTCCTATTACATTTCTTCAAGCTTACTAATAAACTCATCGCGAGACATTCCCAAATCGCGAATAGCGTTGCGAACAATGAATTCCGGAATAGGTTCTACATGCGTTTGGAAAACAACGGCACGTTTCAGACCATTCTTTGTCCATATCTCGTGTCCACCCACAGTGCGCAAAGGATGTAAACCTAACAGAGTCAAGATGTCGCGAAATTCCTTAACCGAAATGTTGGATAACTTCTTCATGCCATTGCTGCTATACGCATCGGAGTCGATACTTTCTCGTAATTAATGTGCCCGCCAAGCAATTTGGACATTTCGGGTTTGCGCATCAAGCGGCTGAATGCTGGCGGGGTGAGTTTTTTCTCCGTGACTTTCCAGCCGTGGTCTCGCAGATCGTCCCAAAGTGTGCCCAACTCAAGACAGGTTTCAACGTATATCTGAAAACGCTCGAAGAAATTCTTTACCGCATCGCCATAATCCTTGCCCGATGTGCTGATATCAAGCGAAGGACAATAGGCAATCAGGTTGTCACCCTCCCTGAAGATATAGTACTCTATCGAAAAACGGTACTCTTCTTTTTTGTTTTTCGTTTGTTCCATAATCTGTTTCTTCTTTGAACTTGCAAAAATACATAAATTACGAATACAAACGGATACCTTAGAATGCTGAGACGATACACGCAACGTCTCTATATTCTAATTAACCCGCAAATACGGTCCCGTGACAGACCCCTTATCCTCCGCCATCGCCTTGGGCGTTCCCTCGAAGATGATGGCACCGCCTGTCACGCCGCCGCCGGGACCGAGCTCGATGAGCCAGTCGCAGGACTTCAGCATCTCGATGTTGTGCTCGATGAGGAAGATGGTGTTGCCCGCCTCCACCATCGTGTCGAAAAGGTTGAGGATGCGGCGGATGTCGCCCGCGTGGAGACCGTCGGAGGGCTCGTCCATGATGAAGATCTTGCCCGCATCGCGCAGGTAGGAGGCCAGCTTGATGCGCTGTAGCTCGCCGCCGGAGAGGGTGGAGAGCGACTGGTTCAGATGCAGATACCCCAAGCCGACCTTGCGCAACGGTTCCAGCTTCTCGGCAATCACACTTCCGGCAAACAGCTCGGAGGCTTTGTTGGCGGTGAGGTCCATCACCTCGGCGATGTTGAGGCCGTTCACCTTGTAGGAGAGCACTTCCGGCGAGTAGCGCAATCCGCCGCAAGCCTCGCAGGTGGTCTCGATGGCATCCATGAAGGCCATGTCGTTGACGATGACGCCCTTGCCCTGGCAGACGGGACAGCCGCCCTTGCCGTTGAAGGAGAAGAGGTCGGCTTTGGTCTTGTTGGTCTTGGCGAAGAGCTTGCGGATGTCGTCGGCGACGTCCAAATAGGTGGCCGGGGTGCTGCGCAAGCTGATGCCGATGCTCTTCTGGCTGATATAGACGATGTCTTCGGGATGCGGATAGGCGTTCCGGAAGCATTCCATCAGCGAACTCTTGCCCGAGCCCGCCACGCCCGCGATGCCGCACATCACGCCCAACGGCAGCTTAACGGATACATTCTTCAGATTGTGCAGATGGGCGTTCTCCAACAGAAAGAAATCCTTGGGCGTGCGCACCTGCTCCTTGATGGCACTCGTCGCGTTCAGCATCGTGCCCGTAAGCGTCTGGCTGTGCAACAGTTCCTCGTAAGTGCCCTCGAAGACGATTTCGCCGCCTTTCATCCCTGCGCCTGGACCCATATCGATGATGTGGTCGGCGATCTTGATGATTTCCTTGTGGTGCTCCACGAGGATGACCGTGTTGCCGTGATTCTTGAGCTTCTGCACCGACTTCTGCATCAGCAGGATGTCGTGGTTGTGGAGACCCACGCTGGGCTCGTCGAGGATGTACATCACGTCGGATAGTGGTGAGTTGATGTATTTGGCGATCTTGCAACGCTGGGCCTCGCCGCCGGAGAGGGTGCCGATGGCGCGGTCAAGGGTGAGGTAGCCGAGTCCGATCTCCTCCAACGCCGACAGCCGCTCGGTGGTGGCCCGCTTGATGTCCTCCGCCAGCGGGTTGTCGATGGTCTCCATCCACTTACGGCAGTCGCTGATGCTCATCGCGGTCACCTCGGCGATGTTGAGGCCGCCGATCTTGCAGGAGCGTATCTTCTCGTTGAGACGCGTGCCGCCGCAGTCGGGACAGGTGCCCATCGTCAGCATCGGGTTGAGCACGGCGGCGTGGAGCAGTCCCTCCTCCGAGTTGATGATGCTGCGGTACATGCGCGGGATGAGGCCTTCGTATTTGGCGGTTTTGGGCCAGTTGGAAGGCGGGTTCTTCAGTTTGATCTGCGGCGAGTTGAGGAAGAGGTCGAGCTCCTCGGGCGTGTAGTCCTTGATCTTCTTGTCGAGGTCGAAGAGACCGCTGTGGGCATAGCGTATCCACCGCCAGCCGCCCTTGCCGAAGGCGATGTAGTGGATGGTGTCCTCGTCGTTGAGCGACTTGTCGAAATCCACCAGCTTGTGGATGTCCAGCTCGCGGATTTCGCCCAGTCCGCCGCAGCGCGGACAGCTGCCCGAGGGGTGGTTGAACGAGAAGGCGTCGGAGTAGCCCACGAAGGGTTGCCCGATGCGCGAGAAGAGCAGTCGCAGCAAGGCGTAGATGTCGGTGTAGGTGCCGACGGTGGAGCGGGAGTTGGAGGCCGGCTTGCGCTGTTCGATGACGATGGCGATGGGCAGGTTCTGGATGTCGCCCACGTGCGGCCGCCCGTATTTGGGCAGGTACTGCTGCGTGAAGGAGGGGAAGGTGTCGTTGAGCTCGCGCCGCGACTTGGCCGCGATGGTGTCCAGCACCAGCGACGACTTCCCCGACCCCGACACGCCCGTCACCACGGTGATCTTCCCCTTGGGAATCCTGACGTTGACATGCTTGAGGTTGTTCTCCGTGGCGTCGCGGACGATGATGTGGGTAAAGTCGTTATTGGGTTCCATCTCTTTCATTCTGTTCAATTTCTTGCTGCTATAGATTTGAATCGGCAAAGGTACGACATTTTTTTGAAACACGGAATGGTTATGCGCAGTGTTTGTTTTGGGTATGATAAGTTTAATGTATTTTTTAGTTACAACATTACGCCACAACAATAACATAACGAATAACTTTTTGGAAAATCTTGACAATTTTTAACAAAAGAAATTTGGCGGTTCGAATTCTTTGTTCTATTTTTGCCGCCGAAAAGTGTTAGACATCAAATTATTTATGTATTAAAAATTAAAGTTATGGGAAAACTGATTGAAAAATTGAAAACATTTTATGATGAAAGGAAAGAAAAACTCGCATCTACGAAACAATGGGATGCAAATGCTGTTGCAGATTGTTTTATTGATATTGCAAAATATGTTCTCCTTAATGGTTACTTTCTGGTAAACAAAACGTATATTATCGATATTGGTGCAATTGAATTGTACTACCACGAAGAGGATACGATAGGCCAAGATGGAAAAGTTGTAAAGAGAGGTCAAATTAAAGATCATATCATGTATCACACTGATGAACACCCGTCTAAATCAGTAGTTTTTAAACTAAATAACGGTTATCCATATTTCAAGATCGGGAGTTTCAATCTGCACCAATCAGGAGTTGATGTGACATTTGAAAATAAAGCAGAGAAATATAGAGCCTCATTTCTTATTCGTTCATATAGAGTGTTTAATAAAAATGAAGAAAATAAAGTGTATGACCTTTCCTGTCCATTTGACAAATGTTCTACACATATTTATGACGATATGTTTTATGGCGGGATACCATTTGATACTATGAATAAAACAACTATTGAATGGATTGAGTTAGATTCATACAAAAAAGAAGATATAGAACGTTGGCCAAGAACAAATGTTGCTGAATATCGTTTAAACGACAAAAACAAGTATGAAAAGGACGATTTCGCATATAACTCTACAAATATGATAGCCAAAAAGGATTATGATGCGGCAATTAAAGAGGCAAACGAAAACAAATCACATCCTAAATATTTCAAATATGGAACTGACAAATACTATAAACAAGACATGAGATTGTGGCAATTCAAAAGAAAAGACATCAAAGAACACTAATTCAGTAGTACTATGCTAACCGACCACCATACCAACACCGTTTTCCTCTCCGACTGGCTTTCAAAGGAGTGTCCTGAACTATATCAGAGTCTTACGAAGGCACTTCAGGACAATGTCGTGGATTATCGGATTTTGGGCAACACCAACGATATCTGGTGTCGCGATTATATGCCCATACAAACTGATGAGAAGCGTTTCGTGTCTTACAAATATTACCCCAACTATCTGGTGAAAAAGCATAAAGAGCGATATATCACAGATGTTAAGGATGTGGAAAACGTGGATTTTCTTCATCAGGCAGAAGTGGTGATTTTGGACTTGGTGCTCGACGGCGGCAACGTGGTGAAATGCGGAAACAAGATAGTGATGACGGAGAAAGTTTTTGTGGAAAACGAAGAGAAGTCGCGCAACGAGGTGCAACGGTTTCTGGAAGAGGCATTCCAGTGCGAAATCGTTTTTCTTCCGTGGGACGAGCGTGAGATATATGGACACAGCGACGGTATCATCCATTACTTGGGGGAAAACAGCGTGCTGATGACCAACTACGACGATTTTGACAAGACTTTTGCACAGGATTTCCTGCGAATTTTAGAGAAACATTTCGATGTTAAAACGCTGAAATGCAATGTGGAGAAAACAGACAAAAACTGTTGGGCATACATCAACTATTTGCAGGTCGGCAATCTGGTGCTCGTCCCGCAGCTGGAAATCCCCGAGGACGAACAAGCGTTGCAACAGATTACGGAGGCGATGCCGCTGTGCAAAGTCGTTGGCATACCGGCATTCGAAGCTGTACGCAATGGCGGCGCACTGAATTGTATATCGTGGAATATTAAAATTTAGAATTATGCAAGATAACACTCGAAAAAAGTTCATTCATTACTGGGAGTTGACCATTGACGAACTGAAAGCGATGGCAGAACAAGGTGATGCAAAAGCTCAATCTCAACTTGGAAATCGCTATTACAAAGGAATCGAAATAGAAAAAGACTTGACGACTGCAAAAGAATGGTTCACAAAGGCGGCTAAACAAGGAGAAAAGGTGTCTCAATTTTTCCTAGGTCTTATCTGTCTTCATGGATATGGGGTTGAAAAGGATGAAAAAAAGGCCGTGGAATGGTTGACTAAATCCGCTGATCAAGATTTTGAACCTGCAGAATACTGTTTGGGAAAATGTTATAAGGATGGTATTGGCATTGAGAAAGACCTTGATAAAGACAACGAATTGTTATCTAAGGCCAAGGAAAGAGAGACAAAAAAACAATTGGAATTAAAAAACAGCAAGGACAACTCAAACGAGAAAGAATTGGGCTCTCTTTCTCAGCGAATAGCCTTCTCAGAACCCGCTATTCATCAGGCTGTTATGAATCAAATTGATTTCGCACTTCCCAATTTGATTTGGGAACGCATAAATGATGCATTTGAATATTTTTGGAATGAAGAAGTTGGTGTAGGTGGCTATTTTGATAACGACAGCATGTTCAATTCAATAAAAGAACAGCTGGTCGCCGCAAATATTTTATATCCTGACTTTCTATTATTCCGTATCATTGAAGCCATACGCAATTATATTGATACAATTCCCGGCGTTGTGATTTATGACTGAAGCCTATGTTCAAGGGTCGATAGACCTATGTGACACAAGGGAGCCCACACCCGCCAGTGTGAGAGATTGCGGACAGCACATCCCATTTTCTGCGAAAACTCCTCTTCTAAATTTAACAATTGGCAATTCAAATTGTTAAAATATTTTACAATCGCCTGTTTTCCAGGGCTTGCGAAAATCGCACAAAACCCTTGACAAACGGGCGGTTCTGTTGTATATTTGCCGGTGGAAAATATTATGTTTTAATCATCAAAAACAAGTACAAATGACAAACATCATTCAAGTTGAAAACAAAATGGCCACCATAGAAACTGAAACCAAAGGAAAAGGAATTGTTGACACACACATTCTTGGAACAGTCTGCGAACATCTATATAACGGTGTGACCGCTATTATCGATAATGCCAAGTCACAGGTCGCTATTTATGTCAATGCTCATGCCAGTATGACGTTCTGGAGTGTGGGCAAGTACATCATCGACGATATGGATTACCGGACCTATTCAGCATACGGCAAGAAGATTCTTGCGACACTGTCGCAAAGTTTGACCTCCCGTTACGGTAAAGGTTACACTTATTCCGCCCTTACAAGAATGATGAAAGTGGCGCGTGTTTACAGCGAACGTGAAATGTTTGCGATGCTGTCGCAAACATTGTCGTGGAGCCACTTCCTGGAACTCGTCACCATTAAGGACCCTATCAAGAGACTGTTCTACCAACAGATGGGCTTAGTCGAGCATTGGAGCGTCCAGCAACTGAGGGACAAGCAGAACGAGATGACCTACGAACGATCTTTGATAGCCGCAAAACCCGATGATGAGATAGTGGAGGCACTTGAGAGCATCACTCCCCTGTATGTCGAGCCTGATGTGGCGCTGAAAAGTTCCTATGTACTTGATTTCTTAGGGCTTGGAAGCTTTTATTCCGAGAAAAATCTTGAAGATGCCATTGCATTGCAGTTGGAGCAATTCATATTGGAGCTCGGACAAGGGTTTGCTTTCCTCGAGAGGCAGAAACGTTTCACCATCGACGGGACAGACTACAAACTTGACCTCCTTTTTTATCATTTCAAAATGAGATGTCTTATAGCTATAGATATAAAGATAGGCAAGTTCAAACCCCAGGACAAGGGACAAATGGAGTTGTATCTGAAATACTTGCAGAAGCATGATATGCAACCCGGTGACAACCCACCGATTGGTTTGCTGCTTTGCGGGGAGGGAAACACAGAACACATTGAGTTGCTTATGCTTGACGAGGATCGCATCAAGGTTGCGCAATATCTGACTATTTTGCCCGACAAGCAGTGGTTCCTTGACAAACTGAACCGGTCCATAATGATTGCAAAGGAGTATGGCGAGCGTAAGATCAGGAAGGATTCCTTTTAGGAGTCGTTCCGCTTCAAATCCGCATTTTAAAGTGGTCGAATTTGACCACTTTAGTGAACAGGCCGGAATAAGCCTTCAGATAAGTCCGCTGATTGCCGAACATTACTGTATCCCGTAATTGTTTTGCTCTATTATCACAATCATTTCCCCGTTATCATTTCCCCTTTCGGATTCATTTTGTGCTCCTTATAGTTCCTCACCGCCACCTCTTTGCTCGCGTTCGCGTAGCAGTACTCGCACAGGTGTGGGCAGGTGTTGTATTCTCCGATGTCTTTGCTCAGGATGCAGCCGCAGAACTGGCGCTGGCCTTTGTCGCGGTTGTCCCTCTTCTTGAGGGCGTATTGCGTTTCGCTCAGCCGGATGGCGCTGGCAGGAACCGGCTCCGTGCCAAACAAGGAGTTTTCCACCGTCTTTATCTCCACGCCGAGGAAGTCCATCAAAACCTTGTCGTGGTGCGCAAAACGAATCATCAGCTCGTCATCCACGCAACGGTTGTGCTGTATGCTGTATCGCTCAATGTCAATCTTCTCGCCGCAGGTCGCCAACTGGTAATGCCATTTCCGGTTGAGTTCCGAAAGCCTTCGGGCGAACTCCTCCATCTGTGGCTCCGTCCATTCCCGATAGTTTATGTGACTCTTCTCCAGATTGGACCTCACCTTCTTGTATGTGGCGATGTCGGCGTAACTGAAAACGAGTTTCTCCGTGTAGCCCTGCAGTCGGTCGCCGATATTTTCCACTTTGCGGAGCAAATCATCCAAACCGATTTGGTCGGTCAGAATCAAAGGGTCGAAGCGCCAAATCACGCGACCTTGGCCTAATTGGTCCACCAACCTTTTGAAAGTGTCAATTCTTTCCTCCAATGGTGGAACGCCCTTCTCCAAGCCCTCTTTCTCGTAATCGTTCAGCGTGTATTGGATATAACAGCCGATGTTCCTGTTCTTTAGCTCGTCGAGGTGCCTGAGCAACGGCTTCGGGTTCTTCGACCAAAACACGATGAAGCGGGTGTTCTTATAGGAGACGTAACTCTTGGTGCCGTTAAACGGGTTGGTCCAGGCCGAATAGCCGACCTTCAGCCGATGGAAAAACCAGTCGGCATAGAACGCGGGGATGTCGGTGCTTCGGCTGGCGGAGACAATGACCGGTGCCTGCGCCTCCACCATCTCACCGTTATCACGCTGTATCTTAACTTTTTTCCACTGAGACATCGTCTTGTTTTTGACTTTGCAAAAATAAACATTATTCTCACTGTCCGCAAAAAAAGATGACCGATGAAAAAATGGCGGGATAAAACGAAACAACTTGTTGACCTCCTCCCACGCCTTCAATTGGTCAACAATTTTTTTCTCATTATCACTGTATATATACAGCTGCAATATGACGGGTGCGTTTCTTTATGCTAAAGAAATTGGAATACGGACTTCGCGTGCCAGAGGCACGATATCCTAATAACCCCACATCAGCGTAACGAAGTGGAGTGCAGTGTGGGGTGGTGACGAATGCGGTGCGTCGATGGCGTGTTGAAAACACGCTACTATTAGCGAGTCGAGTAGTGGCGTGCCGCTGGCACGCAGACTTCCGCCGCGCATTCCACCCCACACTGCGGCCTGTCGGCCTTAGTGTGGGGTTATTGGAATTGCGTGCTTCCAGCACGCTCAGCCCCCCCTGATTCTCTCTTCCTCTGCCCCAACTCCCTCGCCGTGCGCTCCACCACCTGCTCAAGCTGGTAGGTGGAGACGCCGAGGGGCTTGTTGACCTAATTCGTCTATGAGCCGTTGATGAATTGGAATGAGGGAACCTCCCGGGCGCAAGAGAGCTTGCTTGCGGATAGCGCACCCCATTTTCTGCGAAAATCCCTCTTTGAAATTTAACAATTGGAAATTTGAATTGTTAAAATATTTTACAAACGCTTGTTTTCCAGGGCTTGCGAAAATCATACAAAACCCTTGACAAACGGGCGGTTTCGTTGTATATTTGCCAAAATATAAAATTCAAATATATGGCAAAAATCAAAGTACAGGATACTGAAGTAACAGTTATCAAAGTCAACAACGAAGATTATTTCTGCTTGACAGATATGATAAAGGCGAAAGACGGGGACTTCTTCGTCACAGACTGGCTAAGAAACCGCAATACACTTGAGTATTTGGGCGTTTGGGAGCGGGTTTACAATCCTCTTTTTAATTATGGCGAATTCGCCTTGATTAAAAGCCAGTCCGGACTAAACAGTTTCAAAATCAGCGTGAAAGAGTTCGTCGCTAGGACGAACGCAGTCAGTCTGCAGGCAAAGGCTGGACGCTATGGTGGAACGTACGCCCATAAGGATATCGCATTCGAGTTTGCAATGTGGATCAGTCCAGAATTTAAGATTTACATAGTCAAAGAATTCCAACGTCTGAAAGAGGCTGAGCAGAAGCAGTTGGGATGGAGCGTGAAGCGGGAGCTGGCGAAGATCAACTACCGCATCCACACCAGCTTCATCAAACGATGTCTGATTCCAGACGAGCTCACCGCCGCACAGAAGTCATACGTGTATGCAGACGAGGCAGACCTGCTGAATGTGGCGTTGTTCGGGATGACCGCCAAAGAGTGGCGCGAGGCGAATCCCGGATTGAAGGGGAATATTCGCGACTACGCCACGATGAACCAGCTGATCTGCCTCTCGAACTTGGAAAATTTGAATGCTGTGTTTATAAACGAAGGTCTTCCCCAAAGCGAACGTTTGGAGAAATTGAACTTGATCGCCATTCAGCAAATGAGGGTGTTGGAGAATTATGAGAACCATAATATGCTTTCGGATTAGCCTGCTGATCGCCGAACATTACTGTATCCCATAATTGTTTTGCTCTATTATCACAATCATTCCCCCGTTATCATCTCTCCATTCGGATTCATTCCGTGTCTCCTATAATACTCAACCGCCCTATTCTTGCTCGCATTCGCATAGCAATACTCGCACAAATGCGGGCAAGTATTATACTCCCCGATGTCTTTGCTCAGGATGCAGCCGCAGAACTGTCGCTGGCCTTTGTCGCGGTTGTCCCTCTTCTTGAGGGCGTATTGCGTTTCGCTCAGCCTGATGGTGCCGGCGGGGACCGGCTCCGTGCCAAACAAGGAGTTTTCCACCGTCTTTATCTCCAAACCCTCTTTCTCGTAATCGTTCAGCGTATATTGGATATAACAGCCGATGTTCCTGTCTTTCAGCTCGTCGAGGTGCCCGAGCAGCGGCTTCGGGTTCTTCGACCAAAACACGATAAAGCGGCATTTCTCATACGACACGAAGCTCCTCACACCGTTGAAGGGATTGGTCCAGGCGGAATAGCCGACCTTCAGCCGATGGAAGAACCGGTCGGCATAGAACGCGGGGATGTCGTTGCTGCGACTGGCAGAGACAATGACGGGTGCGTTTCTTTATGCTAAAGAAATTGGAGAACGGACTTCGCGTGCCGGAGGCACGATATCCGAATAACCCCACATCAGCGTAACGAAGTGGAGCGCAGTGTGGGGTGACGGCGGAAGCAGTACGTCGATGGTGTGTTGAAAACACGCTACTATCAGCGAGTCGAGTAGTGGCGTGCCTCTGGCACGCAGACATCCGCCGCACATTTCCACCCCCACACTGCGGCCTGTCGGCCTTAGTATGGGGTTACTAAAATTGCGTGCTTCCAGCACGCTCAGCACCCCCTGATTCTCTCTTCCTCTGCTCCAACTCCCTCACCATGCGCTCGACCACCTGCTCAAGCTGGTAGGTGGAGACGCTAAGGAGCTTGTTGATCTGATTCGTCTATGAGCCGTTGATGAATTGGAATGAGGGAACCTCCTGGGCGCAAGAGAGCTTGCTTGCGGATAGCGCACCCCATTTTCTGCGAAAATCCCTCTTTGAAATTTAACAATTGGAAATTTGAATTGTTAAAATATTTTACAAACGCTTGTTTTCCAGGGCTTGCGAAAATCACACAAAGCTCTTGACAAACTGGTGATTTTATTGTATATTTGCCGGCGAAGAAAATGGTTGTCTGTATAGAGGCATGATTTTACATCTTCCTCTTATCAAAAACATATTTTTTACAATTAAAAAATGAAAACATTATGGCAGAAAAAGAAATAATCCAGATGCAGAATAACGACTATGACGAATTACTGCTAAGAGCTGTGGCCGTAATTGAGAAAACACGCACCGATGTTGCCCGACACATTGCCATTGCGGCCAGTAACACCTATTGGGAGATTGGCAAGCTGCTTTATGAGAAGAAACTCGAAAGCAGGCATGGTAGTCAGGTGGTAAAACGGCTGTCGGCAGACTTGAAAAAACGGTTTCCCAAGATGGGGATGTCACCACGTAACTTGTGGTATATGAAGACTTTCTTCGAACGATATAAAACGGCAGATGCAAAAGTGCAACAAGCCGTTGCACTTTTGCCGTGGTCGCATAACGTGTTGCTTCTCAGCAAAGACCTGAACGACGAAGATACGTGGTACTATGCACGTGAGAGCACTGAAAAAGGCTGGAGCCGCGACCTGCTGTTGAATGCTCTCAAACTGAAGATGCATGAGTCGAATCTGCCGGCATCTGCTGACAACAATTTCGCATCCTCTCTGCCCGCCGCACAGGCGATGTATGCCAACGAGGTGTTCCGCAGCGGATATAATCTCGGTTTTCTTGGGGTGACGGAACCGATACTTGAACTGGAGTTGGAACAGAGGCTTGTCGAAAAGATAAAGCTATTCCTGCTTGAATTGGGAAAGGGTTTCACCTTCATTGGCAACCAACACACAGTGGAGTACAACGGAAAGGAAAGCCGTGTAGATATGCTCTTCTTTCACAGGAAACTGCGCTGTCTGGTGGCCGTTGACTTGAAGATAGGCGAGTTCAAACCCGAATACGCGGGCAAGATGAACTACTACCTGTCCCTGCTCGACCGCACAGAGCGTCAGGAGGACGAAAACCCCTCCATCGGCATCATACTCTGCGCAGAAAAGGACCACCTTGACGTGGAGCTGGCACTCGAAGGCATCACTAAGCCTATCGGTGTGGCCGATTATCAACTTATCATCCCCAAGGAGGAACTGAAAAAGACCATTGTCGCCGAAATACAAGCTTTTAAACAAGAACTGAAAATTGAAAATGGCAACAACAAAGTATGAGGACAGCGGCACTCAATGGGGTTGTTTGGATGTGAACGGATTTAATCCGTTTTTCCCACTTTGTTCCAACTCTCTCACCCTACATTCCACCACCAACTGCTCGCTGTGGCAGAGCATTTCAGGTTGTTGAATTCGGTCATAGCAGGGTGTTTTGGGGTGCAAAAATATTCTTTTTTCTTATATCGCTTTGCCTAAAAATATTGCGTACCACCGACCCACATCACACCGACCTTGTCCTGATGAAATGTCCCTCCTGAACGGCGGCAAAGCTCGCGACAACGGCTATGATGACCATTGGCACGACAGATTCCAGAAACAGGGTCAATGGAACTCCGACGAAAAGCAGAAGACCGGCCGCCTTGTTGGCGATGGTGTGAGGGAAGAGAAATCTCTTGTACATCACTATGGCGGAAATCTGGTTGATGACTTTGATGGCGACGATCACCGCGCCCCAGAACCAAAGCCAATGGGGAAGTGCCAAGACAGGGATCAACTTTATGCAGCAGCAGACCACAAATGCCAAATCTGCAAGACTATCTAACAGCGCTCCTGTTTTGCTTTCGCAGTGGAGTTTTCTCGCCAAGAAACCATCTACCATATCGCTCAATCCGCAGGTGAGATATATTACCCAAAATGCGACACTTCCCACATCGAAGAAGAGGAGACCGAGAGCGCCCAAGAACCGGAGAACTGTTATGAAGTTTGGGATGTGTTTCATTTGACAATAAAATTCACGACCGCGAAAACCAGATGGCACACGGCAAAAACAGTGGCAAGGAGTACTGCCGGGATGTTCCTGCGGTCGGCGGCGAAGAGGATGAACGCCAAGCAGGGCGGAATAGTCAGCAGGAGGATGACGACGGGGTTTACATTGGCTGTGTAATATAACACTCATCCGATGTAATAGATTGCGATACAAACAATTGTGGCGATGATAAGTGGCGAGAGATGAAGTTTGCTTTTGTTCTTACGGATGACGAAACAGAGGCACGCGACGGTCAGCACTTGGAACACGGAGCCGATGGCATCCACCACTGGCGTGACCGAATCCGTGCGCAGGATGTCGTTCGGTGCGGGAACGGCAAACCAGATGAAATTGGGGAGCATCACCAGCAGGAAGAGGAGCAAGCCCCACGGGTCGAAGGCGAAGCGGTATTGGGTTAGCGGTGTCACAGTGTTTCGATGGTTTTCTGCAATGCCTCGAAAAAACGCGCCGCGACACCGCCGTCCATCGTCTTCACCAGCATCGCCATCGGCATGGGCGCAGTCATCCACATCTCGAAGGCGAATGCACGCGGGGTTTCCTGGGGTTGTACTTCGGTTTTCATACTTATCTCCTCTTGAACACCACCAGCTCGGCATCCGCACCGTCCTTCCCGTACTCGCTCACGAGAATGTGGTGCTCGTCGCAAGCGATACCGAAGCAGCGGCCGTCGCCTTTTTCCACCTGGTTACCCCAATACGTGGCATTGTCGTCGAGGAGTTTCACCTTGTTGCCGTTGATGGTGTACTCTATGTTGACAAACGAACCCTGCAGCACGAAGAGGTTGTCGATGTGCAGCATACCCTTTATGCCCAACGCATTGACCTCATCAATAAGCTGCTGCTTGATCGGCGAGGTGGCGTGCGGAAGCTGGTCGGCGGGCAGCTGCCAACGCTTGAGGTTGGGATAGTACTGACGCAGAACCTCCTTGTATGCCTCTCGGCTAAGGCTTTGGCCGGTGTTCTTGTTGTACTCCTCTACGAATTGGCTACAGAACTCCACCATCTCCTCCATGGTGAAGTCGCCGGTGAACGCACCGTCTTTGTAGCAGTAGATGCAGTATTCTTCGTTTCGGCTGCCGTCGGCGTTGGTGCCGAGGATTTCCGTAGTCAGCGGCATTCCGCAGCTCTGGCAAAATCTCTGTTCTTTATTCATGAGGAGAATCCGCTAGTTCATCAACCGGCTCTCGCCCCACTTGTACTGCGGGTACGCCTTCTTGAGGTCGGCCGCACACGGTCCCACAGGGCTGCCGCCGCTGGTGGCGAAGACGTTGAGCACCTTGCCGCTCAGGTCGTGGGCCTCGATGAAGGTGTTGACGATGGTGGGGGCGGTGTACCACCAAACAGGGAAGCCGATCCACACGGTGTCGTAGTCGGCGATGTTCTCGCACTTGCCCTTGATGGCGGGACGAGAGCTCTTGTCCTGCATCTCGACGGTCGAGCGTGAGGTCTTGTCGCGCCAGTCGAGGTCGGCGGCGGTGTAAGGCTGCTCGGGGGTGATTTCGTAGAGGTCGGCGTCGAACTCCTTGGCCAGCTTCTGCGCGGCGGCCTTCGTGTTCCCGGTGGCCGAAAAGTAAACTACTAAGGTCTTTTTCATCTCTTTGGAATTGGTTTGTGAATTGTTTTGGTTTTCTGCGCCCTTGGGCGACTGCGCGCAAGCCGTCATCATCAGACAGCAGGCGGCGAGGATAAAGGTGATGTTCTTCATTGGATTTAAAATTTAGGGCGCAAAAATACACATTTTTCAGTATGTGTTTTCGGAAATATCGTACTTTTGCCGCTCGAATCAAGTCTGAAATTTATGCAAACGAACAAGCGAACATCATGGCGTGTCTTGGGAATGTCGATCGTTTTCCTCTTGTTGTTCTCTGACGGCTGGGCGCAGACGCCCCGTTTGAAGACAGTGGAAAGGCCCGACTTTGGCGCCCCGTCGCTGCGCTCTGACGGTCTGATCGCGACGCATTGGGACCAGGATTATCCCTATAACCTACTCTGTCCGAGAGACCCCGAGAATGGCAATTCCTACAGCTATGCCGGATGTCCTGCTGTCGCGATGGCGCAGATTGTCAATTATTTGCGAACGACGCAAAACACCCGTTTCTCGGACAGCGACGACTATGCGCACCACTATCTGGGCCGCCATTTCGACATTGATGACGACTGGGAGACGTTGCAGTTCCCGTCATTCCCGCAGCTGAACGGGCTGTTGGATTCCGTGGATGCCGTTTTCCAGCGTGACGAGAAACTTCCCGACTCGCTGGCCGCCGCACTGATTTTCGCCTGCGGCACAGCCTGCACGCAGGTGTATTCGTCGCAAGGTTCCGGCACCTTCGCCGTGGATCAGGCGTACGATGCCTACCAAAGGTTTGGCTTCACGGACTGCCTGCTGTTCCGTGAGCCCGATTCGTTGATGTATGCCACCTTGATCTCCAACCTGCAGAACGGTTATCCCGCCCATCTGGCCTTGGAGAATCCAGAGGGAACGGTCGGGCACAATGTCGTGGTGGACGGCTACCGCGCATCGGACGGCAAATTCCATATCAACTTCGGCTACGGCGGCTCCCTGGACGATTGGTACGGCATCCCCGACCCCGATTTTTACTACGGGATGACCAAGGTGGAAGGCATCATCCTGAATATAATCCCGACTCAGACGGCCGTTCAGGAGCATCCTCGCCCGCAGCCGTTGGATGTTTTCCCCAACCCCGTGTCGGATGTCCTCCACCTCAAGAACCTCCCGTGCACCGTTGTGGATTATTCCATTTTCAACAGCTTGGGGCAGACAGTGGCCTCGGGTTCCTCCTCAGGCACAATTCCCGTGACAGCGTTGGATCAGGGACTCTATTTCCTGCAAATCAAGAGTGAAGAAGGACGGCAGACGGTCAAGTTTGTGGTAAGATAGGTCAAACCCGTTTCCCCATCTCAAACGCCTCCTGCAGTTTGGCGTTGCCGGCAATCTCGTTCGGGCCGCCCACACCGCCGCAGAAGATGTGACCCTTCAGTGCGGACTTGCCGTAGCAGTCGATCCAGCCGGTGAGGCCGCCTTCGGCGCGTTTCGGCACGAACTCCTCGTCTTCGGCCGCGGTGGTCAGCAGATAGACGTCGCGGAATTTGTAATCCTTGGGGTACATCGCGTTCATGCGGTCGATGAGGGTTTTCATCTGGCCGCTCATCTCGTAGTAGTAGATGGGCGTGGCCCAGCAGACCACATCGGCGTTGAGCACGCTCTCCATGATGGCCGGCACGTCGTCCTTGATGATGCAGGCACCCGTCTTCTGGCACGACAGACAGCCGACGCAGAACTTGATTTCCTTGCCTCTCAGCGAGACAAACTCCACTTGATGCCCGGCGGCTTCCGCGCCTTTGGCAAACTGCTCCGCCATCGCGTGGCTGTTCGAGCCCGGGCGAAGACTGGTTGAAATTACGATGACTTTTTTCATATTGGTTGGTATTTTATTTTGCTGTTATCGACAATGTGATAGTTATGCGTCCCTGTCCAGCTTTTAGAAAGTCT
>CAMJXE010000053.1 GCA_946409645.1 uncultured Bacteroidales bacterium
GTATGCCTTGAGGGATGCAAACGGAGAAGTGTTGGACACCTTGCCCAATGGTTTATCCTTGGTTCGTGCCTATTATCAGACAGGGCCAGAAGACTCCTTACATTATTCAGGGTGGTATTATTCAGGAGGTTACGACTCCATCACGTTGAATAACGGAACCTATATTGTCGGGGTGGAAGGTTTGTTAGACGACGGTGCGGGAGGTTATATCAGGGTTGACACGCATAGCGTACTCACTATCAACACCTCCTACCAGAAGCTCGAAGCCTATAGCTTGGGAGAGGGTTACAACTACCATTCGTCAACCTCAGCAGGCAAGCGTCCGACATTAAGTTGTATCAACACTGGGCGTATTCAAATGCGCATTGAAAAAGGGCGATTCCCGTACAAAGTCACGGTACTGGAGCACAACACTGGCGATACACTGAGGACAGAGATTTTCCATGAGCGTCAATACAGTGGAACGAACACCGAAGACTACGACTACCAAGATTTCTACACCATTGACAGTCTGGGTGCTGGGCTTTGGGATTTATACGTGGAAGACGGATGCGGCTACGGTTTGCCCCGTATAGAAGAGTCAGTGACTGTCTCCACTATGCCCATCCCAACCGACATCAGATTATACTCTTCTTCCGGAAATCTCGCAGACAGCAATGTCGTGAAGGTGGAAGTCAACTTCGACCAAATTATCAACAGATACAAACCGTATTTGGAACAACATGCCCGCTATCGTTTTGTTTATGAGGGATTAGGAGCGAGTGAATGGAAGCCTTTCGACCGTTTTTCCGAAAGGAAATACACCACATTTTTCGACACAATGTTCAATGCGGAAAGATACTGTGAGCTTTGGAATCGGAATATCACCTTTGAATACAACAGCACCTGCTGCGAAAACATCTCCCGCTCTTTCACCTTCCAAATCCTCAAGCCTAACGATATTTTCTTCGAGAAAGAGAGTGTCAACAAAACCGATAAGGAGACGATATCCAATGACGACTCGTCTTGCGTCAAACTCGTGCCATGGTATCGTCATTACCACAGCATTCGTTACTTCAGCAACAAATTCACGCCGCTATATCATTTACATAAGACAACGGATTGGACTGACCACTCGTATTACCGTTATCATTATTCAGAGCCTATCACATGGATTTACACTGACATGCGAAACGGGAATATCATCAAGCTGGATACGGTAGCGCAAATCATCGACCCCAGTTATCTTTACCGCAGAGAAGTAGAAAGTCTGTACGACGGAAACTCTGACAGCATCTCCATACCCGTAGAGCGCAAGTTGGTAGATCGGAAAGGCTGCGTACTCTATACCACCCTTGACACTCTCACATATCCTCGACGTATCAGACCACTGCAGCTTTCTTGGAGAATTTCTCACACAATCCATGAGGACCACTGCTGCAAAGAGTTACAAGAAGTCGTATTGTCCTGCGCAGGGTTTGAAGATTTCGATTTAGACAGCACCGTAGTCAGACTGATTGAAAGTCCTTACAATGGCCGATACAATTTCGAGGCAGTTTACCATGCGGGCACCGAAAGTTGGGAGATTCACAAAAACAATTACGAAAATGGAGCGGAAATCATCGGTCACTACGACGGCCGTTCTATCTCTTTAAAAGATTATTGTTTGGTCTCCGGGCCATACACTTTCGAGGTGACCACATCCTGTGGGACAGAAATAATCAGCAAAAACATCGCATTTCCGGATATTTATGGCGAACGCACTTTGGAAAAACCCGCATATACAGTCACCCAAACATGCTCCAACATCACCGTCTCCTATACAGCTGGGCGTTTTTGCAGTACACGCTTCAACACTTCGCTTGAAACCGGGCTTCCTTTGGACACTGTTTACGCCTCTATTCCTACGAAAATGACAGTAGTGGCGGCTCCTTCTGAGGAAGTTCTCAACACTAACGGATACGTTTCTCGCCCCTTCTACCTCTCTCAACCAGGAAAATATGTGATTCAGATAGAGCCTCACTCGATTCCTTCTTTAACATGCAAGCAGATAAAACTATACGACACCTTGGATCTGGGAACGGGATTCGTGGAATTTGAATATGCCAAAGCCATACTCTGCGATTCGTCGTCCAGCTTTGGCGATGTCTATGTGAAGGGCATTAATGGGTTCAAGCCTTATACATATACACTATATAGTCAACCTGACAAACAGGGAGAGGTTCTGGGAGCCAACAACACTGGAATTTTTTTGAATGTGCCGATGCGGAGCGACCAAATGCTGTCGTGCCTCATTCAAGATTCCTGCACGGCTTATTTTCATGTAAACTTCTATCCCTACACCATAGCGGAGATGCAAAAAGTTTGGTTCGACGGAGGTTTGAAGGTCAGCACGAGCTGCGAAGGAGACACTATACAAGTGCACGCGATCAGTATCGGAGACATTCTACAATATGAGTGGTCGGGACCCAACGGTTTCAACGACACCACTTCCGACCCGAAGGTGTTCATTCCGAGGGGTAACAGGAACGGTTGGTTCAAGGTTGCGATTCGGAACACAGGATGCTCCGACGTGATTACAGACAGCATTTACCTGACCGTACAAGAGGCACCGCAAATCACCATGGCACCGGACACCATTGTCTGTCCTGGGGAGACCGTAGAGGTGCGCTTCACGGCTCAGAGTCCAGCGAACTCGGACTCAGTGTCTTTCGCTATTGCATTCGACAACAAAGAAAGCAAGGAAATCCGGCAATATCTTGTCCCCAATGGTGGAACTGTCACCGACTTCTACAGCACCAAAATCCCTGCCAAAATCTACCCCGTAAGCATTGACGACAGACAATGCGACTACCTTCTTGCCGACCCTGATGACACGATATACATCTCCATGAGGAGTGATATTAGTGCAGCGTGCCAACTGCTAACCTCGCACGACACTGTTTGTTACGGCAGCAACGCCCATTTAACGGCAAAAGCATCCGTCCAAACGCCTTACCTCATCCGGTGGTATGGAGATTACCATCAGACCCAGTGGCTCAAAACAGACACCATTGCCGACAGCAGCAGCTACTCTCATTACGACACCACTGGAATTGTGAGTCGGACCATGCTTTTTGCAAGTGTAGAAGAGAATGGGCATTGTCCCAGTATTACAGGGGTAGCCACCGATACGATGCTCATCCACGGAGGTAACACCACGATGTCATGCGGCCAAGTTATCCGACTATTTGATTCGGGTGGAGAGAAACGCAAATATGGCATGTATGAGCGCTTTACTCACCGCTTCCAAAGCACCGACAATACTCGTATTAGCATCACTTTCAACAAGTTGAATCTCACCAACTCGACCCATTTGGTCATTTTCTCTGGTGACACACCTTGCTCAGATTCTGTACTTTACGACCTTACTTCGGGCAGTTTAAACCCCGGAACCGTGATTTCGAAAGGGAACTCCTTGACCTTATTTTTCATCAGTAACCTTTCCACAGCAGAAGGTTGGGACGCTTGGGTGGAATGCGAGCCTGGCATTGCCATCGCCGATGTATGGCGC
Source organism: uncultured Bacteroidales bacterium (assembly GCA_946409645.1). Taxonomy (GTDB): domain Bacteria; phylum Bacteroidota; class Bacteroidia; order Bacteroidales; family WCHB1-69; genus F23-D06. Next base: position 3,533 of record CAMJXE010000053.1, read on the forward strand.
AAGAACGGGGTCACAATCCGCGACGAGGTTTGCCAGCGACAGAACGGGACTTACGATGATCCTTACGGCGTTTGTCCTGAGGTGGTCTCGCTTGAGGAACTAAGCCAAGCCATGAGAAAAGCGGGTAACTATTATTACACTAAAACATTGAGCAATAGCAATGTACATAATTGCGATTCCATTGTACATTTTGAATTTATCGTGAATCCACCACCTCAACGTGACACCAACGTATTCATCACATCTTCTTTTGGGGAGGGTTTTCGATGGTATGACAGCACCTATACAGAAGGGGGGCATTACGCATATCTGTCCGCTCAATCCGACGGCTGCGACAGTCTGGACATTCTGCATCTCACCGTGATGGAAGTGAATATTCACGACCATGACATCTGCGAAGGAGACACGGCAAGGCTCACTGTAACGGTCACCACACCAGAGCGACCAACTCTGGGACTGCAAAGGGCGAATGTGGGGGATGTGGTCTGCACCGACGGATCCATTCTCCCCCCCGACTCTTTCCTATTGAGTGGCAAAACGGCCAAGGGGGTGGTCTTTGATGTTGACGCATCCGGCTTTCATGGTTTAATCGTCTCTCTCTCCGAAATGACGCAAGCTTTCTCTGAGATTTCTTTTGACACTCTATTTATCGATATGTATGGTAGTTTGTCGGAAGCTATATTTGACATGGAGGGGCGGAAGAACACCAAACGATTGGTGAATATGGATGAATCATACAACATCCACAATCATGCATCCAAAATCCCGGCGGTATTATATTGTCACTACTACAACCATCTCACACGCAACATGGACGTGATTTCTCATGGTTGGTATATGCCTTCATTAGGGGAATTTAATATATTGATTAGCAGATGCTTAGAAGTAAACACCACTATAAGAAAGTTAAGCAGTCTTGATTCGAATGCCAAGCTTATTTCTTTGACAAATCACTGGACTTCCAGTATCAACGACGACAACAATGTTTGGATGATACAGAGAAACAATGGCATTTTAGCTTTTTTTAACAGTTTCAAATTTACCGTCAGACCCATCAGTACTTTTTAATAACAAAACTCAATCTTTAAGAATTATGAAAAGAAAAACAAAACCAGAGCCTTTGCTGATCTTCATTCTCCTCATGACCGCCTGCATGGGAGCTATTTTCGGGCAATCCTACCGAATAGGAGACCTTTACACATTCCGAGATGGGTCCAAGGGAATCGTCATATACATCGATCCTGCGGATGCTAGACGCGGCACTGTCGCTGCTCTCAATGATTTGAAGGAGCCATACGCTTTATGGGTTGATGACAATTCCGCATCTATCCGCGCCCTTCCCAAACCATATTTCCGATATGGAATGACCCCTTCTTGGTCCAAAATCGGTTCCACCATCACCCAATCACTATATGCCTCCGGTGAATCTCCCGCAGCAGAGGCCACAGATGTTGCCAACGGATGGTATATTCCTGATATATTTCAACTTAGACGACTTTATGGATTAATCACCACCATAAACGAAAACTTCATAAATGCGGGTGGAGACCTTTTAGTCATGACGCGACGCCAGTATTGGAGTTCCACTCCGTCGATGCCAAATGCCTACTACATGTCGCCTTATGGATCTATCAACTACACTTCGGGGACGACTGCCTGCTACATTCGCCCGGTTAGAGATTTCGACAACGACACTGCCCGAGCTTTCTGGGCAGACATTCCTCCGAAATCAGACACGGTGGTCAGCCCTTCGACGACCACATCCTACGATGCGCTCGTCATCTACGACACTGATACATTAGTTTATACAAGCACTGTGACGGTGCATTCGACTCACAGCGGTGACACTCTCTACGAAACAGCTTTCATCTCTCCGCTCCCCTACACCTCCTCTGTGAACCCCCTTTTCGACCAGTTGGACATTTCGGAACCTGGGGAGCATGTTTTTCGAAAGACCCTTCAGTCGGTGCACGGTTGCGATAGTGCCACCACGCTCATCTTGTCCGTCAACAACCAAAAACACTATTCCGAAACGCTCTGTTCGCTGAGCGAGAATTACTATTTCGAACCTTTCGACACGATTTTTCAACCCGGAACAGTATCTGGTGTTTATATCCATCATGGGACCAAAACAGTGGGTGAGGTCTCTGTTGATACAACCGCATACCTCAACCTCACCATTCTAACTACATACAAGAATTACGACACGCTGTCATGGTGTTTGCCATCACCTGAAGAATCGATGGTTTATACTCATAACGAGCATGTTAGCATTTCCGTCCATGACAATGAAGTGTCCGTGGTTTCCTCCTCTGAAGAGGTTGTGATTCAAGAAGCGATGGCCAACAGTGATTATATTTTGAAGATGAAAACCAAAGAAGGCTGCGACAGTCTGCTTTTCCTGCATTTGGATATTCACGAAATGATACGAGACACAATATTATACGATGTAGCAATCACACATATTGTAGATAATCAAATATATGTTGTGTGTCATTTGTTTGAAAACATAACTGAACCTGGAACATATACTGCTCAAGAATATTTTTCCGACATCTATGGTTGTGACAGTATCATAACGGTAATACTTACCGTAACTCCTTGTACAATAGATTTTTCTATCAGTTGTCCTCCTGATATTTTTGACACTTTGTCCTACGGCGACTGTGTGAAGGCCATTCATCCTGAACGATTCGGGACACCCATGATTATCTGCGATCAAGAGTGGCCGTTTCTCGTGAGCAATATCATTCCCGAAAGCATTGGTTTCTCAGAAGGCGAACACATTGTCACGTGGGTGGTGACCGATTCCGTGTGCGGTCACATAGACTCTTGTCAGCAGCGTGTGGTGATAGCCTACCCGAAATGTCCTGACGCTGTCGATTGCGAAGGAAACATCTATCGTAGCGTTCGCATCGGATGTGACTGTTGGACGCAACGCAATCTTGAGTCCACGAAATACAGCGACTGCACTGAGATTCCAGATGTATATGAATACGTCAGCAAGCTTCACCCCGACACGGCGGCAAACGTGGCCATCTACGGACGTCTCTACACTTTCGAGGCAGCGGTACGTGACAGTGCCGACAACGGTTATGGACACATCCAAGGCATCTGTCCCGATGGATGGTACTTGCCCACTCCAGAAAAATATGCTGAATTAAACACTTACGGTGCCGAAGCGTTAAAGTCGCCACATTATTGGATTGACGGGGGTGGTAACAATGTCACGGGATTCACGGCATTGCCCGGTGGCTATTTCAACGGTGAGAAAAACCGATTTGAAGGTATGCTTTCCGAGGCCTATTTTTGGTCCTCGCGGAAGGTGAACAGTGCCACAGGCGAGTCGGTATTTCTCTTCCGTCATCATTGTGAAAACGTTCTGGAAGTGTTGAATTATTCGGGGCACGGCTACAGCATTCGCTGTATAAAAGAGAAGTAGAGACTGCCTTAGTGTTTCCGCAACCGAAATTTGCAACTCGGTTGCGGAAATTATTCTATACTTTTGCCACCGAATTTCACCGCATAAAGGAAGCGGTGGCCTGGAATGGATAAAACGTTAAAGTATGGAATATATAAAACAAGGCAAAAGACAACAAACAGAAGGCAATGGCTGTTGTCATGGGCATTGTCATGATGAGGAACATCACCATGAGCATGGTCACCATCACCACGAGCATTCGCTGAAGGAGCAGTTAGTGAAGATTGCGGTCACAGTGGTGATGTTGGTGGCGGCGGTGCTGATTGAGAAGCACACCCTCCTCTCCACTTGGCAGCTGCTGCTGGTCTATCTGGTGCCTTATCTCTTCATCGGGTTCGACACCCTGAAGGAGGCAATTGAAGGGTTAGTCCACGGTGACGCCTTCAACGAGCACTTCCTTATGAGCGTGGCGACCATCGGGGCTCTGTGCATCGGTTTTCTCCCCGGGGCCGAAACGCAATTCCCTGAAGCGGTTTTCGTGATGCTCTTCTTCCAGATCGGCGAACTCTTCGAAAGCTACGCCGAAGGGAAAAGCCGTGACAGCATTGCCCATCTGATGGACATCCGTCCTGACATCGCTAATGTGGAGCGCGATGGCAATCTCCTGACTGTCAATCCCGAAGAGGTGAATATCGGGGAGATTATCATCATCCGTCCAGGCGAGAAGGTGCCGCTCGACGGCGTGATCACGGAAGGTGCTACCGCGCTCAACACCGTAGCATTGACGGGTGAGAGTGCACCGCGCGACGCAGGCGAGGGCGACGAGGTGATTTCGGGCTGTGTCAACATCTCAGGAGTCATCAAGGTGCGCACCACCAAAACATTCGGGGAGAGCACAGTATCGAAAATCCTCGGATTGGTGGAAAGTGCCAACGAACATAAATCGAAAAGTGAAACATTTATCACGCGTTTCGCACGCGTTTACACTCCAGTGGTGGTTTTCGCGGCCATCGCACTGGCGCTGCTGCCACCGCTCTTTTCGGGTCAGTTTGCCGCCGCTTTTCCGACATGGCTCTACCGCGCCCTGTTGTTCCTGGTGGTCTCCTGTCCGTGCGCCCTGGTCATCAGCGTGCCCCTCTCCTTCTTCGGCGGCATTGGCGGAGCTTCGCGCAAAGGCATCCTTATCAAGGGAGCCAACTACATGGACGTGTTGGCCAAGGTGGGCACCGTGGTATTCGACAAAACGGGCACCCTCACCCACGGACAATTCGCAGTGGAGGCCGTGCATCCAGAGAAACTCGACGAACGGCAGTTGCTGCATCTGGCCGCCCACGTGGAGCACTTCTCTACCCATCCGGTGGGTGCCGCACTTAGGGACGCCTTTCCCGATGAAGCGACCGATGGCTGCGAAATATCTGACGTAGAGGAAATTGCAGGACACGGAGTGCAAGCTCGCGTAGGGGGCGACCTCGTATGTGTGGGCAACGCGAAAATGATGGAAAAGGTGGGTGCAGCATGGCACGATTGCCACCTCACCGGCACCATCATCCATGTGGCGGTGAACGGCGAATATGCCGGACACATCGTCATCAACGACCGTATGAAGGAGGAGAGTGCCGAAGCCATCGCGCAACTGAAACATATTGGCGTGCGCCGCACCGTTATGCTCACTGGCGACCGTCAGGAGGTGGCCGCCGCCGTAGCCAAACAACTGATCCTGAACGAATTCCATGCAGAGTTAATGCCCACCGACAAGGTAAAATATGTGGAACGATTTTTGCATGAGAAGCCCGATGGGGAGAGTCTGGCCTTTGTGGGCGACGGCATCAACGATGCGCCCGTGCTCGCCCGTGCCGACGTAGGCATCGCCATGGGCGGATTAGGCAGTGATGCCGCCATTGAGGCCGCCGACGTGGTACTTATGGACGACAAGCCCACCAAAATCGCCCTCGCTATCCAGACAGCACGCCGCACGTTGCGCATCGCCCGCCAAAACGTCTGGTTCGCCATCGGTGTGAAGCTGGCCGTGCTCCTCCTCGCCGCCCTCGGCCTCGCCACACTATGGATGGCCGTTTTCGCTGACGTTGGCGTCACCGTGCTCGCCGTGCTGAACGCCATGCGTACACTAAGAGGATGAGAGGCTTTCATAAAGAACTGAAAGTCAACCATGTGTCAACTTAGGGTGAGCGAAGCGAGCTCTATGATCATAAACCAAAAAAATATGAGCACTATAACAGAAGAACAAACACTACGGGAGGCCGGCATCAGAGTGACGGCGGTGCGGCTGCTGGTGTGGCGCACCATCGTCCGCAACTACACCGGCATCTTCAACCTGGCCGACCTTGAGGAGGCGCTGCCCACGGTAGATAAGTCCACCCTCTTCCGCTCCCTCACCCTGCTGAGCGACCACCACCTGCTCGACACCATCGACGACGGGTCTGGCTCACAGAAATACTGTCTGCGCAACGCTGACGACCCGCTCTCCGAAGTGCGCCATATCCACTTCAGCTGCCGCATCTGTCACCACACCGTCTGCCTCACCAACATTCCCCTGCCCGAGGTCTCATTGCCAGAGGGTTTCGAGGTGGACAACGTTGAGTACGTAGTGAAAGGCATTTGCCCGAAATGCAAAGGAGCAATAGTTTAGAGTTAAATGGTTAGAAGGTTAAAGTTATAGTTAAAGTTAAAGTTAAAGTTATAGTCATAGTCAACTAAACCTATCCATATCTCGCCAGCGAAAGCTAACAGGCAATAGGATTAGGAGCTTACAGGATTAGAAGCTTACCGTACCACCGTCACGCTCCCCGTCACCTTCGTCGCCTTCTCGCCGCGACTCTTGTAATGGATTACCACCGCATAGACCCCGTCCATCGCGTTGGCACCGTCCCAGCCGAAGGTCTTCTCCTCCGTGCGGAACACCAGCGTGCCCCAGCGGTTGTAGATCTCCATCCGGTACTCCTCGATCTCGTCGGGATAGCTGAAAATGGGCAGGAAGACAGGGTTCTTTCCGTCATTGTTCGGGGTGAAGGCGTTGGGGAGGTAGATCTCCTGCGCACAATGCTCGTAATCCACGTTCACCGCATCCCAATGGCTGAAGCATTTGTTGCTCACCTCCACGCTGTACATTCCCGGACCGCGCACGAGGTACGTGGGCTGCGTGCTCCCGTCCTGCCACAGGTAGTCGCAGTAGGGTACTTCCGCGCTGAGCTTCAATGTTTTGCCTTCGCACAGAACGGTGTCGGGACCAAGGTTGATGGTGAAGTCGTTCAGGTAGCCGATGTTGATCGTGTCGCTCGCCCCGAGGCAGTTGTCCGTGATCACCACCCAGTAGTCGCCGTCCTGATAGACCTGGTAGGTGGTGTTGGTGCTGTTGTCCTGCCAGATGTACTGCGCCGGATGCGGCTGCGTGGCGTCTAACAGCAGCGTGGCCAATTCGCACAGGATGCTGTCACTGCCGAAATCCACCGCCGACTGACCGTAGAGACTCACGTGGAAGCTGTCGCTCTCGGCGCGGCACCCGATGTTGGTGACGGAGACCTGGAATGTCCCCGCCGAATCCACCGTGATGGAGGGCGTGGTCGAACCGTTGCTCCAGAGGTAGGAAATCGCGTCGGGCTGTTCCACCGTGAGGGTCGCGCCGGCGCAGACAATGGTGTCGTGCGCGACGGTGATGAGCGGGGGCGGCACCACGGCCACGAACGTTGTGGTGGTGTCGGGACACTCGTAATGGAGGATGCACTGCACAGTGTGGGTGGTGAGCTCGTCAAGGATGAACGCCAGCCCCGGGATGATGTAGGACTCCCCGTCGTAAATCCACTCCACCGGCACCGAGTCGGGGTTGTGCTCCACGAGGAGGGCGAGAGTGTCGCCGAGACAGCGATAAACGGTGTCAAAATCATGTTCGGCGATGTTGATGCTGCCGTTCGGATAGTCCGTGTAGAAACATCCTGAAGCTCCGGCATGATAATAGTAAACCTTGGTGATGTCGTCTATTTCGGGGTGGCCGGCTGGCGCGGGAAGGACGTTGTATCCGAACTCATCCACGTAGGCCGAGAAGCCGTTCACGTTGGTGATGCGGATGATCTCGGGGATGTCCTCGTTGTAGAACGCCATCTGCGTGACATAGTAATCCCCGTTGGTCATCGGGAACGAGTCGAAGACCTCCGCCGGCAGCAGCTGCCCGTTGAAATAGGTGGTGTGCAGCCCGTCCGCATGCACGTAGATCTGCACGTCCGCGTAAAGGGTGTCTATTTCCAAGGTTCCAGTATCCTCGAAGTGTATCTTGCGTTTGACATTGTTGCGTGTAGTGGGATAGACCCAATCCTTGACCATGCGGTCAGTGGGTTGTGCAGAAATGAAAGGATTCGTTTTTAAATTTGTACTATATCCAATTGAATCCTGTTGAATACCATAAACGGGATAACTTGGGCCACCTTCCTTGCAGATGAAAAAATAGGGTCCATTGGCACTGTGATAAGGAATAAGGGAGGAAGATCTTAAAAAAGTATAGGGAACACTTACGTATGATGAAACACCGCCCCATAAACCTCTATGAGTCCCTGTAATCAGATCATCTTTTCGTACGTCACCTATTATTCCCAGAAATGAAGGCGCCGAAAAAAGATTTGCTTGTAAATCCCAATCTGTCCATGCGACTAACTCGTTATACATGTATCTGTCCACCGTATCTCTCCAAGTCGGGGATATAGGGTTGTTGCATTCGGCTCTTTTCAAATAATGGATACCTTTGTCAAATCTATTGTTTGTCAATTTTGTGCATAAGTAATCGTACCCTTGATAAGCTTTTGATTGACTATATGAAAAAAACGCACTCTGTAGTTCCACCGTCCAATCATTCAACGCAGCACCAACGTCACCATTCATCAATGAAATAGGTTTACAATTTGTACGGAACGAAGGAAAAACAATATGGGATGAGACAACACCTATCGTTGGTATAACAATTGTGGATTCATTTTTTTGAAGAATTATGATGTCCGTATCTGGAATAAAAGCTGATGTTGAGTTGTCATAATCGGAATGGAACATTGTAATAACCGTACTGTCTTCAAATGCCGTTATATAATAGGAATGCCAAATTCCTGTTCCTGTATTGACTTCTGTGATGTCGGAGCAACGATAAAACCACCAATCTTCACCAATGTCAGGAAAACGGTTTCTTTTTTGAAACGACACTGGAAGTATTGGGATTTTTTCTGACGAGAATCTGGTAACCATTAATGGTGACATGTAATAATAGTTCAATTCAAATCCTGTATTACGCCAAATAACACAAGAGCTTGAGGCGGTAGGCATCGAAGTGTCCGGTACAGTTAATAAATTTTGAGCATAAAGGAAAATATTGTGAGATGAATGCACCCATACTCCACGGAAAGACGTGTTTCCATTTTGAACCGTATTGTCAAACATTATCATGTAGGAGGGTATTTTCAACAAGGTTACTTGACCGGGAATCACCTGGAAACTGTTGTGGTAATCATAATGGTCATTGTCAACCGTCCCTTCAGACAATGTGTCCCCTAAAATGTACAAGACGATGGTGTCTGAAGCCGCAAAACAAGATTGTCGTTCAGCCATCATCACCCAGAAGTCCCGCCCGGAGATGCTTTGGCTCTGAACAGAAAGGAATCCGAGCAATTCTATGCTCAAAAAGACAACTATTTTTTTAGTATATGACAAAAATTTGAAATTTTAATCTAACTTGTTTATATTTAGCGAGTTATCAACAAATTTTATTGGTGACTTTTTTGTTTTATTCTTGATAAAGTGATTGATATTCAGTATTTTAGAAGCAAAAAACTACCACATCTTTTCTTCTATGAGTATCAATCACGGCAGCAAAAATAACGAAATATCCGACACGTTGAGCACTTTTTTTGAAAGAAAACATCAACTTGGCGCACATCAAGCTCATATCGCTGTTTATCGTAGCCCTATGCAAGGCCAAAACAGTGTGCTTTAGCCTCTTGTCAACCGTTTTTGACTCGCCCGCGAAGTCGTCGTCGTGTTTGCGGAGAATCCAACGTTTTTTCGCCGAATTCGACCTTGACCGTGACCTCATCGCGCGCGTCATCTTCCGCCTGCTGCCCATAAAAGGCCCGTTTTGCCTGGCCATAGACAGGACCAACTGGCAGTTCGGCAGCACCGACATCAACATCTTTATGCTGGCCGTGGTGCACGACGGGGTGGCCTACCCGCTGCTGTTCAGCATATTGCCTAAGAAGGGCACCTCCAACACGAAGGAGCGGATAGAGCTGGTACAACGCTATGTCCGGCTCTTCGGCGCGGAGAGCATCGACTGCCTGCTGGCGGATCGAGACAATGTTCAAGGCAATGAAGAGCGCTGGTTTCCATATCAAAGACACGCATCTGACTGATTTACACAGGATTGGAAAACTACTCCTGCTGGTGATGGTCGCCTTCGTGTGGTGCTACAACATAGGCGAGCTTGTGCGGCTGAAGTACAACCCCATCCGCATCCTCAAACACGGCAGAAAGGCCAAGAGCATCTTCCGCTACGGCCTCGACATTGTGACGGAGTTCCTGTTGAGAGGCAGAAATGAATACAAAACACCGATTTTCAACTTCTCAGCCATTGTTAATCAAATACTTACACCAGACTGAAATTTTTGTCATGTACTAAGGTCGGTTTGGTCTCTTTCATTATACATTCAAATTTGCGGCAAAAACACAAATAATTCTTTGAATGACAATGTGTTGCAAGAAATTTTTACCATAAAAAGTTCATCTGTCGCAAGTTGACCGAAACGGGGATTTTGGGTGTCGTTTTCAGCGGACTTTAGCTCCTAAGAAGCTGTTATTCAGGAAGAAATAATTAGAAGTCCCCTTATAGTTAAAGTTAAAGTTATAGTTATAGTCATAGTCATAGTCAAAGTCAAAGTTAAAGTTATAGTCATAGTCAACCAAACCTATCCATATCTCGCCAGTGAAATCCAACATCCAAAAGCCAAAGTTTAAAACAATTTGTATCCAAAAATTTTGTACTTTCGCGAATTCGTTATAGTGTGAAATTTGGGTAATTATAATTTTATAACAAACTAAATATCAATAAAATATGGCAATGCAAGACAAAATCAACGAGTTGCTTGCACTTCGCGAGAAGGCTCGTTTGTGCGGTGGTCAGGACAAGATTGACAAACAGCACGCCAAAGGCAAATATTCCGCGCGCGAGCGCATCCTCATGTTCCTCGACGAGGGCAGCTTCGAGGAGTTCGACATGTTCGTGACTCACCGCTGCGTGAACTTCGGCATCGAGAAAGACAAATTCCTCTCCGACGGTGTGGTGACCGGCTACGGCACCGTGAACGGCCGTCTGGTTTATGTCTTCTCACAGGATTTCACCGTGTTCGGCGGCTCACTTTCCGAGACTTTCGCTGCGAAGATCTGCAAGGTGATGGACCAGGCCATGAAGGTTGGCGCCCCCGTTATTGGTTTCAACGATTCCGGTGGAGCACGTATCCAAGAGGGTGTGAACAGCTTGGCAGGTTACGCTGAGATTTTCCAACGCAACATCCTCGCTTCCGGCGTGGTGCCGCAAATCTCCGCCATCTTCGGTCCCTGTGCCGGCGGCGCGGTCTATTCCCCTGCATTGACCGACTTCATCATGATGGCCCAGAACTCCAGCTATATGTTCGTGACGGGTCCCAAGGTGGTGAAAACCGTGACGGGCGAGGACGTGACCACGGAGCAACTCGGCGGCGCCACCATCCACTCCACCAAATCCGGTGTGGCGCAATTCACCGTTCCCGATGAAGAAACCGGTATCACTCTCTTGCGCGACCTCATCAGCTACCTGCCTTCCAACAACATGGAAGAGCCCCCGTATGAGCCCACCGAAGACCCCATCAACCGCTTGGAGGACAGCCTCAACTCCATCATCCCCGACAACCCGAACCAGCCCTACGATGTGAAGGACGTGATTGCCGGCATTGTCGATGATGGCAAGTTCCTCGAAGTGCACGCCACATACGCACAGAACATCGTGGTCGGTTTCGCCCGATTCAACGGCATGAGCGTGGGTATTGTCGCCAACCAGCCCAAGTGCATGGCCGGCGTGTTGGACATCAACGCTTCCCGCAAGGGTGCCCGTTTCGTCCGCTTCTGCGACGCTTTCAACATCCCGTTGGTGACGTTGGTTGACGTTCCCGGCTTCCTGCCCGGCACCGGTCAAGAGTACGGCGGCATCATCCTTCACGGCGCAAAACTGCTTTACGCTTACGGCGAGTGCACAGTGCCGAAGGTTACCGTCATCTTGCGTAAGAACTACGGCGGTGCTTACTGCGTGATGAGCTCCAAGCATCTGCGCGGTGACGTGAACTATGCATGGCCGACCGCTGAAATCGCCGTGATGGGCGGTAGCGGCGCCGCTGAAATCCTTTATGGTTCTCAGATGAAGAAGATTGAAGACGCGGAAGAGCGCCAGAAATTCCTCAACGAAAAAGTCGAAGAATATCGCGAGAAATTCTCCAACCCTTACGTGGCCGCCCAATACGGCTACATCGACGATGTCATCGAGCCGCGCAACACCCGTTTCCGCGTGATTCGCGCCCTCGAATCGTTGCGTAACAAACGTTTAGAGAACCCGGCCAAGAAACACGACAATCTGCCCTTGTAATATGTCACCCGTAGAGACGTGCCATGGCGCGTCTCTACAATATAAAAACCAATAAATTAGAGATTTATGAAGTCAATTTACAAATATATCTTCACCATTGTCGCGCTGTTTGCCGTCACCATCTCCTTCGGGCAGTCGGTGTACGACCTTCGCCTCAACGAGATGATGATCAAGAATGAAGATAACTATGCCGACGAGTATGGCCGCCATGTGCCGTGGGTGGAGATTTTCAACACCGCCTACAACACGGTCAACATCACCGGCTGTTATCTCACCGATGACACTACGGGACTGGCCGCCGCCGGCAAGAAAGGCGGCGTGGTTCCGTCCAAGTGGTACAAAATCCCCACAGACCAGAAAATGTACATGCCCCAGCGCAGCTTCCTGATTTTCTTCCTGGACAACTCGCCGCTGTACGGTCCGTTCCACACCAACTTCACCCCTGCGGAGTCCCGCACGCGCTACATCGCACTCATCAATGCCAACGGCAAGGATCTGCTTGACATTGTGGAGTATCCTGTTTCCTTGCGTGACACCTCGCTGACCTTCGGGTATGTAATGGACGGGCAGCGCGACGCTGCCGCCTTTAAGAAAGGCATCCGCGCATCCGGCGAACTGGCTTTCCTCAACGAGTTCACCCCCAACTCCTCCAACGAGACACAAGCTAAAATCTCCAAACAGGACAAGCTGAAACGCGACGACCCTTACGGCATCGGTATGGCTTTGATCTCCATGGCTGTGGTGTTCACCGCGTTGATTATGATCTACATCATGCTGAAGATCTTCAACTACGTGACCCGCCGTTCCACCCAGAAGTCGAAAGCGCAAGCCTCTGCAACGCCTGCCGCCGCCATGACTTCCACAAAGGGCAATGCGGAAGACGACACCGTTGACGGTCCCACCTGCGCTGCCATCGGCGTGGCACTGCATCTGCATTTCAACAGCATGCACGACGAAGAGAGTGAGGTCATCACCATCAACATGCCTTCCAAGCATTATTCACCATGGGCTCAAAAAGAGCTGACCATGAAGAGAAATCCAAGATTAAGATAATCACCAAAATTTAGAAAAAAAGAGTATGAAAACCTATAATTTTAAGATTTACGGAAATAAATACGCCGTTGAAGTCGGTGAATTGGACGACAACATGATTGAAGTGAATGTCAACGGTACGCCCTACAAGGTGGAGTTGGACATGGAACTGAAGCCCAAAACGATCACGCCCGTGGTGAAGGTGGCTGCCCCGCCGAAAGCAGAGGGCGGAGCTCCCGCTCAGAAGGTGACCCCTGCCGCTCCCACAGGTGGTGGTGGCACACTCACCTCCCCGCTGCCCGGCACTGTGCTCGACGTGTTCGTGAGACCCGGCGACGCTGTGAAGGTCGGTCAACGCCTCCTCCTCCTCGAAGCTATGAAGATGGAGAACAACATCGACGCCGACCGCGACGGTGTGGTCAAGGAGGTCAAAGTCAGCAAGAGCGATGCGGTCATGGAAGGCCAGGTGCTCGTTGTGTTTGAATAATAAATTTCATCATTAAAAGATTGAGATTATGTTAGAATTTTTCAAAGAAGGATTAATGCAATTCCTGAGCTATTCCGGTTTCGGAAACTGCACCTGGGGACATATCATCATGATATGCATCGGCTTGGTGTTCATAGCTTTGGGAATTATCAAAGAATATGAGCCGCTGTTGCTCGTGCCCATCGGTTTCGGTATCATCATCGGTAACATCCCGTTCACCGACGGTCTGCAGGTGGGTGTGTATGAGAACGGTGCCGTGCTCAACTACCTCTATTTCGGTGTGGTGAAGGGTTTCTATCCGCCGTTGATCTTCCTCGGCATCGGGGCCATGACGGACTTCTCGGCCCTGATTTCCAACCCGAAGCTGATTCTCATCGGTGCTGCCGCCCAGTTCGGTATCTTCGCCGCCTACATCACCGCGCTGCTGTTGGGATTCACCCCCATGGAAGCCGGTGCTATCGGCATCATCGGTGGCGCTGACGGTCCTACCGCCATCTTCATCTCGTCCAAGCTGGCTCCGAGCATGATGGGTGCTATCGCCGTGTCGGCCTACTCCTACATGGCGTTGGTGCCGGTGATCCAACCGCCTATCATGCGCGCGCTGACCACCCCGCAAGAGCGCCTCATCCGCATGCGCCCGCCTCGCGCCGTCAGCCATCGCGAAAAAGTGCTCTTCCCGATGATGTGTATTCTCCTCACCGCATTCCTCGTGCCTACGGGTCTGCCGTTGTTGGGTATGCTCTTCTTCGGTAACCTGTTGAAAGAAAGCGGCGTCACGAAACGTTTGGCCAACACCGCTTCCGGTCCGCTGGTCGATATCGTGACCATCCTCATCGGTCTCACCGTTGGTTGCTCCACACAAGCCACCAACTTCCTGCGTCCTGCTTCCGTGCTCATTTTCGTGTTAGGTGCTTTCTCCTTCGTGATTGCCACCGCTTCCGGTGTGCTGTTCGTGAAGTTCTTCAACCTCTTCCTGAAGGGCGACAACAAGATCAACCCGCTCATCGGTAACGCCGGCGTCTCCGCAGTGCCCGACGCCGCCCGCGTCTCCTTAGTCGAAGGTCAGAAGTACGACCGCACCAACTTCCTGCTCATGCACGCTATGGGCCCGAACGTGGCCGGCGTCATCGGCAGCGCGGTGGCCGCAGGTATTTTGTTGAGCTTCTTGTACTAAAACGTGTGACGTTGGAATAATCCAACGTTATACATCAGAAATCATCATAAGACGTTAACATTAAAAAAGGTGTCAGAAACGACACCTTTTTTTGTTGATATATGTTTTGCCTATACGATTACATTTCTCGAATCGAAACCGCGAACCCGCCGCAGGGTGCCATCCGTAACTTCAGCACGCTTTTACTTGTCACCGTTTTCTTCGTGATGGTGTAGGCGTAAGGGTTGTATTTCAATTCAGAATTATGAATTAAGAATTCAGAATTTTCTGGTAAGCCGGATGCATCTTTAGCATCAGCGTAAATGGTGGCCTCATATTTCAAACCGGGTTTCAGGAAATCTAATTTTACGGTGACTTCGCGACCATTCTCGTCAGTGATGCCGCCCACGTACCACACGTCACGGGGTTGTTGTAAAGATGTTGCGCGCAACGTCTCTACAGTGTCGGGTATAGCATACACAAATCGTGTCGCATTGGCAATCACGCCTTTTTTGCCGTCAGCCAACGTGCCGACGCCTTCCGCCGCCTTGTTCAACGTGGAGATTTTCGGGTGGCGGGCCGTCACCATGTAGTCGCCGGGTTCTGCCATTATGTATATAGATGTATCCCAATCGACCGCCACATCCTTGATGAACTGGAAGGCGTCCATATAGGGCTCATAGTGCTCGGGAAAGTCGGCTGCCATCTGCAGCGGCGAATAGAAGGTGACATAGAGACCGAGTTGGTTGCAGATGGTATGGCTCATCTTCTTTCCCCACGGCACGATTTTGCCCATGTCGGGTTCGAAAATGCCGGGTGTGTAGTCCATGGGACCGCCCTGCAGACGCGTGAACGGCAGGATGGCGGTGTGCCCGGGATGGATGCGCTCGCGGAACTCGGTACCCATCGCGCTCTCGTTGCCGATCATGTTGG
>CAMJXE010000054.1 GCA_946409645.1 uncultured Bacteroidales bacterium
GCATTCGTTATAAGAAGATTACGGTGATTTAGTTGATGGGTAGAAGGTTTAAGGTTGAAGGTTTAAGGTTGAAGGTTGAAGGTCGAAGGTTGAAGGTTTAAGGTTGAAGGTTTAAGGTTTAAGGTTGAAGGTTTAAGGTTGAAGGTTGATGGTTTGAGGTTTAAGGTTTAAGGTTTAAGGTTGAAGGTTGATGGTTTGAGGTTGATGGTTTGAGGTTGATGGTTTGAGGTTGATGGTTTAAGGTTTAAGGTTGAAGGTCGAAGGTTTAAGGTTGAAGGTTGAAGGTTGAAGGTTGAAGGTTGAAGGTTGATGGTTAGGGATTAATCCCGAAAAACCCCAATGCCAAGAGGGCTGCAAGCCCGACACGTGTCAGCCCAGGGTGAGCGCAGCGAACCCTGGGAATAATGTGAATAATGTGAACAATGTGAATAATGCGAACACCGTGATCACCGATCAATAAACGAATAAAACAATACCGTGTTAAAAAATAAAAAAATCGTGGTGGTGATGCCCGCGTATAATGCGGCAACAACGTTGCGGCAAACCTACGCGGAAATTCCGCAAGATATTGTGGATGAGGTGATTTTGGTCGACGACTACTCCTCGGACGAAACTGTGGAGGTGGCGAAATCGTTGGGTATCCGTCATGTCATTCGTCACGAAGACAACAAAGGTTATGGCGGCAACCAGAAAACCTGCTACCAGAAGGCCCTTTCTTTAGGTGCGGATGTGGTGATCATGCTGCACCCCGACTACCAATACACCCCGTTGCTGATAGAGTCCATATCCTATATGATTGTCAATGGGTTATACCCCGTGGTGCTCGCCTCCCGCATCTTGGGCAATGGTGCGCTGAAGGGCGGAATGCCCCGTTACAAGTATTTTTTCAACCGCTGTCTGACCTGGTTTCAAAACGTGATGGTCGGGCAGAAACTTTCCGAGTACCACACCGGATATCGTGCCTTCACGCGCGAAGTGCTCGAATCGGTGCCCTTCATGCGCAACTCCGACGATTTCGTCTTCGATAACCAGATGTTAGCGCAAATCATCTATGCCGGTTTCGACATCGGGGAAATCACCTGCCCGACGAAATATTTCGAGGAAGCCTCCTCCATCAACTTCCGCCGCAGTTGCCGTTATGGACTCGGAGTGGTGCTTACCTCCCTGCAATTCCGCCTCCAGAAATGGCATCTCGGACATTTTTCCATTTTCCGTTAGACCCCATTTCAGAGCAAATTCTGTTTCGTTTTGTAAACTTTTGCTTACTTCGTGAGTCAAGTAATGTTTAATATATTCATTCCGAAATATTTTTGTATTTTTGCACATTTTTGTGTTGATAACTTAAAATAGCAGAAATAAACAGAAAATACAATGAATAAGAAACTGAATTTCAAGCAATTATTAGTTTTGATTGTCGCTGTGCTGATGACGGCTGGAGGTGGCGCTTTTGCACAAAATACCTCATCTGCACCCGATTCTGTGTATTATACACTCTTCGGCTGCGACAGTTTGCCATTGACGCTCCAGGGGGTCACAACCTATTATTATGTTGATACGGTAATCCAAGTTGATAACAAGAGACCAGATGGAAGCGGGGAAATTGTCGTCTATCGTCGTGATTTCTACCAGATTACGATTGGTCAAAGCTATGATGTGGTCGATACGATGGAGGTGGTAGTTTGCCGCAATGATTTGCCATACGCATTCCGGAACCATTTCTATACCGAGTCGGGTAACTATTGGGCCAGTGCCTCCACGGTGCTCGGCTGCGATAGCGTGAATACTCTTCTGAAACTCAAAGTGGTTGATGGTCAGCGCGATACATTCTACTTGCCGATGTGCTACGACGATAGCGTCATCGTTTATAACGACATCGTTTTCGACAGTCCCGGTATATACAACCTTACAACAAGCTATGATTCAATTGGTTGTCCAGTCGTGCAAACATACGTGGTGACGCGATACCCAATTGTGTATGATACCGTTTATGCGAATATTTGTCAGGACCAAGCCCCTTACATCTGTAGAGGTAAATCTTACTATTCTACGGGTGTCTATGAAGTGGATTATACCACATCCATAGGTTGTCTGGGAATCACGGTGCTATATTTGACTGTGAACCCGAGTAGTCCAGAAGTTCGCGAAACACGTTATGCAACGGTCTGTTACACAGATTTGCCGTATGTCTATGAGGGAATCTCTTTCAATGAAGGCACCACTTATGCGACCATCAAGAACCAATACGGTTGCGACAGCGTGATGTTGACGATGGTGGTCACGGTGAACATGCCGCAGATTGAAACGGTGGAACTCAACATTTGTCCGGAAGAGCTTCCTTATACGTACGATTCTGAGCACATTTTCGACGCTCCGGGCAGCTATTACATCGATCTCGATCCCGACTCTGCATGCTCCCAATTCACCAACCTGAAACTGAACCTCTATCCTACGGTGAATGACACCACGGTGATATATACTTTCGATAGCAGTTACACTTTCCACGACTCGCTCTTTACAGAGTCCACCGTATATACTTTCGAAGACACCAATAGCTATCAATGTCTTGACCACCATACCTTGATGTTGGTCCTTAATCATCAGTTGGTGTATGATACCACATTTGTCAAGGTGTGCCAATATGATTTGCCATATAAGTGGAGGGGTATAAAATGTTACGAATCAGGATTTTATGGACAAACTGTAAAGAATGTTTATGGTTATGACAGTGCTGTTGTGATACTGGATTTGACCGTGAATGACAATGTCACAGTGATGGATTATGAAACTGTCACACGAAATGGTATTCCCTATAACTACCATGGTCAAAAGTATTACGAAAGTGGCTTTTATCAATATCAAGCTCCTGCGGCTACAGAAGATGAGTGTGATACTATCTATAAACTGAATCTTACAGTGGAACCTATTTACAATCAGATAGTAGATACGGCTGTTTGTGATAACGAAGCGGTGATTTACCTCGGTGATACTATCACTAAGGAGGGTACCTTTCAATTTACGTTCCATTATGCCGGATACGACAGTGTGGTTACCTTGAATGTACATCACAACCCGACTTATCACACTGCCACATCCAATGTGGTGATTGGCGAATATGAGTTGCCGTACATACTCAATGACAGCGTTTATTACACCGCTGGATACCATGAACAGCTTCTCTTTACCGAGCTGGGCTGCGACAGTGTGGTTTCTTTCTTCCTGACGATTAATCCGGCGGTCATCAACAACGACACAATTCAGATGTCAGTTTGTTCTAACGAGTTGCCCGTCAGTTTGTTTGATAGTCTCCTTACCGAGGCGGGTACCTATCGTTATTTGGTGCGTACAGCGTCTGGTCTCTACGATTCTGTCTTCTATGTGAATCTTGCCGTGAAGCAGTCTCCGTCGTTAATGATGGAAGATACGGTCTATCTCTGTATGGGCGGCTCGGTCACGCTTTCGGCACAATCCACAGGTGGCAGTTATCTTTGGAATAACGGTGGCACGGGCTCGTCTATCACGGTGAGTTTGCCCGGGGTCTATTCGGTGACGGTGACCAATGCGTTTGAATGTTCTGTCTCTGACACCGTGCAAGTTATCCAGGTGAATTTGCCGGTAGCGCAGATTGAGGGTGGCAACAGTGTCTGCGAGGGTGGAAGTTTGATGTTGATAGCCACGGGCGGAGACACCTACATGTGGAATACCGGCGCCACTACCGACTCCATCGTGGTGATGCCGTTGGAGAGCGCGAACTATTCGGTGACGGTGACCAATATTTATGGATGTTCCCAGTCGCAGAGTCAGTTGGTGACGGTGTATCCCATTCCTACGCTTAATATCATGGGTGACAACAGCATCTGTGTAGGCCAATCGACCACCTTCATTGTTGCCGGTGGAACCAGTTACCAATGGAGTACTGGTGCCACATCCGACCGCATCACAGTGAGTAATGAGGGCTTCTATTCCGTGACCGCCACCGATGTTCATGGCTGTCAGAACAGCACTTCTGTCGCGTTGGTTGTCCATACTCCGCCTACGATCAAGATCAATGGCCGCACCACCATTTGTCCAGGAGGTACCACCTTGTTGACAGCCACGGGCGCGACCACCTACGAGTGGAGTTCTGGCGAGGTTGCCCAGACTATAACAGCGGCTGTAATAGGTAATTACACCGTGACAGGTACCAATCAATACGGTTGTTCGGCTACCAAGAGCGTCATGGTCACGCAATCGTCCGTGAACGCCACATTCGAGGGTAATCGATATTTCTGTCAAGGACAGAGCACCACGTTAGGAGTTGTCGGTGATGCGGGTAACACCTATCAGTGGTTTGACGGTACGACAACCAACACCATCAACATCTCCTCTCCGGGTCTTTATACGGTGACGGTGACGAACGCTATAGGCTGCCAGTCTGTCCTTTCAACCACGATGAGCGAGTATAATGTCACTGTACCGACCATTCTCGGAACGACGACCATTTGCGAAAACCAGACCACCACGTTGCGTGCTTCAGGCGGTACCAGTTATGTTTGGGATGACGGCAGCACGCAGGCACTCATCACGGTGAATGCGACCGGCATCTATACGGTGACCTCCACGAACCAGTACGGCTGTACGGCCACCAACTCCGCCACCGTCCTCGTGAATCCTCTCCCGACGGTCAACATTCTCTCCCAAGAAAGTATTTGTATGGGTGAAAGTTTGAATTTGACGGCCGTTTCATCAGCTGGCACATACAACTGGAGCTCAGGCGAAAACACCGCTGTCATCACCGTTTCCCCGACTTCGAATACGACTTACACGGTTTTGGTGACCGATGAGAATGGTTGTAGCAGCATGGCCAGCCATCAGGTGGTGGTGAATCCTCTTCCGAATCTCTATGTGAGTGGTCAAAACACTATATGCCAAGGAGATACGACGGTTTTGGTAGCAACGGGAGGTGTCTCATACGAATGGAACACGGGTCAAACAACCCCCATCTTGCAGACAGGTACTGCGGGCACCTACATGGTGACGGCCACCACCGCTCACGGTTGTGAGTCGAACACCTCCGTTTCGGTTACGGTGAACCCGCTTCCCGATATCTCTTTCACTGGAAACACGACCACTTGTGCTGGCACCCCCACGACAATTACGGCATCGGGAGGTGTGGCATACGCATGGTCTAATGGTGTGACAGGTAATGTGTTGAACACGAGCACACCTGGAGTATATTATGTGACCGCTTCCAATATGCAAAGCTGTACGAAACGCGACTCTGTGATTATCACGGTGAACCCCAATCCTGTGGTGGAAATCATGGGTGACAATTATGTATGTGAAGGTCATTTCGCAACCTTGACGGCTATCGGCGCCACCACGTATCAGTGGAGTAATCAAACTACCGGAGCTTCGATCTCGGTATCGCCGAATAACACTACCACCTATACTGTGACGGGTTTTAATGCGAACGGTTGCCATTCTTCTGCCACCAAAGTCCTGACTGTCGAAGCGTTGCCGCAAGTCTCCATTACGGGCATCAAGAATATCTGTGCAGGACAAACCACAACGTTGACTGCTGTGGGCGGAAGTAACTATGTTTGGAATACGGGTGACTCTGTCAGTGAGATCGTTGTTTCGCCCAGTTCCTCGCAGACCTATGCGGTGTCGGCGACCAATTCGTATGGATGCATGGCCAGCGCTGTCGCGTCTGTCACGGTCAACTCGTTGCCGACCATCACATTCAACGGCAACACGACGATTTGTCAAGGCAATATCGCTTCCATCACGGCCACTGGCGGCATCAACTATCTCTGGTCCACAGGTGCGCAGACAAGTACTATCAATGTCAACGCTTCCGGTACCTACGTGGTGACCGCCGTCAACGCCCAGAACTGCTCGAATACGGATTCTGTCATTGTGAATGTGAATCCGAATCCGCAGGTGCAGGTCAGCGGTAACAACCATCTCTGCGCGAATTCTGTAGCAATATTAACAGCTTCTGGTGCAAATACTTACGTTTGGAATACGGGCGAGACCTCAGCCTCTATCTCCATTTCCCCGGCCGTGAACACCGATTATTATGTGGTTGGCACTGACACGAATGGATGTTCCGCCACAGTGCATAAGATGGTGAATGTGGAAGCGTTGCCGACGTTACAGATACTCGGTAGCACCACCATTTGTCAAGGACAGTCAACCGTGCTCACTGCCACCGGTGGTTCGACTTACGTATGGAGCAACGGCAGCACCTCCCAAGATATTGCTGTGTTCCCGAACTATACCACTACTTATGCGGTGACCGCGTACAACAGCTTTGGCTGTAGCTCCACCGCATCAGCAACGGTGACTGTCAATATGTTGCCTTCTGTGTTCTTCAACGGCAACACCTCCTTCTGTCAGGGCCAGAGTTCCACGATTAGTGTCACTGGCGGCAATAGCTATCATTGGAGCACCGGTTCCACGAACAACAGCATTACGGTGAGTACTCCTGGGGTATATAGGGTGAGTGTGACTAACTCGCTGAACTGCCAGCGCACCGATTCTGTGAACGTGGTGGTTTGGAACAATCCTGAGGTCACCGTTTCCGGTCTCGGTTTGATTTGCGAAGGCGATGCCACCGACTTGACAGCATCGGGTGCGCAGACCTATTCTTGGAATACGGGTGAAACATCTTCGATGATTACGGTGATGCCGACGGGAACCACCACCTATTCCGTGATAGGTTACGATGCGAACGGTTGTTCCAGCACGGCAAGCAAAGTGGTCAACGTGGAGGCCTCTCCTGATGCGCTAATCTCCGGTGTGCTCTCCATCTGTCATGGCGAATCGACCACGCTTTCCGCTTCCGCCGCCTCCGCTTACCTGTGGAGTAATGGCGCAACCACCCAGCAAATTACCGCTTCCGCATTCGGCATCTACACGGTGACCGTCACATCGGCGAACGGTTGCCAAGCATCCGCTTCCGTGACAGTGACCGACCATCCGATGCCCAACTTTACGCTGAATGGCGTTAATGTGCTATGTGAAAATACTACGGCCGTGCTTTCAGTTACCGGTGATTACAGCTATCTCTGGAGCACAGGTAGCACCGACACGCAGATCACGATTTCCAATGCCGGTGTCTATTCTGTAACGGCAACCAACGACTATGGATGTAGCAGTTCTTCGTCGATATCGGTAGCTCAGCTTGTTGTCCCGACATTGGCGATTACAGGTGTCAATGAGCTGTGCCAGGGTGACACTACGGTGCTGGTGGCCTCCACCGATGCCGGGCAGTTCCTCTGGAGCACTGGTGCAACTACGCAGTCAGTTGAGGTTGTTCCCGACAATTCCACCTACAGTGTCACGGTGACGGGTGCGAACGGTTGTGTAGCTTCGGCAGAGCATACCATTCTCACTCATCCGACCTATAACATCTCGGTGTCAGGTACCATTTGTGAGCATCAAGGTTACACTCAATACGGCTTCGACATCCCTGTGGTAGATACAGCTGGCGTTTACACCTTCTCCCAGTATTTGCAGACGGTCAATGGCTGTGACAGTACGGTCAATCTCTTGCTGACGGTCAATCCGTTGCCGCGTATGGATGCGATTAACGGTTCGCAGAATATCACTCAATATGTGAATGCGTACTATTCCGTCAACAATCCTCAATTTGTGGAAAACTACGAGTGGCGTGTCTCGAACACCCATTGGACGCTGATAAACGAGACTTTCAGCAATGTGACGTTGAATTTCAACAGCACGAATGGCACTGGAGTACTCACCGCGCGTGGTATCAATGGTTGCGGCTATACAGAGGTATCTCTGTCCATCTATTGTAATGTGGGCATCGAGGACCATCCTACGCAAGCATTGGTGAAACTCTACCCGAACCCCGTTCACCAGTCCCTCTACATCGACCTCGACAACGCCTCCGAAGTGGCGAAGGTCGCGCTCTATGATGAGTCTGGCCGATTGGTGTATAAGACCGATTGCCACGATACGCATATAGAAATCGACTGCACCCGCTTCGCCAACGGCCACTACACCGTGCAGTTCCTCAATGAAAAGGGCAGGAGAGTGGAGAGTCGGAAGATCGTGGTGAATAATAAATGAGCTTAGGAGCTTACAAGCTTAGTGGTTTAGTAAACCTGTAAACCAGTAAGCTTGTAAGCCAGTAAGCGAGTAAAAGAGTAAACCGAAAATATAAACCAAATGGAATACAATTTCAGAGAAATCGAGAAAAAGTGGCAAGAAAAATGGAAAAAAACAGGTCTTTATAAAACAGAGATAGACCTGAGTAAACCGAAATTTTACGTGCTGGATATGTTTCCGTACCCGTCGGGTGCGGGCTTGCACGTCGGGCATCCGCTCGGCTACATCGCTTCCGACATTTATGCGCGTTACAAACGACAGAAGGGCTTCAACGTGTTGCACCCTATGGGTTACGATGCTTTCGGACTGCCGGCTGAACAATACGCGATTCAAACAGGTCAGCATCCGGCGATTACAACGGAGAAGAATGTCAACCGCTATCGTGAACAGCTCGACAAAATCGGTTTCTCTTTCGACTGGGACCGTTCGTTCAAGACTTGCGACCCGGATTACTATAAATGGACGCAATGGACTTTCATCCAGTTGTTTAACTCATATTATTGCTACCAAGCGAACCAGGCAAGACCCATCAGCGAGCTGATGGAGGCTTTTGCGGCCAACGGCACGCACGGCTTGAAGGTGGCGGAGACAAAACCGCTGGAGTTCACCGCCGAGGAGTGGAACGCCGCTACCGAAAAGGAGCAGCAAGAGATCCTGATGAACTACCGCTTGGCCTACCTCGCCGACACGTGGGTGAACTGGTGTCCGAAACTCGGCACCGTGCTCGCCAACGATGAGGTCGTGAACGGACTCTCTGTGCGCGGAGGATTCCCCGTGGAACGCAAGCTGATGAAACAGTGGATCTTGCGCGTCTCTGCATACGCCGAACGACTGCTCCAAGGCCTTGAAAAAGTGGATTGGACCGACTCGTTGAAAGAGATTCAACGCAACTGGATTGGTCGTAGCGAGGGCGCCGCCGTCTGGTTCCCCTTAGCTACAGATGGCCAACTCGACTGGAAAAAACTCTATATGGGCGGCAATGTTGAGGGTGTTCAGAGTGAGACCGCTTTCGAGATCTTCACCACCCGTCCCGACACCATCTTCGGTGTCACGTTTATGGTCTTGTGCCCTGAGCATGAGATGATTGAGCATATCACCACACTGGAACAAAAAGCGGAGGTCGAAGCATACGTTACCTGGGCCAAGAACCGTTCCGAGCGCGAGCGCCAAGCTGAGGTCAAGAAGGTGAGCGGTGTGTTTACCGGTGCTTTCGCCATCAACCCTATCACCGAGGAGCGCATCCCGATTTGGGTCAGCGACTATGTGCTGTCCGACTACGGCACCGGCGCCATCATGGCTGTGCCCGCCCACGACAGTCGTGACTTTGCCTTCGCAAGACATTTCAATCTGCCTATCCGTCAAGTGGTTGCGCCTGCTGTGGATGAACTCAGCGACCCTGACACGTGGGAAGAGTCCATGGACAGCAAGACCGGCGTGAGCGTCAACTCCGGCTTTATCACCGGAATGCCTGTCAAGGAGGCTGGCAAAGCCGTCATAGAGAAAATCAAGACGATGGGCATCGGCTACGGCACGGTGAACTACCGTTTGCGCGATGCCATTTTCAGCCGCCAACGCTATTGGGGCGAGCCCTTCCCGATCTACTATAAGGACGGGATGCCTTATCCTGTTCCCGAGTCCGAACTCCCCGTGGTGCTCCCCGAAGTCGATCAGTTCTTGCCCACCGAAACTGGAGAGCCGCCTTTGGCCCGCGCCAAGGATTGGACTTACAACGGCTACCAGCGCGAGTACAGCACGATGCCCGGATTTGCGGGTTCCAGCGCCTACTACCTGCGCTACATGGATCCGAAAAACGACCAGGAGCTGGTCTCCAAGGAGACCGATGAATACTGGCAGAATGTCGATCTCTATGTCGGAGGTGCGGAACATGGTACCGGCCACCTTATCTATGCCCGTTTCTGGAACAAATTCCTCTTCGATATCGGTGTCAGCTGCAAGGACGAACCTTTTCAGAAACTGATTAACCAAGGTATGATCCAAGGGCGTTCCAATTTTGTCTATCGTATTGTCGGCACCAACAAGTTTGTCTCTTTCAACCTCAGGAAAGAGTACGAAACCACGCCTATCCATGTGGATGTCAACATCGTGCACAACGACATTCTCGACATAGAGGCGTTCAAGAACTGGATGCCCGACTTCAAGGATGCAGAGTTTATCCTCGAAAACGGGCAGTATGTCTGCGGGTGGGAAATCGAGAAGATGTCCAAATCGAAATACAACGTGCAGAACCCTGACGATTTGGTGGAGAAGTACGGAGCGGATACGCTGCGTATGTACGAGATGTTCCTCGGACCGGTCGAAATGGCCAAGCCGTGGGACACCAACGGAATCGAGGGTGTATCCCGCTTCATCCGCAAGTTTTGGAAGCTCTATTTCGATGCGGAGGGCAACTTCGCTGTCACCGACGATGAACCGACCAAGGGCGAATGGAAATCGCTGCACAAGACCATCAAGAAGATTGAGGAGGACAACGAGCGTTTCTCCTTTAATACGGCCGTGAGTGCCTTCATGATTTGCGCCAACGAGTTGGGCGACGCAAAGTGCCGTAAACGTGCTGTCTTGGAGCCGCTCTGTATCCTGATGTCGGCATACGCCCCGCACATCACAGAAGAATTGTGGTCGCTGCTCGGACACGAAGAGTCTATCCTGAAAGCCACCTATCCGACTTATGATGAGAGCTACATGGTGGAGGATGAGTACCTCTATCCGGTCTCCTTCAACGGCAAGATGCGTCTGAAGATGTCCTTCCCCGCCGATTTCGGACCGAAGGATATCGAACCGAAGGTGCTGGAAAGTGCCGACGTGCTGAAATGGCTCGACGGCAAAACGCCCAAAAAGGTGATTATTGTGCCGAAGAAGATTGTGAATATCGTGTTTTAGGGAAAAGGGAATAGGCAATAGGCAAAAGGGAATAGGCAAAAAACTATTGCCTGTTGCCTTTTCTCTATTGCCTTATAACAGCAGTTGACATAAGTAGTCAGTAGTCAAGGTCATAGTGAAACAAAAGGACTTTATTTTCAACCTCGCTCTCCTCATCTTCCTGAACCTCCTCGTCAAGCCGTTCTGGATGCTCGGTGTCGATGTGGGGGTGCAGAATAGCGTGGGGGCGGAGAACTACGGACTCTATTTTTCCATCAACAACTTCGCATTGTTGTTCTACATGGTGTTGGATATGGGAACGGCCAATTTCAACAATCGGAATATTGCCCGGAATACCCAACTGTTGGACAAGCATTTGTCGAACATCATCGTGCTGAGGATCCTGCTCGGAATCGCCTATTTTGCTGTTATTTTTGCGGTCGGGGCGCTTATCGGCTATCGCGGCAACCAACTCCGTCTGCTTTTCTGGATCGGACTGAACCAGTTTCTGAGCGTTTTCCTGTTGTATGTGCGTTCCAATATCTCCGCGCTGCTCATGTTCAAGACCGACAGTGTCATCTCCGTGACCGACAAGCTGCTGATGATTCTGTTTTGCGGGATGCTGCTGTGGGGGAATGTCACGGAGCAGCCTTTCCGCATCGAATGGTTTGTTTGGAGTCAGACGGTGGCCTACTTGATCACCATCGCCATCGCATTGGGCATTGTGTTGAAGAAAGCGCATCTGCGGCGACTGAACTGGAATCCTGCGTTTTTCATTGTGATTCTGAAAAAGAGCTTCCCTTACGCGCTCGTGACGCTGCTGATGGCCTGCTATTACCGTATGGATTCGGTGCTGCTGGAGCGGATGCTTCCCGCCGGTGTGGGCGCCGAACAGTCGGGCATCTATGCTTCCGCGTTCCGTCTTTTGGATGTGCTGACGATGGTCGCCTACCTTTTCTCGGTCATCCTGTTGCCGCTGTTCTCTAAAATGCTGAAACAGAAAGAGGATATTCAGCCGGTAGTGCGCACCAGCTTCTCCCTGCTTTTCCTGTTCTCGGTTTCGGCGGTCGTCATCCTCTACGTGTATCGTCAACCCGTCATCCAACTCTTTTATCCGGATATTGTTGACGAAAGCGTGGCGGTATTTCGGCTCATCATTCTCGGTCTGATTCCGATATCGATGAACTATCTGTTTGGTACGTTGCTTACGGCCAATGGCAGTATGAAACAGCTGAATATCATTGCGTTGGTAGGCATTGTCATCAATGTGACGGTCAATTTGTTGTTGATTCCGAAAATGATGGCAATTGGTTCGGCCATTGCCAGTTTCTGCACACAGTTTACTGTAGCGTTTTTACAGTTTCTGTTCACGTTGCGCATCATCGGCCTCCCGTTTTCCTCGCTGCCGTGGCTGCGTAGCATCGTCTTTTTGGCGATTCTCCTCCCTGTTGCCGCCTTTGCTCCCACGGTGCTGCATTTCTCCGTGATCTGGCAGCTGCTTCTCCTCGCCGCCTTCGCCCTCGCCCTCGGCTTCGCCACGGGGTTGGTGAATTTCAAGGAAGTGAAAGAATTTGGGATCAGGAATTAGGAATGGATAATTAGAGGAGAGTACGAACAGGATTGCCTATATCCTTATTTCGTCATCCTCTCATCCTCTCATCCTCTCATCGTCTCATCGTCTCATCGTCCCATCGTCTCATCTATTAACCTCCTCACCTTCCAAAAATTTCCTCCGAACATCTCAAATTTTTTGTACCTTTGCGACCTTAATTAAATTGAAAAAAAATACCTGAATATGAAGAAGATACGCACCCTTTTGACAACTTGCCTGATGGCTTGTATGTCCGTTTTTGTGTTCGCACAGACCGTCGCGCCCGTGAAATGGGCCTACAAAACGGTGAAAGTAAACGATTCCGTGGCGGAACTGCAGTTCACGGCCAATATCGAACCTAACTGGCACCTCTATGCTCAGAAGAAAGGCGAAGGGCAAATCGAATTGCCGTTGGTGTTTAACTTCACCAAGTCGCCCAAGTATGAACGTGTCGGCAAGGTGAACGAGCCGACTCCGCAAAGCGACTACGACGACCTGTTAGACGCACACTCGAACTTCTATACCAAGCAAGTGACGTTCAAGCAGCGCATCAAGGTGAAAGACGACCAGCCGTTCACCGTGCAGGGCAAGTTGGAAGGACAGGCTTGCATCGAAGGACGATGCACTCCCATCGAGGAGAAATTCTCCTTCGATATCAAGGATTTCCATCCGGTAATGTCTGCCGTTACGGAAGAGAATCCTGAACCGGAAGAGGCTGAAAATGAGGCTTCCGAAGCCGATGTAAATACACAGAACGCCGAAATGGCTCCCGTGGCCGACCAACCCGCCGGCAAATCCGAAGAGGAAGAGTCCTTGCTGATGTACTTCCTCGGTGCAGTTTTGGGCGGTCTCGTAGGTCTGTTGATGCCGTGCGTATTCCCGATGATCCCGATGACCGTCTCTTTTTTCTCGAAAGACGGCAACACCGGCAAGCGCAACGCCATGCTGTACGGATTCTTCATCATCCTGATTTTCGTGATTTTCGGTTTGGTGTTGTCGCTGATTTTCGGAGCCGACCTCGGCAACGTGCTGAGCACCCACTGGATTCCGAACATCCTCTTTGCCATTATCTTCTTCATCTTCGCGCTCTCTTTGTTGGGCTATTTCGAAATCACTCTGCCGAGTTCATGGGTCAATGGCTCCGCCAAACGTCAGAACGCGGGTAGTGTGGCCGGTATCTTCTTCATGGCGCTCACCCTTGTCTTGGTTTCCTTCTCTTGCACGTTGCCCATCGCGGGCGCGGTGGCTTTGAACGCCGCCGGCGGCTCTTTCCTGAAGCCCGTTATCGGCATGTTGGGCTTCTCTTTGGGTATCGCTGTGCCGTTCACCCTTTTCGCGCTCTTCCCGAATATGCTGAAGAAAATGCCGAAGTCGGGCGGCTGGATGAACACCCTCAAGGTGGTGCTCGCTTTCGTGGAGTTGGCCTTCGCGCTGAAGTTCATCAACGTGCCCGACCAAACCTACCACTGGCGTATCCTCGACCGCGAGGTCTATCTCTCTTTGTGGATTGTATTGTTCTCAATGTTAGGATTTTACCTGCTCGGCAAAATCAAATTCCCTCACGACGACGACTATCCCGTGCAGAAGAGCTGGTTCCGTTTCCTCCTCTCCGTCTCCGTGTTCTCCTTCGTGGTCTATATGATCCCCGGTCTGTTCGGTGCCCCGTTGAAGGCCATTTCCGGCTGGCTCCCGCCGATGACCACCCAGGATTTCGACATCTCCCACATCGTGCGTACAGAAAGCGGCTCCGGCGGCGCTACCGCCAGCACTTACCAGTGGACCGAGGAACCGATGTACGCCGACAAATTGGATATCCCCTTCGGAATTAAGGGCTATTTCGACTACGACCAAGCGTTGCGCGTGGCCAAGAAAGAAGGAAAGCCTGTCTTCCTCGACTTCACAGGCCACGGCTGCACCAACTGCCGTAACGTGGAAAACGCCGTATGGATCGATCCCGAAGTGCGCCGCATCTTCGCCGAGGAGGTCATTGTCTGCACCATGTACGCCGACGACAAGGTGATTCCGCTGCCCGACGGGGAAAAGGGAAAGCTCACTGACGCCAACGGCGACCCCATCACCATGTTGGGTGCCAAGAACCGCTATATCGAACAGACCAAATACCACGAAAATTCGCAACCCTGCTATTTCGTCGTGGATCCCGACGGCAACATCCTCTCCGGCCCGACCTACTACGAGCGTGACAAGGACAAATACATCGCGTTTTTGCGGAAGGGAATTGATGCGTTTAAAGGTAACAGGGAATAGGCAATAGGCAATAGGCAAAAGTAACGAGCAACCTCAATTCCCCTTCTTTTAGAAGGGGTGTCCGAAGGGCGGGGTAGTAATATAAAAACTACTTCCTTGAGCAGCCCCGTCAGGGGCAAGAGCTCGGTAGCCAGGGGTAAGCGAAGCGCAACCCCTGGGATGAGAAGATAAAAAGATGAAAAGATGAGAAGATGAATACGAACAAATGGTACATTAAACTCGCCCTCAGTGTGTTGACGGGATTGATATTGTCCCTCGCGTGGTACGTGCGCGGGGCGGTGATCCTCATCATGTTGGCGTTTGTGCCGTTGTTTTGGTTGAGTGACATTTCTTTGCAAGAGGGCAAGCGCAACGCCTTCGGACGAGGTATCCTGCTGTTCTATCCGGCATTCTTCGTATTCAACCTCATCACCACCTACTGGATTGCCTACTGCACATTGCCGGGAGCGGCGGCAGCGGTCATTGCCAATGCGTTGCTGCAAACGCTGGTCTTCGCGGCGTGGCACGCCTGTAGAAAACAGGTGCAAAACCGTCTGTTTCAAGCGGTTATGCTCATTTCTTTCGTGGTGGCCTTCGAGTATCTGCATCTCAATTGGGATTTGACGTGGCCGTGGCTTACTTTGGGCAATGTTTTCGCCTCCATGCCCGGAATGGTGCAATGGTACTGCATCACGGGCACATTGGGCGGCACGGTGTGGATTCTTGTTGTCAACTTTCTGATTTACATAGAACTTGTATTTCGAAAGGAGAAAAAAGATCGTCCAAAGAATGTCATTATAGGCATCTTCGCTGCCAGTTTTATACTGCCCCTTTTGGCTTCTCTCTTTTTTTACTGGGATGCCGAGCTTAAAATGAGCACCCAACCGCGTCCCATCGAGGCGGTCATCGTGCAGCAGAACACCGACCCGTGGGTCGAAGAGTACAGCCTCACCAACACCCAGGAGATCCAGCGGGTTCTCGATGTGGCGAAGCCCTTCATCAACGAGAAGACCAACCTCGTCATCACGCCGGAGTCGGCCATCGCGCACACCATTGAGATGGAGGCGTTGCGCAACCACACCTTCATGGAAGGTGACAGCCGCTTCGAAGGATTCTCCTTATTCGACAGTGTCACAGCTGTGTATCCGAACCTTAACTTCGTGTTAGGGCTCTCCACGGTGAGTATTTCCGACCACAAGACATCCCCTGTGGCACAGGAGTGCAATCCGGGGATGTTCATGGAATTCTTCAACACGGCGGGATTCTACAACAGGAACGGCCTGGTGAGCCACTACCATAAGAGCCGTCTCGTGCCGGGTGTGGAGAAGATGCCCTTTCCGAAGGTCTTCGGCTTCTTGGAGAAGGCGTTGATTGAGTTAGGCGGTTCTAATTCCTCGTTGGGCAAAGACACGGCGCAGCGGGTTTTCGCCTTCGATGTGGATGGGCGTACAATGCGCATCGGCGCGGCCATCTGTTATGAGTCTGTGTATGGCGAATTGGTCGGCAATTTCGTAAAGAACGGCGCCGACGTGCTGTGCGTCATCACCAACGACTCGTGGTGGGACGACAGTCCTGGCCACCGGCAACATTTTGAGATGTCACGGCTAAGAGCCATCGAGACAAGACGTTATGTGCTTCGTGCGGCCAATGGCGGCTTCTCCGGCGTGATCGACCCTCTGGGGCGGGTGTTGGAGAAAACGGACTACGACGAACGCACCGCCATCAAAACCACCGTGTATGCCCGGAACGGAGAAACTTTTTATGTGAAACATGGGGATTATCTCGCAAGAATTGCCGTCCTCTTGGCATTTTGCGGCCTGATATATGCGATTTTTCTGGCCATAATGCGAAAAATCAGACGATAAACTATTCAGCAAAAGAGAAGTCTGTCATTTTATGTATATATTTTTTCATCAAATAATAGCAGACAAATGAAAACCAAGATTTTTTCCCTGCTTTTAGTATTGGGTGTCCTCTCTTTTGCACCGACATCCGCCCAAAAACAGATTTCCGCCAAATTGGACCAGGCCACGGTCTATTTCAATGGCGCAGCACTTACACACACCGCTTCCGCTTCCCTTAAGAGCGGCAGTCAAGAGGTGATTATCGACGGGTTGAGCCCCGACATTGTGCTGAGCAGCCTCAAAGTGAAGGCCAACGGCGTGCTTGTCTCCGCCATAGAGTTTTCCAAGGACTACATCACCCCGAAGGAGGAGACCGCCCGCATCAAGAAACTCAACGACTCGCTCGACTATTACAATGACCAGCTTACGGATGCGATGAACGAGTTGGCCATCCATACGCAACTGTTGAAGCTGGTCACTGATGGCACACAGAGCAACATGAATCAGAAAGAACATGGGGTTGCCATTGCGGATATTAATGCCAATATGGAACTTTATAAGACGAAAGCCACTGAAATACAGAAGAATATCGAAAAAGTTAACAAGAAGATTCTGCGCTTGGAGGAGTCTGTCGATCGTTTGGGTAAGCAGATTTTACAAGACGGAAATGCCAGCAAAATTCGTAGCGGAATCCTCAAGTTAGCCGTCAGTGTGCCGCAAAACATCAACACCGTATTCACCGTTACATATATTACCAACAAAGCGAAATGGGTGCCATGTTACGACATCAATATCCCCTCCATGGACAAACCGATTGTGCTGCAGGCTAAGGCGCATGTTCAGCAAACCACCGGTCTTAACTGGGACAACGTGAAGTTGACACTCTCCACGGCACAGCCCAACCGTACTGCCGAAGCACCCATATTCAAGACTTGGTTCCTGCATTTTGACCGCCAACGCATTATTCCTGGTGTACAACTTCGCAAAAGTGCGGAAGGCTACGAAACCATGGCCAGCAATTCGTTAGCCAGTCCCGCTATGGAGGGTGCTGCGGTTGTCGATGGTGCCGATGCCAACGTGATTTCCATGAACGACTATGTCAATGTTAATGAACAGGATTTCATGGTGAACTACGACATCGCGGTGCCTTACGACATTCCGGGCAACGGCAAAGTGCAGCTTATTGACCTCAACAATTACGACATCAAAGCCGATTTTAAGTACTACTGCGCACCGAAACTGTCGGACATGACGTACATTATAGCCACTCTCTCTGACTATGGGAAGTACAATCTCCTGCCAGGCGAGGCTACGGTGACCTTCAACGATACATACGTCGGGAAGACATATATTCGTCCGAACGACACCGAGAGCCAGATTGCCTTGACGCTCACCACGGAGCCACGCGTGACGGTGAAGCGCGAAAAACAACGTGACTTCTGTAGTACCAAGCACTTGGGAAACTCTACCACTGAAACTCGTTCGTATCTCATTACTGTCCGTAACAATCTGACCCGTAGTGCGAAATTGACTCTCAAAGAGCAATATCCGATCTCCAATGACAAAGACATTGACGTGAAATTGCTGGAGGTGAAGCCCGCCGCCACTACCGACAAGACCGAAATCGGTGTGTTGACTTGGGAGCTGGAGTTGACTGCAGGCGAAACCCAAACGTATGTGGTTACCTACAGTGTGAAGTATCCGAAGGATAGGATGCTTTCGTGGTAATAGGATGAAAATGATAAAAGACGGATTTGCTCAAAACCACCTTGGTTAGGGCAAAAGCATTGTTGAATAATCAAACTAAATACAATAATAATGGTTATATTGGATAGACCTTTTGTGTCGGACCTGATGGTGGAGACACTGCAGAAAAACAACATCCCTGTGCTGCGCAACGAGATGTCTGAAAAGCGCGTTATGAACGGTAAAATTCTGAACGACAGTGAGTTTGCGGAAGCCTACAAAACGATGGGCAAGATTTATACCGTTTCTGAGAACGCGCTCGGATGGATTTACGAACATATTGACAACAAGAGTTTCTTGGACAGTATTTCCCTTGTGAAAGACAAATCTGCGTTCAGAAGTATCTGTCGCGACATTTATCCCGACTTTTTTTTCAAAGAGGTGAGTGTCAACGA
Organism: uncultured Bacteroidales bacterium; assembly: GCA_946409645.1. Classification (GTDB taxonomy): domain Bacteria; phylum Bacteroidota; class Bacteroidia; order Bacteroidales; family WCHB1-69; genus F23-D06. Next base: position 18,816 of record CAMJXE010000054.1, read on the forward strand.
ATTGGAAATGCTTGACACGAACAGCATTGTCTATCCTTGCGTCATAAAGCCCGCGGTAGGCTTTTTGAGCAAAGGAGTCTTTGTGGTCCACAATGCGGAAGATTATCGCAAGGCTGTGGAGTCGCTGTTGAGCGATTTTGCCCATGCCAAGGCGGATTTCCCTGAATTTGTGGTTGGCAGAAGCCGTTTCTTGATAGAGGAGTACAT
>CAMJXE010000055.1 GCA_946409645.1 uncultured Bacteroidales bacterium
GAAAGACGACAGTCCGAACATGTAGAAAAAGAGACGTGCCATGGCGCGTCTCTACGATGAGGCACCGTCACGAATATGCACATCCATTTGGTTGAACGGAATCTCCAATCCTTCTTCGCGGAAGGCGTTGTATATTCCTTCGTTCAGCGAGTAGAGTGTGGCCCAATAATTCTCGGGAAGCGTCCAAGCGTAGAGTCGCATGTGGAGCGAACTGTCTTCGAAATTTTCCAACGTGGCGAACGGCCCCTTCGGCTCGTGCAACACTAACGGATTCTCCGCTGCCACCCTGACCATTACCTCCTTGGCCTTCTCCACCGACATACCGTATGCCAACCCCACGTCAATAGATACACGACGCTGCGGCAAGTTGAAGTGATTGACCAACGACTTGGTGGCCAACTCGGTGTTCGGCACTATGATTTTGCGAGCATCATACGTGCGTAATGTGGTATTGAAAATCTGGATACTCTCCACAAAACCCGCGTATGGCCCTTGTTCGATATAATCACCCACCTTAAACGGTTTCAGTATCAAAATGATAACCCCACCGGCGAAGTTCTGCAACGTACCCTGCAAACCCATACCGATGGCCACTCCCGCCGCACCGAGAAGGGCGATAAACGAAGTCATCTCGACCCCCATGATGCTCATGGCGGTAATCACCAGAAGCACTTTCAGGATAATGTCCACCAGCGAATGCAGGAAATGCTGCAACGACGGGTCAATCTTATGCCGGTCGTATGCCCGTTGCATCACTTTGTTCAGCAGATTGATGAGCTTCCAACCCACAAACAGCACGATACCTGCTACAATCAGCTTCGGCACGTAATGGAACAAAATGTCGTTCAAAAACTGCTTCGCCCCCACGGCGAATGAATCCCAAGTAGTCATTCCTGTCTTTTCCATACTTCTAACCTTTTAACATTCTAAGCATTAACCTTTAACTTCGTCATCTGATTAATCGTGTTTTCCGGCTGGCCGGAGGTGTAGTAAATCTTCTCTTCACGTAGGCAATGTCCTTCAAATAATCGATGTGGCCGACTTCCAAACGAGGGTGTGTCAAAAGTCCAAAAATCGGCATTTTTCGATTTGTAACTATCTGATAATCAAATAGCAATTTTTGCCAAAACAGACTTATGACACACCCTCATCAACTCATTCTCGCGGTCAGCGTGCACCAACGCAATTTTCTCATAAACGATGATTTTACACTCCAAATAGGTTTTACGGTGTATCGACTCGAAGAGCCAAACTGCCAACACGATCAGCAAATTGGTCACAATGAGCTCTGTATAGCTCACCGTCATCGCCAAACCGTTGATGACGGAAACACCGACCACCACGAACAGATATGTCATCTCGCGGATCGGCACCGTTTCCGTTCGGTATCGAATCATCCCGAAAATGGCGAAGAGTCCCAACGCGAAACCAATCTGCACCTTTACGTTTTCCATCAGGAAAATCAAGAAGAAGATGGTGATACTGAACAACATAAAGGTAAAATAGTAGTCTCTGCGCTTGCTTTTCCTGTAGTAAAGCAGCCCCACAATAATCCAACAAACCACCAGATTGAGGGCAAAGCGGATAAGCATCTGCCACAAGCTTGGTCCGTCGAACCAGGGAATCCCGAAAAGGCCGAAGGCATCACCTCCAAACTCTTCCGCAATGGTCGGGTCAAACAAATCTGAATCAAACTGTATCATTGTTCTATCGATTTTATAATGTAATTTTTATTTGTTAACTTATTGACATAACGCATCTTATTCTTAAAACGATTATATTTCAGATGCTCATCGGTGAGCAACATTCCAAGACAGTACTTGCTCAGTCCTTTGCGCTTCACTCGGGTGTCGCGCAGGATATCCTTGAACTTGGAAGGCAACGTACCGTCCTGCTTCACCTCTATGATGACTAAATCAGAAACATCTGCATCGCAACCACTGAGATGGTTGTGGAAAAGGATGCCAAAATCGATGGTGACGCGCTCGGTTTTGGATTTGTTCACTAAGGTGATGCGTTGGAAAGCGTTCTCTAAACGAGGTGTCAGCAGTTGATCGGTCACCCACACTTTTTCACGGATAAATTCCGCCATTTCAGGAAGTTGGTAAAGGTCGCCCCAATGTTCTACAGGGATGGAAATACGCTTTTTCTTGGTACGGCCCGTGTTTTTTTTGTTCTTGATTTCGCAAAAAGCGATGTTGGAATCCACATAGATGCGCTGTCTGATTTTCTGTCTTTTCAGTCGACGGTTATGATGCATCGTGTAAGTGATTGCATCGGGCGTATCGAAATAGAGCGTGCGGTAATATGCAATTCGTTGATTCTCATGTTCTTGCACATAAAAATGCTTCCCCCACAACGGAGCCATGCGCAGCAAAGTCTCCATATTAGTGGGATATTTGCTATCAACGCGATTCATCAATCTCACGCCGCTCATCTCCTCCAGAGAAATAGGCGACATCGACTGCAATATATCCATCAAACAACTCATCACAAGCTATTTGCGAATGTATTCATACTCTTTCACCGAAAGGAGTTGTCCTTTGGCATTATAGTTCAGTTGGCGCTTTTTCGTGCCATCGGCATTGTACTCAATCTTATGGATGCGGAAAGGCTTGTTGCGGTCGTCATAGACAACCTCGCGCACCATACGACCATCTTCGTCATATTCGTACGTCCAACGTGCCTTCATGCCCATAGCCGTGTACTCTATTTCTTCGATTTTACGGCCTTTTGCATCATATCTAATCACTTCGTCCAAGTATCGCGTGCCTTTCACGGGCGTCTTCCATACTTTCGTCGTGGAGTTCTTACGCAACTCTTTCTTTTTTGTAGTCTGTCCAAATGAGATGGTGATACATAGCAGCATACAGGACAATATAATGACTATTCGTTTCATCTTTGATGTTTTGAATTTGATATTTCGAGGTAAGCTCTGGTTTTAATTTTATGCGGTGCAAAAATAACATTTTTTGCAGCAGCCCCCGAAACTTGCTTTTTCTTAAAAAAATATTCCACTCATTCAATAAAATCGTATCTTTGCCGTTTGATTAAAAACGTAAAAAAATGAAAAAAATTATTGCATTAGTAATCTTGTTTGTAGGATCAGTTTTGGTATTTTCCGCATGTGACACGCAAAAACGTTGCGCTGCATACGGTCATTACACCTATTACGCACCGGCTGAAAATCCGACCAACGCCGACTAATCCTGTATTCATGCGGCATTCGGGCATCAGCAGGCATTTTCTAAAAAAAGTGCTGCTAACTTCATTGTTGGTGGCTGCTTTTGTAGTGTCTTTCGCCCAGAATGTCGGGGAATATCACCATGATGTGACCACCAAGGAGTGGAATTTCCAGATTTTTGCGCACACCGAAGGATTCGGCATCGGGTATCAGCACGGTCGCACACCCGATCTCTACAACAAACATTTTTGGGAGTTTCAATTCATGACCAACCAGCATCCCAAGTCTGTTCGTTCTATCAATGCCTACTATGAGAACGCGCGTCCGATCCGCTACGGACAGCTCTACACGCTCTTTTTCCTACAGGCAGGCTACGGCTACCAGCGCACATTGCACCTGAAACCCTATTGGGGCGGAGTACAAATCAACTACACCCTTTCCGCAGGTCCGGCGCTCGGCATCGGTATCCCCAACTACGTGGAAGTATTGAACTACAACACAGGTTTTTCCGAGATTGTGCGCTACGATCCCGACAAGCACAACCTCAACAACATCCTCGGCGGAGCCAGATGGTACTCCGGCATCTCTCAGACCATCTTCCGACCGGGTTTCTACGCCAAGACAGGGCTTACCTTCGACTTCGCCAAGAGCGACTACAAGCTCCGTTCTCTGGAAGTAGGGGCTCAAATTCAGATGGTTTTCCCCTTCATCCAACAGATGGCCTTCAACCCTGCCAAGGCATTCTATCTCACCGGCTACCTTGCCTTCAACTTCGGCAAAAAAGTTGGCATCCATGGGTAACCCGTGGAAACGTGCCATGGCACGCCTTTGTGATAGCGCATCTCTACATTGGCGCATTTCCACCAACGTAAAAAACAATTGAAATTATGAAAAAACACATTATAACCGCGATCATCATCGCCATCACAAGCTTTTCAACCGGCATTTCCGCCCAAAATGACTTCGAAATCGTCAAAAACGTCGATATTTTTATTAGCGTGCTCAACGAACTGAATGACAAATACGCCGATGAAATTTCACCCGGCGAGCTCACTCAAACCGCCATCAAGGCGATGCTCAAAAGCCTCGACCCCTACACCGTCTATTATAACGAAGGGGAAATCGAGACCTACCGCATGCAAAACGCAGGCGAATCTGGAGACATTGATGTTTCCATGAAAATTATTGACAAACAGTTTGTTATCACCGACATGGTGAAAGACGGTCCCTCCGCAAAGGCTGGTCTGCGCGTGGGAGACCGCATCCTCAACGTCAATGGACAATCCTCGGAAAACCGCAGCATTGAAGCCATCCAAATTGCCATGCGCGGACAACCTGGAAGCACTTACAGCATCGAGGTGTTCCGACCAACTGACAACAAAAACCTCACTTTCAAGGTGAAACGCGAGAAAGTGAAAGAGCCCAATATACCCTACTCCGGCATTCTTGGCGACAAAGTGGGATACATCAAGCTGAACCAGTTCCTCGAAAAGGCTGGCAGCGAGGTGTTCGATGCTTACAAGAAGCTGAAGGAGGAGGGTATGCAATACCTCATCATTGACTTGCGCGACAACGGCGGCGGTCTGCTCAGCGAAGCCGTCAATATCATCGATATATTTGTGAACAAGGATGTTACGGTGGTGGAAACGAAGGGGAAAATCGCGGAAATGAACCGACTTTACAAAACGCTGAGCGCGGCTGCAGACCCCCAAATCCCCATTGTTGTCTTAGTGAACGAGCGTAGCGCTTCCGCATCTGAAATTGTCTCCGGCGCGCTGCAAGACCTCGACCGCGCGGTCATCGTTGGGCAGAAATCTTTTGGCAAGGGACTGGTACAGAAGGTCTATCCGATGGATTACAACACGAGCATGAAAATCACCGTGTCGAAGTATTACATCCCCAGCGGGCGTTGTGTGCAGAACATCGAGTATTTCGACCGCGACACCACCAAAGGCGGCTACAAAATCCCTGACTCTTTGGCAGTTGCGTATAAGACCAAGAACGGGAGAACCGTTTATGACAAGGGCGGTGTGGAACCTGACGTGGTCATTCCCGATGAAGTGGTGCCCGTAATCCTCTCCTCACTCATCAAGGATCAAGCCATCTTCGATTTCGCTAACGACTATCGGGCCAAACACGAAAGCATCGCCGATGCTGACCAATTCATAGTGGATGATGCCATTTACAACGAATTTTTAGCTTTCCTGAAAGCAAAAAAATACAATTACACCACTACTCTGGAAGAATCTTTGGAGAATTTGAAGAAGACAGCGGAGGAAGAAAAATCATTTTCCAATATCCAAGCCACCTACAATCAAATGAAAACGCAATTGGAGAACCTCAAAACACAGGATTTAACCACCCATAAGTCCGAAATCGCACGCGCATTGACGCAAGAGATAGTTTCGCGTTACTACTACAGTACCGGCAAGCTCATCAACAGTCTGCATCACGACCCATACATCGAAGAAGCGAAATCCGTGCTCCTTAACGCCAACCGCTACCAATCCATCCTCTCCCCGAAAAAATAGGTTATGCGCCGAAAAGCCTTTCACCAGACTTTCTATCTGTTCGGAACCATTGCGGTAGCCGTCGCGATGCCGTTGTCGCACTTTCTGATGGGTCTGGCCTGTTTCCTGCTGCTTCTCAACTGGCTGTTTGAATGGAATTGGCAGGAGAAACAGCGTCTTTCTTCACAAAACCGCGAAGGGCTTTTGTTCTCGTTCTTCTATATCGTTTACGCCATCGGGCTGGTACATGTCACTGACTGGGGAGCCGCTGGCAAGGAGATGCTTTCCAAACTGGTGTTCCTGCTCGCTCCAATTATCATTATTTCTTCCAAACCTTTTAACAGCAAGCAGTTACAATTGATTTTCAGTGCCTTCATCATAGCTACGCTCATCGGATGTATTTACAATTTCATCTACTCCAAAACGCATTTGCTTTCTAACTTCCGCGAAATGTCACGCTTTATCGATCACATCCGTTTCGGCCTCTGCGTGGTCATGTCCATCGTCTTCTGTATCCATTATTGGCTCCACTCCACCGTAAGATTTATTCCCTTCAAGCATATCTATCCCATTATCAGCATCTTACTTCTTCTCTATCTCCTCTATTCACAAACTCTTTCCAGCATCATCATTTTGATGATTATCGCCTTTTGTTATATTCTATATCTTATTAATAATCAAAACAATACAGCAGTAAAATGGACTTTAGGGGCACTGATGGGTCTCCTGCTAATAGTTGCTGTTTCATACACCATATACATTTCCTATGACTATTTTCATGTGAAAGATCCTGCGCCCGACAAATCCGCTTTGACAGCTTCGGGAAACCATTACACTTTTCAGGACAACTCAATAGTGGAAAATGGACACTATATCAATAATTATATATGTACCAGCGAATTACAGACCGCCTGGGCGATGCGTTCCGACTCGGTTTACGATGAAATGACCGCCGCCACGCTCATCCGATACCTCAACTCGATGGGGTTACGCAAAGATTCCGCTGCGGTAATGCAACTCAGCGATGACGATATCCGTAACATCGAGCATAAGAACGCCAACGTCTATTATACACGAAAAGGGCATGTGCGCAGGGCTTTGTATGAGACCTTCTTTGGCATCTCTCTCTATCAAAAATACGGTGTCATTAATGAATCTTCCATGCTTGAGCGCGTGGAGTTGTGGCGTGCTTCGTGGCGTATCATACAGGATCACTGGTTCTTAGGGGTGGGCATCGGACAGCAACGTGCCGCTTTGGATCAACAGTTGGTGAATCAGCATTCCTCCATCGCCGGGAAGAAGAAAAATCGGGGCAGTCACAACCAATTCCTCACCTTCTGGATTGCCGCCGGCATTATCCCCCTGCTCTATTTCTGTTTTCTGCTCATCTTCCCTTTCGTGAGCATGCCCAATCGCATCACGTTCGTCTATTTCGCCCTCATCCTGCTGCTGTCCCTTTCTATGCTCGTCGAAGACACCCTCAACGCGCAAACCGGCCGCTTGATGTTCACGGTTTTCGTGCCGATATTGCTGTTTAATAAAAACGCGGACCGTTAACGGTTAACCATTAACCATCAACCGTTAACCATCAACCGTTAACCATTAACCGTTAACCATCAACCGTTAACCGTTAACCATTAACCGTTAACCATTAACCGTTAACCATCGTCCCCAGGGCTCGCTATCGCTCACCCTGGGCTGATATACTACGGGCTTACAGCCCTTATTGGAAAGTGTTTTTTTATATTAGCCTAAAATATCGTAACCATTTAACTACTAAGTTTTTTTCTCCCTCATGTCACCTTTTGCGATGTTGGTTCGTTTAATGGTTGAATCGATTCGGTAATGAACGGAATTGTATAACCTAAAAAAATAATAGTTATGGAAGACATCCTTGAAATCCTTGCGGTGGTACTCGTAATCGGTGGAGTTTGCATAGCATTACCGCTGATAATCGTGTGGCTGACCAACAGACGGAAGAGTCACGAAATCGACAAGAAGACGGAAATTCTGATGGCCCTGTTGGAGAAAAATCCAAATCTTGACCCTGCCGAAGTGTTAGACAAACTGAACATGTCGTCGGAGTCTGGCAAGAAATCCCTGAAGGAACGACTGTTAAAAAAACTTTTGGGCGGCTGTATCTGCACATTAATCGGAATAGTCCTCTTCTTCACCCATTTGTTTGATTTTGTGTTCTTAGGGGACAAGACCACTGGAGTAGTCGGGGGCGGCGTCCTAACAGCCGTAGGTGTAGCCCTTATCATTTATTACCTTGTCAGCAAGAAGATGCTACAGAGCGAGATAGCGACTGAAGAGAAACGGATAATGGAGCAACAAATCTCCGAATGACACGAGAACAATTCATAGCCCTGATTTCGGAGGAGCAGGAGTCTTTGCGGAGATTCCTGCTTGCCCTGTGTGAGGGCGACCGGATGGAGGCGGAGGACATCGCGCAGGAGGCGATGGTGAAAGCGTACATCGCGATGGAGCGGTTCGTGGAGCGGGCCAAGTTCGCCACGTGGCTCTTCAAGATCGCCTACAACACCTTCCTCGACCACCAGCGGTCCGGGTGGAACCGGCGGACGGACTTGGACGCGGCGGAGCAGATGCCGGGTGGCCCATGCGCCGACGATGCCTTCCAATACCAAGAGTTGTACGAGGCTATCGGCACGCTGCCGCTGAAGGAGAGGAGCGCCATCCTGCTGTTCTACGTCAGCGGCTACTCCGTGAAGGAGATCGCGAAAATCACGGGAGGTTCCCAATTAGCTGTGAAACAGCAGCTTTCAAGGGGGAGAGTTAAACTTAGACAAATATTGGAACGATGAAAGAGAAGACCACCATAGAAGAATTGTTCGCCCAGTACCAGCCGGACATGGGCGACCGCAACGAATATATGAAGCAGCTTTCCAAGAAGTTAGATGCGGCGGAATATGCTAAACGGTATCGTGAGGCGCAGACGAGACGCTACCGCCGGATGATGGTGGCCGTGTTCATCTCGGGCATCGTCACGGGTGCCATCGGCATCGTGTTCGTGCTGTCACACCCGCAATGGCTCCTCCCCGCCGGGATAACCATCGAGGCTCCCGCGATATTCCCCTTGTTCCCGAAGGTGATTTTGCTGCTGATAATCTGCTTTATGAGTTTGTGTGTCACGGGGTTGGTGCGGAAGATCTGTGAAGTTTCGCAGGCCTGACGGTTTGCAACTTCGCACCGTTGCCGTTCTACGTCACTGTCAGTTTCATACCAATCGTTGTTTTGGTGTTTTATTTTTCTGCAAAGACACAAAAAATATCAATTGCAGAAAAATAAAAGCATACTTTTATATGTTTAAATTTCTGGAACAACAATTTTTCCATAAATCGGATGCATTGTACATTTGAGCGGCGTGGAGAGGTTTGGCGAGGTGGGAGTGCGGTGAAAGACATTCTTATTCGCCGCTTTTTTGCGGAGAATAAGGTATCAGTTCCCATATACCCATGGCTTCATCCCCTTCCAAACGGCACCCGCAGCCAGCTTCAGGGCATTGCGGCCCGCGCCCTCGTAGGTGGCTCCGTCGCCGTTGTTCTTCTGCGAGAGGCTTTCGCCATAGACCACCTTCTGTTTGCCATTGCTGAAGACTTCCACCTCCACATCGGCGTAGGAATACCTCAACACGCCGTCGCCGAAGACCGCGTTCCCGTCGTGGCAGCGGGTGGTGGCGGTAACCGTGATGACAAAATCGGCTTCCTTGGGATCTTCGGTGATGCTGCACTGGTGATGCGTCCTAATTCCTAATTGTCAATTGCTCGCTGGCCTAACTTATTAAAGTGGACTATTTATCTCAGTTTTTTCTCTCTCCAAGTAGATTCCATCAAAGGACTCGTCGCCACTGTGGGCGTTTGCGGTTTTCGGTTGATCATCACAGCATATTTGTTCACATTAATGTAAAGGTAATCCTGCAATTCTTTGTATGTGACATTGCCTTGTGTTTCTTGTAGTTTCTTTAATAGGAAATAAGTGAATAGGCCGTGCGATTTCTCCGTATAAGGCATTGCGGTTTGGTCTGAATTTGTGGCCGAAAAAACAATGGTTTTCCCACTCAGGGTTTCCTTTTTGGGCTCACGTGCCACGCCACGCGCTGCCACTAACATAGTTCCGTCCTTGCCGGCTCCAGTAAAACAGGCATCCATAAAATAAGTGACATCGCCCGATTTCGTTGAGGATAATTTTTTGTATAAATTATTCAGACTGAAGCAGGTCGCCATAATCATTGCCTGCCCGTCAACAGGAATCAAGTATGCATCACCAGTTTTTTCATCATTGATACCATGGCCTGAGTAGAACACGATGGCCTTGCTCCCATCGATATAGTTCAACACATTTTCCAACCAGTCCACGCCATCATAAAAGTCTCCGATTGTCGCATTGGGTTTTAATTCGATATTTTCCGCAGGGATACCCAACGTCTTGACACAATATTCTTTAAAGGTGGATCCGTCATTTTCGGCAAATTCTACATTTATTTCATTCTTGTACTCTTCATTGGCGATGATTAAAACAAAGGTATTGGGATTCTTGATATTTGTGGCAGGAATATTTTGATCTACATCGGACTTGGCTATATTTCTTTGGTTTTTAGCCTTTGGAACTTGTGCTAATTGTTCCAGTCCTCCCGTTTGATCTTCTATTATTTTACCCGTTTTTTCATCTATGAGTTTGCCTTCTTGAGTATAAAAAAAGCCACCTTTAAAAGAAACAAAGCCAGCATACTGTACAGGAAAAGTCTTTTTAAGTTCTTTTTCAAATGCCTTTTTATCTATTTGCGCTATTTCAAATTTCTTTTCGTCTATACAAAGATAGTATTTTTCTCCAGCTACTGCATTAATTGTAATGGAATAATCAGGTTGTTGTTTCTGATAATTATCCAAATTGATTTCTTCAGTAAGTTCTTTTACAACACGTCCTATAAAAGTGTGGTCACCTGATTCCACATCTATTTTGAAATAATTCATAGTTGGCACTGCACCAAATTTGTGATCATCAATATCAATTAAATGTTTAAACATATAGTATTTTTTGCCCCCATAAACGGCACCCATAGCAGCTCCGTAATTGTACGGGCGCAATATATAAATCGTTGCCATTTCTTGTGCCGACAGAGAGCCTAATGTTAAAACAATTACCAATAAACTTGCAAATATATTTCTCATTTTTTTGATTTTTAAAATGTTATTTATTTCTGATATCTGTTATTTTTTCTACAGTCTGCATCCTTTCATCTTTCATTCGGTTTTTGCGCAGCCATTTTTGGAAGTCGGGGATGGAGAGTTCGGGAAGGTATTCCCCGCTTTCGGTATTGGGCATGGCAAATTCGTTTTCAGAAAACACAAAAATGAGCGTATTGAACTCCTGTTCGCGACTGGTCACCAAAATGGTCTCCTCCCTGTACGGATACAGCGGGTCTTTGGTTGAAAGAAAGGTATAAGATTCATTACGTTTTATTTTCCGTGCTTTCCCGTTTTCGGTTTCGTAAGGTAGGAGGCAGGCCACTGTACTCGTGACGTCGTCGCGCAGGAAAATGGCCAAATAGCCATTGACAGGGGATTTCAACACAACCGACAGCTGGTCATTGTTCTTGAACTGTTCGCTTTCAATACCGTTGCACAGCACTTTTACGAATAGGTCAACTCCCGCATTCACTAATTCGCGGGCTTTCCCACATACCTTTGCTGTTACAATCAGCATATTCTGTTCATATGCCACAACTATTTCGGGTTCTTTTGTGTCACCGAGCCAGTCTCCCTTGACCTCCGTACCGCCCATGGAAAGGAAATCATTCTGTACTACCCCATTGTCAATGTGGGTAGTATTTAAGTTGGTCTGCGAGATATTCGTGCCAAACTCATTTGCCATTGCTTCCAATCGCGCCCGCTCTATTGCCGTGGTTTTGGCATCAGCAAGCGGTACGTTCTCGGGTGCGACATAGCGGTATTCCCCGCAAACGGTCACCGCCTTTTGGGCACTACAAGTCAAAAATGCCAGTGTAAGAAGAATGACGAAAGAATATTTCATAATTTAGAACCCCAGCAACTTGTCCAACTCTTTCGACAGCTCTTCCCCTTTTCGTTCCAGTTCCTCCTTCGCGACCTTCTTGGCAGCCTGGACGGCCATCTCCCCGTTGTAGAGGATGCGCACCTGCACTTCCACATTCTTGTTCTTGAGCTCGCGGTAGCACTCCACCACCGTGATCACCCGGCCGATGGACTGGACGATGACCTGCTTGGAGACCTGCACGGCGTTGGAGACCACCACGGCCTCCTCCTTGCCGAGTTCCTGGTTGGCCAACCGCTCCTCTATGATGGCCGCCACCTCGGTCTGGATGTTGCCGGCCAGCTCGGTTTTGGCGTCGGCCATGGCCTGCATCTTGGCGGCGTCGTAGCTGCTGCTGATGGCTTTGCCGCTGCCCTGGATGTACTTGGGCATGCCGCTGTTCATGTCTAACTCGTACTGCATCAGGATGGATTTCTCGATCTGTTTGTCCAACGGCAGTGCGCCCACGGTCACCTTCCAGCCCTCCTTGGCGAACTGTTTGGCCTGCTTTTTCGTCTCCTTGGAGACCTTCTCGTCGCGCTCCTGCTTCACTAACTTCTGGACGGCCTTGCGCTCCTTGATGAATGCCTTGTAATCCTGCGCGTTCTGGGCGGACACCGTCGCGCACACGAGCAGGCTCATGAAAATAATCGCTAACTTTTTCATTCGTGTTCTTTTTTATGCTCCTCCGCGGACTCCCTGCGCGGAATTCGATCGGTTATAACCCAAATCCACATAAAAAAAGCGCGGGAATCTGAACTCATCGCTCATCCCGCGTACGAGGCTCTCGCATTGCCTTTGCCCAAGGATAAGCAATGCCGAAGCCCACGCTGTATGCATATCGAAACGGATGTTTGGGATATCCGTTTTGCGAATACACAAAACCATGGGCATTGGCCATTGCCTTATCGTGTGGGCATTGTGAATTTGCGAGATTCCGTACGCCGCAGATAAGACGTTGACTCAACGCCTTTTATATGTTTCGTCGCCCGCCCGCGAGCCCGTCAACGAGCTTCGGACGATTGACGATGCAAAAATAAGAAAATTTCAACTTACCACTGCTTGTAGCTGAAAAAAAATCAGACATGGTGCGGTGAAAAAAAGTTCTATTCGCCGCATTTTTGCGGAGAATATTTTGTATTTTTGCCGCATGAAAGAAAGAAGAGCAATCTATATATGGCAACAAGATAACTGGCCGGCATTCTCCTGGGATGCAAAAAAAGTTGAAGAGCTGATGCTGACAGTTCAACGGCGACAAGCGCATCTCGCCGGTATGCTTGACGTGCTTGGCTTTGACATTCAGCAAACGACAACGCTGGAATCCATAACACAAGATGTTGTCCGCTCTTCGGAAATTGAGGGCGAACGGCTTAACATGGACTCTGTGCGTTCTTCCATCGCACGGCATCTTGGCGTTGAAAAAACGGATTCCGTTGCCAGCGACCATTACACAGAAGGAGTGGTGCAAGTGGAACTTGACGCCGTGCAGAACTGTAAAGAACCGCTCACCAAAGAACGTCTGTGCGACTGGCACGCAGCCCTATTCCCGACAGGTCGCAGCGGGATGTACAAAATCACCGTGGCGGACTGGCGGCAAGGCGAGGATCCGATGCTGATTGTGTCCGGCGCGATGGGGAAAGAGCGCGTCCATTATGAAGCACCGCCTTCCGACATGGTCGCGCAAGAGATGGATGTTTTCTTGAAATGGATAAACGAGGATCAGCCTTACAACGATTTACTGAAAGCTGCCGTCGCACATTTATGGTTCGTGGTCATACACCCCTTCGACGACGGGAACGGAAGGATCACGCGTACCATCACGGACATGCTGATTTCGCGTTTCAATGAAGCAAGGTGGCAGTTCTACAGTGTGTCAGCTGAAATCCTGAAGAACCGGAAAACCTACTACCAGATGTTGCAGCGTGCCTCATGCGGTTCCATGGACATCACGGAATGGGCAGTGTGGTTTTTGGAGCGTGTCCGTGACGCTATAGAGACGTCCGAACTTCGTTTGGACAGTGTTTTGAAGAAAGCGGCCTTCTGGAACTCCCACGCACAGACTCCCCTTAACGAACGGCAGCGCAAAATCATCAACCGTCTGTTTGACGGATTCGACGGTCCGTTGACCAGCAGCAAATGGGCCAAGATCTGCAAATGCTCGCCCGACACCGCCCTGCGCGACATCAACGATTTGATTGAAAAAGGGATTCTAACCAAATCGGCTTCGGCCGGAAGAAGCACACATTACGAGTTGGGGTGATACTTTGAGTTGATCATTCCGCTTTCGGCCAAACTCTCCGGCCTGTCCGATCAATGTAAACATACTCGCCATTGAGCTTCACTTGAGCCACACCTCCTTGGAACACATCCGCATAATCGTATTCCAACGGAATGACAACATTCCCTTTATTGTCAATGTAACCCCACTTTCCATCGATCTCAACTGGGGCCAATCCTTCCCGAAATTCCTGAATATGGTCGAACTGCGGTTTTACAACCATTTTGCCGGTTCTGTCGATAAAACCAAACTTGCCATCCGACTTCACACCGCATAAATCCTCATAAAAACAATCCATATCCTCATATTGCGGCTTGATCGTTTCATGGCCATCGGCATCAACACACCCATGCAAACCGTCTTTCTCCACATACCAGAAACCCGCAAAAAAGTAATAGCTGACCGAATCGTATATGGGCTACCATATCACCGTTTCGGTTTATAAAACCTATTTTGCCGTCAATATGGACAGGATGAACGTTGGGGGTTGAATAGTTGGGGGACATAATTGACGGTTTAAAGGTTCGAACTTTTCTGCTATCGCAATTAAAGGGAGGGGACAATGTGACCCTACCCTTCTGTGAATTTTCATTCCGCAAAAATACACATTTTCGAATATACATTTGGGATTTTCTTCGATAATTATCTGGAAAGTATTTTCAGTTGAGGGGATACAAAGAAAGAGGGTACAAATTGTACCCCGGTTGAAAAAAACATTTTATTGCGATAGTTCCTCATGAACTTCAAGCAACTACTCGCGATCACAAACAGGCAACGGCACACTGATTTTGTAAAAATTGCGAAACCATTTGATTTCAGAACATTGTGACAGCAATGTGTCTTGTAGGAAAGATTTTGCAACTTTGCAATCGCTGTCGGCCTCTTTATCTTCTTCATCAGACTTCAATTTCTCCGGTTCGGGGTAAACAATCACACATTTAATCTCATTCTCCTCCTTATCACTTCCTAACTGTTTCAATATTCGCTTATCACGAGCATATCCACTCATTTCCCTAATATCATCCAAGATACCACGATTAGAATCTTCATAATGTGGCTTATATTTGGCATCCAGAATGATTTTTTCATCCTTTTTGATAAAATCGACAGCCGTTTTACAATGACCTTGTACTTGAAACTCAATTTGTTCAGGATAGGCGGCTGTCAGTTTCCCCCACACCCACATCTCATACAGCCGCGCCATGTCAATCCAAAACGGCGGGGTGGAATGTTGTTCGGAACTCGCCTCGCGAATGGAGTAGTCGAAACGGCGCAGAATCATTTTCGCCACCTTTATCGCCTCTTTATACCCTTTGAACAGCTTGTTGGAAGACAACTTCTGCACCTGATACGGCTCAATGTCATCGGATATATGGCTGAATGAGGCCTTCAAACGATTCAATCGCAATTGGACATCAGGGTATTGGGACTGTCTTTTCAAGCTATCACATCTGTCGAGGATGCGTTCGGAAAAGAGCAGGGCCTTTTTCAGCAGGCGGTTTTCAGGAATGTCGTCCGTATAATCCTGATATTGGCAATACATTCGATCACTACGTTGCTGGAACACATTGGTCTTGAGGTGCTTGCCGAACAGAATCCGTCCTTTGACCTTGGCTTTCAGATTCTCTTCGTGAAGGAGATAGTCCTTTTTCAAGCCATGCTTCACCAACCGTTCCAACAAAGAGATAAAATGCAACACCAAAAGGGGTGTGAGCTGATTCAGCTCTTCATTGGTTTCGATAGACGGTTCATCGAACTGAATGCCATAACATTGGGCAAAATAGTTCGATTCTTTTTGCGTATCCACTTCCAAAGCTGCCAAGAACATCTGGACGAAATCGACATCTGGCATTTTCGGTGTGACCACCACGGCAAGTTCATCAGACACGAGCCATGATGCCCCGATGTAGTAAGAGGCAATCCAGTTGGAAATTCCCAAAAATTTTGGTTCCTTGAGAAAATCAGGTTCCTCGAATGTCAGACCCAACCCGACGAGATATTCCATTTTATCAGAATAATCACGTCCGTTGCCCCAACCTCTCGGATTCACAAAAGGTTGATGCTCCTGCAATAGAATAATGTCTTTCGGCTTGTTATCCATTGTTCTCTGTCATATCGCTCTGCTATTGGGCCGACGCAGGATGCCATTCTCCAACAAAATCAGCGATAGTCATATCAGAGCCAATTGGTTTGGCATTGACGATGCCGTCCTTAATGTATTCGTTCAGCAATGGCAGGATTTCATACTGCCATTTCAGCTCCAGCTCGTATTCGTCTTTGGCGAAAAAATAGCTGTGCCCAACCATCAGATCCTCGAAATCCATGTCAATCTGGTGCTTCTTGATGAAGGACTCCACGGCATCAAACAATGTAACAGCTTCTAATATAGAGTTTTGCTCGACCAATTCCCTGTCTGCTTTCAATGTGGCGAATGCAAATCTGCGACGTACGGCATAGTCAATGTTACCCACGCTACGGTCAGTGGTATTCATAGTACCGATAATGTATAGGTTTGACGGCACCCCGAACGACTCTTTTGAGTACGGCAGCGTAACCCTTATCGGATGGTCTCCTCCTATGCGCTTGTCAGCCTCTAACAACGTAATCAGTTCCCCGAAGATTTTCGAGACGTTGCCGCGATTGATTTCATCGATGATGAGGACATAGTTTTCACTGCTTCTTGTTTCTTCATTCCAAACAGTCTTCTCGACAATATGTGGAGAATCTGTTATACTCAGATAATGTTTCCGAATATATTGTCCAACAGCTGGTTCATAAGATTGATGTCTATAATCATACTCTCCTGCTCTCACAGATTTCATTCTTATTGGATACGACCTTCCGTCACCTTTCGCATATAAACTCCCTCCTTCCTTATAAACCAGAAACATTTTCGACGGATTACGAACACTTGGAATATATATTCCTTCTTTGGGGATATCTTTCAGAAAAGAATTGATAGCTTCGTCAATGTCATTGTGTACTGCTTGACTAACTGATACTCGATTCTCCTCCTTGATAAAATGAGATCCCCTATTTAAGTGAGATTGTCCTTCTTCACATATCTTCTTGAAAATCCCGTCCTCAACTTCATAAGAAACCGTACCATTTTCTGTCTTAGGTTTTATCCCTTCCACAAAGTCTTCATAATCCATGGATTGGTGGAAAGTGACAAAGCCTATTCTTCCTTCTTTTTGGAGTTCTTCGTATCGACGCATCACTTCTCCGTGGTCCTCCGGGATTTATTCGCCGCAGATAGCTAACGCCAACGCTGCTGTATTATAGGTTTTTCCCGTGCCGGGCGCGCCTTGGAGGATGATGTTCTTTTTGTGGCGGAGGATGTCGGCGAATTGTCTGATGTTTTCGGGTATCATATCGTATTCGTTTTTATTTTACGCGGCAAAGATACGATTTTTTAAGAAAACTCCTTTGCCGCCTTATAAGCTTTGGAAACTGTGAGGATGTCGTGGATTTTCAGCAACAAAATGGCTATGGTGATAAACAGCGTTTTCCCTTCTCCGTACTCTTTGACGCACCATTCCCAAAGCACCTTCACGAAGATGTAGGGTGCTGCTGCACACAGCAACATGGTGACCATATATGAGGAAGGTTTTTCCATTCACATTGTCGCTGACCGTCAATGTTTTTTATTGTTTTCGGATGATATTTTCCAATTCTCCTATGAGATAGAATGGAAGATTGACAAGCCGGAATACTCTTCCGGAACCGATGACGCGCACATCGTCAACGCTGTATGGACCTGACCAGATTCGCACAGCGATACCTGTCGGCGAATTTTCCATAAAACTGTGCAAAGACCGCAGGTGCGAATTTTGCCCGGTTTTAACTTCGATAGGAATGAGTTGGGAATCCACCACCCACGTCAGATCCACTTCTGCACCCTGCTCACCACGCCCTTTTGTCCAGAAACTTCGGGTTTGGTTGATGTCCGTGCTCAATGTAAGCAATTCTTGAGCAGCCACTTGTTCGCCAATCCGTCCTTTCCAGACATCCAATATATCGCCTGCCGCAATGATTTCACTTCGCACTTTAGCCACATAGTTCACAATCCCCGTATCCATCCAAAACATTTTGGGCATCCGCTTCAGTTCTGGAATGGAAGGAAGACAACATGAGGTGGAAGGATACACCAGCTCCACCAGCATTGCTTTCTGAAGCAGGCGGAAAGCTTCGCCCATTTCACGAGCCCGATAGTCCGACCCCGCAAACCCCGTCAGCTTTACGGTTCCACCCGCGTATGTCCAACCATATTGGATTAAAAAGCGGACAGCCTCAGTAATTGTTTTTGAAGACGCATACTTTTCCACATCATCCATATACCCCCGAACCAACCTGATGAATATTTTATCAATACCTAATTTCCGCAAATACCCCCTTCAACCTCCGGCGGGTGCCTCTGAGCCGCGC